>CAIJUJ010000022.1 GCA_903823865.1 uncultured bacterium
AAAATATTATTTTTTTCTACAGGAAATAAATTGCTATTATTCTCAGTTAAAGCAATGTTTCCATTCACCTCCATACCTACATCTGTAGTATCAGCTAAGGATATTGTCGAATCATTATCATCACTAATTACGATACTAGCATTTATTATGTTTTCTGTAGACGAACTTAGGACATTGTTTCCCAATACTGTAATAACAGAGGTAGTAGAGATAACATCATCGCTAACATTTACGTTGGCAAATACAAATTTTGCACAAAAGCTAAATAATATAATAAATATAAAGCACAGGAAATATTCACTAGATTTTTTCATAAATATATTTACATTATTATTTTTAAAAACAATTCAAAAAACATAATATCATAAAGATTAAAAATAAATAAATTGTGGATAACTTTTTGTGCAAAAAATATTTTAAAAAATAAAAAGACCCGCTTCGTGTGACACGAAGCGGGTCTGACTTATTCTTTTCTAATTCTTTCTGTTCACTCGGCTTGGAGTGAACTTGTTGATTATTGCGCTCTTTACTGAGGTGGCCGTAACATATAACACTGCCGCCACAATAAAAGAGCTCGCTGCAAATATTATGCCAGGCAACAGCCCAGCAAAACACCCAACAGCGGTAAACACTCCTATAACCAGAGCAAATCCTCCGCCGATTCCTTCTTCAAAATCATACCCAATATCACCCTTTATAAATATCCCTGATATTATTGTTATAAAACCAATAACATACAAGAAAGGGAACAGCCCCATTTTTACCCCGAAATATATGCCGATTGATATTCCGAGCAAAAGGCCCATACGGATAGACTTGGTCATTTCCCCAAATGCTTCTATTAAAAGCATTGTTAGCCCCAAAGCAATGGGCAAAATTATTAATTCGGCCCACCTACTTATTTCGAAACCTAAATTCCACCACAATTGATGGTGGTTATAATCTGTGTCCAGCAGTACCCTACCTACTGTGGGCATTCCATAATTTGTTAATATGAACTGAACTAAATATAAAACCTGAATGGTCAATATTACTAATGACCATTCAATCCAACGGGCCAAACCGTGCTTATTTCTTAGCATATTACCCCCTTTTAATTGAATTTCAGAATTGTTTGATTTTATTTTACTTGTTTTTAATGTCCTCCCAACTAATTTATACAGGTATTTTGTGATTTTGTCAATAATAAAACGGCGAGGTTTTAATTCGCCGTTTTTTGTTTATTTTCTAGAATTTTATAAGAATGACTAATAATAAATACCCATGTCATCATCCCAATTGCACAAAACACAAAAAGGATCGAAATATATGGCAGGGCCTCTTTGCCGAGAACTTCGAAAAACATAAATCCAAAAATACTTATTACTGCTGATATAAAGTAAATTATATCTACTGAGATGCTATTCCTTATTATCAATTTTTTAAAAAATATGTCAGCAACGATAACCCCTATTACTAAACCAAATATTGCAAAACAAATAAAACAAATAAAATCAAATTCTATACTTGTCATAAAGCCTCCTTTTGGCTTACTTTAAAAAATCATGTTCGTTTGAACATGAAAACATTTTACTGACTGTATAATAAATAGCACCAAATGTCAATAGTATTTAGATTTGTGAACATTTTTCGTCCATTACTTTATGATTAGATTATTATAAAAATAATTTTACTCTTACAACTAGGTAAGTCAAAAGTGTGTTCATAAATATTGAGGGCGATTTTGCGAAGCAAAATCGCCCTAAACATTTTTTACATTATCATTTTTTTAATGTCAATACAAAAATGCTATATTTTTTTAGAAAAATTTTGTATAATACTCATATAACTTATTGTTAAGTGCAAATGAGTTAGAAAACACCTGAAAGGATGTTTTTTAATTTATTAATTTTATTAGATTTAATTATTTAAAAATGGCAAAAAACAAGAAATACGTTTATGCGTTTGAGGAAGGAAACAAGGATATGAAAGAAATCCTTGGAGGAAAAGGTGCGAACTTAGCCGAAATGAAAAATTTGGGAATCAATGTCCCCCCAGGTTTTACTATTAGTACTGAAGCTTGCGCACTTTATTATGAAGTTGGTAAGAAAATAAATGCTGAAGTAAAAAAACAAACGGATATCAAACTCGCTGAGCTTGAAAAGAAAATGGGCAAAAAACTTGGAGATGCAAATGATCCACTTCTTGTTTCTGTTCGCTCGGGTGCATTCGCATCAATGCCAGGAATGATGGACACAATTTTAAACCTTGGTCTAAATGACAAATCTGTTGTTGGACTTTCAAAAGTTACAAACAATCCTCGTTTTGCTTGGGATTCATACAGAAGACTTATCCAAATGTTCGGAAATGTTGTTATGGATATGGGCCACGGAGATTTTGAACATATTTTGGAATCTGTAAAAGATACAAAAGGTGCAAAATACGATACAGACCTTACTGCCGACGATTTGAAAGAAATTGTTACAAAATATAAAGCAAAAATAAAAGCTGTTAAAGGTATAGAATTTCCACAAGAGCCTATCAAACAAATGTATTTGGCTATTAATGCTGTTTTTAATTCTTGGAACAATTATCGCGCAATAAGATACAGAGAAATAAATAGCATCAAAGGACTTATCGGAACCGCTGTAAATATTCAAGCAATGGTCTTCGGAAATCTTGGAGACGATTCTGGAACAGGTGTTTGCTTTACAAGAAATCCTTCAACAGGAGAAGCAAAATTCTACGGAGAATATTTAATGAACGCACAAGGAGAAGATGTCGTCGCTGGTATCAGAACTCCCCTTTCAGTCGCAACGCTAGCAAAAGCAAACCCAAAAATTTACAAAGAACTTGTAGGCATTTGTAATAAAGTTGAAAAACATTACAAAGATATGCAAGATATGGAATTTACAATTGAAAGAGGTGTGCTTTATATTCTTCAGGCAAGAAATGGTAAAAGAACAGCTGCAGCTTCTGTAAAAATTGCAGTGGACTTGGTAAAAGAAAAACTTATTTCACTTGAGACCGCACTACTGAGGATTGACCCAAACCAATTGAATCAACTTCTACACAAACAGCTAGACCCAATCGCTGTTTCAAAAGCAAGAGTAATCGCACAAGGACTTCCAGCATCTCCAGGAGCAGCCGTCGGAGAAGTTGTATTCACAGCAAGTGAAGCATTTGCAAAAGCAAAATCAGGTCTTGATGTAATTCTTGTTAGAACAGAAACATCACCTGAAGATATTGATGGTATGCATTCTTCAAAAGGAATTTTGACTGCAAGAGGTGGTATGACATCTCACGCTGCGGTTGTCGCACGAGGTATGGGAACATGTTGTGTCGCTGGTTGTGCAGATATTTCAATCGATGAAAAGGCAAAAACACTTACAATTAAAAGCCAAGGAATTGTTATAAAAGAAGGAGAATTTATTTCTCTTGATGGTTCTACAGGGAAAGTTTATGAGGGAAAACTTGGAACACAGGATGCTTCCCTTCTCGGAAATTTTGGAGTGTTGATGAATTGGTCAGATAAATTCAGAAAAATTGGTGTGCGAACAAACGCTGATACTCCACATGATGCCGAAGTCGCTAGAAAATTTGGTGCAGAAGGTATTGGACTTTGCAGAACTGAGCACATGTTTTTTGAGGGTGCCAGAATTAAAGCTGTAAGAGAGATGATTCTTGCAGGAGACCTTGAAGCAAGAAAGAAAGCTTTAGCAAAATTGTACCCATATCAAAAAGGAGATTTCGCAGGATTATTTGAAGCTATGGACGGACTTGCAGTTACTATCAGACTTTTAGATGCTCCACTTCATGAATTCTTACCAAAAGAAAAGAAAGATATCGAAGAACTTTCAAAAGAAATGAAGGTTGATGTAAAAACACTTGAAGCAAAGATCGAAGATTTACACGAATTCAATCCAATGCTTGGACATAGAGGTTGCAGACTTGCTATCACCTATCCTGAAATTTACGATATGCAAGCAATGGCAATCATTGACGCAGCAATTGAAGTAAAGAAAAACAAAAAAGTAAAATCTGTTAAACCAGAAATAATGATTCCTATTGTCGCTACAACAAAAGAATTCTCAATTTTGAAAGACAGAATTGTAAAAATTGTTGAAGCAAAAATAAAAGAATCAAAAATTAAAATTGAATACAAGATTGGAACAATGATTGAAGTTCCTCGTGCAGCTTTGATTGCTGATAAAATAGTCGAGGCAGGTGCTGAATTCTTCTCATTTGGAACAAATGATCTTACACAAATGGGTGCTGGACTTTCAAGAGATGACGCAGGTAAATTCTTAAAAGAATATGTTAACCAAGATATTTTTGCCTATGATCCATTTGAAGTTTTGGATCAGGAAGGTATCGGTCAACTTATCAAAATTGCAATTAAAAAAGGTAGAAGTGTAAAAAAAGATTTGAAAGTTGGTATTTGCGGAGAGCATGGTGGAGAACCAAAAACAGTTGAATTCTGTCATAGAGAAGGATTGAATTATGTTTCTTGTTCACCATTTAGAGTTCCTATTGCAAGACTTGCAGGAGCTCAAGCTGTGGTGAGAGAAATGTTAAATAAGAAAGGAAAAAAATAGATTATAAATTAAAAGAGCGGCCACCAAGTGACCGCTCTTTTAATATTTTATAAAAGTGGTACAATATAATATGAAAATTGTTAATTTATTAAAATTAATTAAATAATTATGGGATTATTTTTCAACACACCAAAACCAAGAGTTACAAAAATCGAATGGAAAAAAGTAAGAAGTAATTTATACAGTTTGCATAATTTTACAGTTAGGGAATTAGACAAAGTTGAAGAAATTTTTAGAGGCGATATGGATGAAGAAAGAGATATAGATAAGGGTATTGACGCAGCTGAGCTAACAAAAGGGCTTCAATATATGAGAGAACATATGAATGTTCACTATATATCAAAAGAAAAAATTAATGCTTTGGAGGCGGAAATGATTAAATATATAGGATTATCATAAATTAAAAGAGCGGCCACTTGGTGGCCGCTCTTTTAATTTATTTTATTTCAAAAAATTTTAGTGTTTCTTTTGCTATCTGATTCATCTCATCGGTACAAACAACCAAAACTTTTACTGGGGAGAAAAATGAGCTTATTTTTTTATCATCACTTACAGTTTTATTGTTTAATTTTTTATTAAGAATAATTCCAAAATATTCAAGATTTTTACAAATTCTATCTCGCATAATATATGACCTCTCACCTATAGTTCCTGAAAATACTAAAGTATCAACTCCGCCCATCTCTGCAATATAGGCACCAATATATTTTTTAATACTCATCACGAATTTTTCTAATGCTAGTTTGGCATCTTTATCACCATTTTCTTCAAGTTTTAATAAATCTCTAATATCAGAACTCTTTCCACCAGAAAGTCCTAAAATACCACATTCATTATTAAAATAAGCTTCGAGTTCTGTACTATCTTTACCCAATTTTTGTCCTAAATACATCACGGCAACTGGATCGATATCTCCAACTCTAGTCGACATAACGAGACCTTCCAAAGGTGTATAACCCATAGAAGTATCAAAACTTTTACCATCCTTAATAGCTATAACGCTTGAGCCACCTCCTAAATGGCAGATTATTACTTTACTAGAAAGTTGACCATTCTTTTTTAATTTATTAACAATAGATTTTACAGAAATTCCGTGATAACCAAAATGATAAATATCTAAATCTTTCGCTATTTTTTGAGAAATAGCATAATTTTTTACAAAATCAGGTACATCCTTGTGATATGCACTATCTGAAATACCTATTATTGATGTATTACTAAATATTTTTTTTATTTCTTTTATTTCTTTTAATGTAGCAGGAACATGGCGTGGTGCTTCTTCTTTTTCTTCTGTTATTTGTGACATAAAAATATCTCCAACAATTCTGTCTGATTGAAAACATGTACCAGGAGAAACAACCCGGATACTGATTGAAGAAATGTCTTCTTTTTTATAAATTATATTATTTTTTATTGCTTCTTTAATAAAATAATCTAAAGAATTATTAAAAATTTCATCTGAAATTTTTAATGTTACAGGTTTATTTTTATTTCCGTCTACATAAAAAGTAACTATAGCTTTACCAGCTTCAATTTCAAAGTGGCCAAAAAACAATTCTGATTTTTCATCATAAATTGCATATTTTGCTGAAACAGAACCTGTATTTACAATTAGATATTTTTTCATATTAATTTCATTACCAAGACCACTTCAAAATTTCTTCGGGATCATCCCCGACTTTCAAAATATATTCTTTATGGTCTTTTATTTTTTGTTGATATTTTTCTACTATTTTTTTCGCTTTTTCTTTTTCTACAACACCATTTTCGGCAACCTTTTGAACTGCTTCGATTAGCAAACTATATCTGTCAGTTTTGTTTCTGATGTGCAAATCAAGTGGTGTTGTTGTAGAACCGCTTTCTATATAACCGTGAACTGTGAGTCTGTCTGCTTTATTCTGGTAGAAGAATAAAATTTGCTGGAGTGTTTCTGGATATCCGTGGAAATTAAAAATTGCTGGTTTATCCATTGTAAAATAATGTGCAAACTCTTCCATTGTAAGTTTATTTTTATGACTTACAGTATTTGGAGAAAGCTCTAATATATTTAAGAATCTTATTTTTATTTCTGGTGCCTCTTGTTTTATAAGCTGCACCGCAGCCAAAGCTTCTTTTGTAAGATATTGTCCACAACCGCAAATTACAACATCCGGATTTTCGTCACTAGCAAAATCCCAAATTGAAACTCCTTTATCTACTTCTTCTTTTGCCTGTGCAGGTGTGAGCCAAACAGGTTCAACTGTTTTTTCAGAAATAATAAGATTAATTTCATTTTTTGAAGCCAAACATTTTTCTGCAATTAAAACAGCTTCGTTTGCGTCTGCTGGAAAATAAACATTTATAAACTCATGTTTTTTCAAAAGAATATCGCCCATAAATCCAGGGTTCTGGTGTGAAAAACCATTGTGTTCTTGTCTCCAACCAGTTGAAGAAATAAGATAGTTTAATGATGGTACATCACCACGCCACTCTGTTTCTTGGGCGATTTTCAAAAATTTACTGTATTGGTCTGCCATACTTGCGACAATCATTATAAAAGATTCATATGAAGCAAAAACTCCAAACCTGCCCGTCAAAGCATAGCCTTGTGCAAGCCCCTGTAAAGAATTTTCTGAAAGCATTTCAATCACTCTTCCGTCTCGCGACATATCTGCATCCCACTCTTCAATTTTTCCAGTGAAAGCACGCGTGGTTTCAGTAAAAATTGCTTGCAAACGATTTGAATAAGTTTCATCCGGAGAAAATAGTCTGAAATTTCTTTTTTCTTTATTTAGTTTTACAACTTCTGCAAAATATTCACCAATTTTATTCATAGCACCGGCAGACACAGAACCCGGCTTATCGATGTTTGTTAAAAACTTTTCTATATTTGGCAAAATTAAATCTCGGGAAGAATCACTTTTTTTAATTCCAAAAGCAACTTGATTGTCTCCCATTCTCAAACCTTCTTTTGGAATATTTGCTTCTATGTCTTTTGAAAAACCACTTTGTGAATCAAAAAGCTCTTCAAATTTGTATGATTTCATCCATTTATTCAAAGCTTTGAGTTCGGTCTTGTCTGTCTTCATTTCTTTACCGACAACTTGATGCGAGAGACAGTTCCCCTCTATTTTGTCTCCTTTGCCTTCAATTTTTTCACCTTTTAAATATTTAATTCCTGTCCAACCTTTTGGGGTTTTAAGAACAATCATTGGAAATCTATAATAATCTTCTCGTGGCTTTTCAGGATTTTCACGCGCTTCTTTTTGAATTGCTTTTATCGAAGCATAGGCAGCGTCCAAAGCTTTTACCATTTTCTCATAAACTTTATCATTGTGTCCTTCAACTATTATTGGTTCGTATCCATAACCTTTAAATAAAGATTTTAAATCGGCATTTTTCATTCTGCCGAAAATTGTTGGGCCAGAAATTTTGTATCCGTTTAAATGAAGAATCGGCAAAACCGCACCATTTTTTGCAGGGTCAATAAATTTATTTAAATGCCATGCTGTCGCTGATGAAGCTGTTTCTTGTTCACCGTCTCCAACAAGACATACAGCTATCAAATCTGGATTGTCCAAAACTGCGCCATAAGAAGTTGAGAGAGAATATCCGAGCTCTCCGCCTTCAAGAATAACTCCCGGCGTCATAGGACTTGAGTGACTTGGAAAACCATAAGGCCAACTAAAATTTTTCGTAATGTAAGCAATACCGTCTTCTGTTTTTTGCGCTTCTTTATAATATTTACCAAGAGTTCCTTCAAGAAAAACATTTGACTGAATTGCAGGAAAACCATGTCCAGGTCCAAGCACAAACATCATATTTGCGTTTGTTTTTTTAATTAAATTGTTCAAACAACCGTATGTAAAATTGATACCAGGACAAGTACCCCAGTGTCCGAGTAGTCTTGTTTTTATATCGTCGAAAGTGAGTTTACCTTGCCCGATCTTTCCAGATATAGGGTCTTTTAGTAAAAAATTATTTTGTAAATAAATCTGCCCGACAGAAAGATAATTTGCTGCACGGACATATTTTTTAATATTTTCTAGCTCTTGATTCATATAGAGATATTATAACAAATAATTTTACTATATAAAAATGGTACGGAATAAAATCCCGTACCATTTATATGCTTTTCTTTAACTATGGACCAACCATTCTATCTTCATTTAAATTGAACGGTAACTGTAGTCGGCAATACTCCTTAGTAATTGCCACGGGATCAGAGTCTGAACGTACCCTGACAATAATACCCCCAAAATTAAACCATATGACAGCGTTTTTTTGAGCTGCATATGCCATAGCCTTTTTTATGTCATCTTCTATCCAGTGGGACTCAGGAGATACCTCCATCTCATACATCTTGTTTCTGCTCTTTTTAAGTAGAGAGATTTTCTTTCCTTGAAAAGGGCAATTCAAAAAATCCCGTAAGCATTTTATTTTTCCCATATACAACCTCCTTGACAGCTTATTTATATAACAAAAAAAAGATTAATAATATACTAACCTATCTCTTTGATAGGTATTTTATTTTTTATTATGGTTCAAATCTATCTAAGATAGTAGCATTGAAAATATAGGTGTCAATACCATAAACAAAACTACAAATTTCTTCTCACAAATAGCCTTACAATTCTCAACTCTTCATAAGTATATGCTATCCCAAGTTTGTTTTTAATAGGTGCAAGTAGAAAATCACGATTTTCTCCATAAAGTTCGCGAAAAGCCATCCAGATTTTTTTGTATTTTCCAGTAGGAATTTCTTCTTTCAAATGATTTATATTAAAGTCTGGCTCGGCAGAAATTATTTTTTCAATATGGTCCAAAATCGTTCCTATTTTTACCCCTTTTATTTGTAAAATTTCTTTTATGCCCATCCCCTGCTCCAACATATTTTTTGTCTCTTGCATCGGTGAGATTCTACTCTTTTTCTTTTTATCTATTTTTGAACCTTGCGGTGGTTCCACTTTTTTCAAAAATTCTTCTTGTTTTTGTTTTATTTCTTTTTCGTCCATTGAGTAAAGCCACCTTTTATCTTCATTTGATAATTCTTTCAAGTCTTCATCAAAAATCATTATGTCTTCGCGAACCTGTAATGCATTTTTATTTAATCCGATAAGTCTAAGCCCTTCCAAAGTTCTGACACGAGAAAGCGCAACATAGCCCATTCCTCTTTCAAAAGATTTTGATAAATCTACTTCAACAGCGTCCAAGCTCATTCCCTGACTTTTATGCACAGTAATCGCCCAAGCCAAACGAAGCGGATATTGTGTGATTGTTGCTTTTACTTTTCCCTCATCTTCTATAACCCAATTTACTTTTTCTGGTGTAATTATTTTTCCTGAAGTGAGCATAATTTTGGGTCCATAGTTTGAGCACTCAATTACTTTTCCTAAAGTCCCATTTGCATATCCTTCTTCCATATTATTTTTTACAAACATAACTTTTGCACCTTTTTTCAAGCGAAGAACTTCCGGTGCAAGACAACTTTTTTTAAGTGCATCAACAAGTGCTTTTCTGCCCTTGTCTTCCATTTGATATGTAAAAATCTGCCCAGAAAGTTTATTGAGCTCCGTGTCATTTATTGTATCTACATTTATATTGTGGGTGTGAAGTTTTGTAGGCTCAATATCGCCTTTTAAAATTGCGTTATTTCTGCTTTTTAAATGAGACAAAGATTCTTCGCTCATATTATTTCCGCGAATTCCATTTAAAATTTTTATAAACTTATCATCTTTATGTCTAAACTGCTCTTCAAGATAACAAATTTTTAAATTTAATTTTTTCCAAGTTTCAGATTTGTATGAAAAATGTGATTCTTTATCACCCATTCTTGAGACTGGTGGAAGTTGGAAAAAATCTCCCACTAAAATAATTTGCATTCCACCAAATGGAAGCTGATTTCTTTTTAAATGTCGTGCAATTCTTTCTATCAAATCCAAGCGAAAATGGTGAAGCATAGAAACCTCATCGATTACCAAAACATCAGTATGTTTAAATCTTTCAAATAAATATTTTTTACTTTCTAAATCTTCAAGGTCGTATTCTGTAAGTTCATCACGAATACCAAGCCCACTCCAAGAATGAATCGTTGTTCCGCCCATATGTGTCGCTGCAATTCCTGTGCTTGCCGTGACGCCAACTTCAACTCCTTTGTTTTTAAGGAATTTTATATATTCATTTACAAGATGTGTTTTACCAGAACCCGCCGCCCCCGTGATATAGCAGTTGTATCCCATCTTCAATATGTCGAGTGCATCTTTTTGAGTCATTATGAAAATGATTATATCATTTTCTATTTACTTTTTCTCCACTCATCAATAAGTTTATGGTTTCCCGACAACAATACTTTTGGAACTTTGTATTTTTTACCTTTATATTCCAAAACTTCTGGTCTTGTATAAACTTCGCTACTTGAAATTCTTTCTTCTTCAAGGGAAGATTTGTTTCCAAGCACACCATCTATTTGTCTTGAAACACAATCCATAATAATCATGGCTGGAAGTTCACCGCCAGTAAGAACAAAATTCCCTATGGAAATTTTATCTGTTTTAAATATTTTATTTACTCTTTCGTCTATTCCTTCGTATCTGCCAGAAATAATAATGATATCAGAATATTTCTTTGAAATATTTTTTGCATAAACTGTATCAAACTGTTCTCCAGATGGTATTAGAAAAATAATCTTTGTTTTACCTTTCTTTGATTTTTTGACGGCCTTTTCAATAGCTTTTATTATAGGTTCTGCTTGCATTACCATCCCTGGGCCTCCACCATAAGGAATATCATCCACTCTTTTGTATGGCTTGTTTTTTGCCTTTTGAACTTTTGTTATTTTTGCAAAATCTCGTGGATTATAAAAACTAACTTTTACTTTTTTCTCTTTTATAGCACGTGCCAAAATCGACTCATTTAAATATGAGCTAAATGCTTCGGGAAATAATGTAATTATGTGAAAATTCATTAGGTTTAAAATACTACAAAAAATGATAAAAAACAATCAAATACAAAAAGCGCGACCGAAGGTCGCGCTTTTTGTATTTAGTTTTGAAATTATAATTTCAAGTCTGCCATTGCCTCATCTACGGTTTTTGTAGTAGGCTCTTTTGAAACAGTCGCCATTCTTGGTGCTGCTCCTTCTGGTTCGTTAATTTTTAAGTTAACTCTTGAATTGTTTTTCATTCCAACAACTCTCAAAAGTGTTCTTATTGCTTTTGCTGTGTTACCTGATCTTCCGATGACTTTGCCCATATCGACATTGTCTACAACAAGAGTTAGTAATACACCCATTTCGTCGACTGTCCTTGTAATTTGTACTTTTTCTGGGACATCAACTAAAGCCTTAACAACGATTTCTAGAAATTTTGCGTCGTTTTCTTGCATTGTTTTATTTGTAATTCTGATACTTGCAGTAATTCGACCCGTAATTAATAAAATACTGCTTGTTGAAATAATACCATAAAGAAAAAAGTGTGCAATAAATTAATTTTTTGTTGGGACATAACCAACTGTATATGAATTTTTCATACATAGCGTTTCTTTTCCATCTTCAGCTATATAGTATGCTTTTGTATCAAATTCAACCATACTCCAGTCAACTTTTATATCAGCATCTGGTTTGCCCGCCATTGTATTAACTTTTTTTATTTTAAAAGTAAAAAAAACTTCTGAGCCAACTGGTATTGGTGCAGTCCATCTTGTTGAAGAAGATATATTAATTACTTCGTGCGGCTCTTCTATAGTAAGTGCCTTCCAAAGATTTTCTTTATTTGCTAAAAGTGACTCTGTAAAAAACCCTGGTGTAACCATTTTTCCACCAAGTTTTTCAGCAAATACAGATTGCTTTGCGCCATCTTCGGTCTGATGTAAAGCATTTTCATCCCCAGTTCCACTTAAAAAGTGATATACCATTTCTTTTGAAATAAGAATTTTTTCTGATTTAAATGGCTCATCGTTAATATGCTCACTTACAAGATATTTTCCAATTTCATTAACAGTTTTAAAATTGATAGAATTTTTATCATTTTGCTCAAAATTTTTTCCTTCCATAATACAATAATAACTTTTCCTATTATTAAATCAAGAGCATATATTAATGCAACATAAAATTAAAAGCCGCGCCCTTCGGGCGCGGCTTTTCTTATTTTTTATGCTTTTGGTGCTTCTGCGACTGGTGCTGGAGCTTCTGCTACCGGAGCAGCTTCAGGAGCTGGCTTTGGAGCTTTTGCTGCTGCATCTGCTTTTGCGGCATCCTCTTTTGCTTTCTTTGCATTTATAATTTTATTTTTTGGAAGCACATTTATTTTCTTTCCTGTAAGAACTTTCTGGTCAACAAGAAAATTGTGAACTGTGTCTGAAACTTGAGCTCCTTTTGAAATCCAGTATTTTACTTTTTCACCATCTACATGGTTTGTTCCCTTACCTTTTCTAGCATCATAAGAACCAAGTACTTCAACTGACTTTCCGCTTTTTGGTCCAAATTTTGAATCTGTCAAAACAATACGAAAAGATGGTTCGTGTGCTCTTCCTACTCTTTGTAATCTAATTATTAACATATGTAGACGATATACTACCAAAAAACGACATAAAGTCAAATGATTTTGAAAAAATATTTTGACTTTATGTCGTTCCCGCGAAAGCGGGAACCCAGAGTAAATGAAATAAAAACCTAGATTCCCGCCTGCGCGGGAATGACACGTTTATTACAACATCATAAAATCATATACAAATCAAGGTTTTTCTGCTATAATACTTTTATAAATGAAAAAAGATAAAAAATTCTGGAGAAAAGACAGGAAAAACGATACTGTATTCAAAAATTCCCCTAAAAACAAAATTATAACTGGTAAAATCAAAGCTATCAGAGGACATACGGCTTATTTCATATCTGACTCAAATAACATTTCAGCTGAAATATCTACAAGACAGATAAATACTGCGATGTCTGGAGATAAAGTTGAAGTCAAACTATTCAAAAAAAATAGAGATGGTATTCATGAAGCTGAGGTTGTAAAAGTATTAAGTCGAGCAAAAAATTATTTTGTTGGAACTATTGAAATTTCAAATAAAGGAATTCTTGTAGCCCCGGATGATAGAAGAGTAAAAATTTCTGTAAAAATCTCAAAAGAAAAAGCTGCTGCATTAAAAAATGACGACAAGGTAAGAGTAAAAATTACAAAATGGGTTTCAACACCAAATTTTTCCGAAGGAGAAATTGTAAATATTTTAGGTAAAAAGGGAGACAATTCTACCGAGATGAATTCTATTGCTATTGATAAAGGTTTTGAAATTGAATTCCCAGAAAAAGTTTTGCAAGAATCAAAAAATGTTTTTGAACAAAATAGAAAGATTTCGGCAGAAGAAATCGCAAGAAGAAAAGATTTGAGAAATACACTTACTTTCACTATTGACCCAATTACTGCAAAAGATTTTGATGATGCAATTTCTTTTAAAAAACTACCAAATGGCAACTTTGAAATTGGTGTCCACATCGCCGATGTTTCTTATTATGTCACTGAAAAAAGCGAGCTAGATAAAGAGGCATATGAAAGAGGTTGTTCAGTCTATTTGCCAGACAGAACGATTCCAATGCTTCCTTTTGAGCTTTCTGACAACCTTTGTAGCTTAAGCGAGGGAGATGAAAAACTCGCATTTTCTGCTATTTTTGAAATAAACAGTAAAGCAAAAGTACTTTCAAAGTGGTTTGGAAAATCTGTAATAAAATCGGCAAAAAGATTTAGTTATGAAAGTGCACAGGAAATTTTGGATAAAAAAACTGGACAATACTTTAATGAGCTTGATACACTAAATAAAATTGCGAAATTATTCAGAAAAGATAAAACTCAAAAAGGTGCTATTGATTTTGAACAAGAAGAAATTGCTTTTGATTTGGATGAAAAAGGCAAACCAATTAGAATTTATAAGAAAAAAAGATTAGACACACACAAACTTGTTGAAGAATACATGCTTCTCGCAAACAAAGAAGTTGCAGAATATGTTTATAAATTTGAGAAAAAATCTGGCAAACTCTTCCCTCTTCCATATCGTATTCATGATTTGCCAGACAAAGATAAAATCGCCGAACTTGCAATCTTTGTAAAAGCTTTGGGGCATGAACTCACCATTGGAAAAACTGGGAGTATTACAGGTAAAGATATGCAAGCCCTTTTTGAACAAGTTGAAGGAAAAGCCGAGGAGGCGCTTGTTAAAACAGCAGCTATCCGCTCAATGGCAAAAGCAATTTATTCAACTAGAAACATTGGACACTTTGGACTTGCGTTTGAATATTACGCACACTTTACTTCCCCAATTAGAAGATATCCCGACCTTTTAGTTCACAGAATTTTGCAAAAAATATTGACGAGAGACAACGTTGCAGAAAAAAATCTAGCTTTTTATGAAAAAGCTTGTTTACATAGCACCGACCAAGAAATAAAAGCATCTGAAGCAGAGCGTGATAGTAAAAAATATAAACAGATTGAATTTATGCAAGATAAAGTTGGAAATACTTTTCTAGGAATTATTACTGGTGTTACTGAATGGGGCATTTATGCAGAAGATTCTTTGACACGTGCTGAAGGAATGATAAAACTTTCATCACTTGGAGATGACTTTTATAGACTTGATACAAAAACTTATTCTATAATTGGAGAAAAAACAAAAAAAGTTTACTCCCTTGGACAAAAAATAAAAATTAAACTAGTTTCTGCTGACTTGGATAGAAGACAGATGGATTATGAGATAGCGGAATAATTTAGAAATATTGAAGGGCTTCGGCGCAAAAAACACGCCGAAGCCCCCTTTTTATTACTCAGATTTCTGGAATTTCCTCTAACATTTCGCGAATCATCCAACTACCGAGATAAATTCTCTCGTCAATTGGTATTCCTTTGTTCCCCAGCAGGACACACAGTTTCGGAAATGAATGTTCCTCGCTGTGATTCTTTTTCCACTTCCATCCTTTTGGATCTGCACTACCTAAAGTTATTAGGTGCGCAACAAATTTGGTACATTTGCTATCTTCTTTAAATTCCTGCGGACAACGCTGTACAATTTCCTTTGCGTTCTGAAAATTTATTTTTCCAGAAAACAAAATTCCTTGAAAATCATTTCCAACGATACTCATAAAGCCTCCTTTAAAACATTATTTTGTTTTTACTTCTATCAGTGCGTACTCCTAAATAAAAGTTTATAGAAAATAATTCATTTGTCAATCTTATTTCGCCACCTGCACTGCTTCTTCGAATTGAATAGAGAGCAGTCTTGAAACTCCATCAGAACCCATCGTGACTCCATAAATAATTCCAGCGCGGGCCATTGTTTCTCTATTGTGAGTAATGAGAATGAGTTGAGAATATTTTGAAAGTGCACTTATCATTTCTCCATATTTTCGAGAATTGGCTTCATCAAGCGCTGCATCAGTTTCATCAAGAATAATAAATGGAGGTGGATTGACTTGAGAAATCGCAAATAAAAGTGCGATAGACGTGAGAGCTCTTTCTCCACCAGAGAGCATCATCAAACCTTTTGTTTTTTTCTTTGGAAGTGAGACTTCGATATCAAGTCCTTCTTCAGATTCTTCCTCGTCTTCTTTTATTTCATCCCCTTCCAATTCAGCCATGGCTGAATTGATATCGGTATCAGATTTTTTCTTCTTCTTTTCTTTTACAACAAGAAGTGACGCCGAGCCACCACCAAACATTGCAGAGAAAAATTGCTGGAATTGAATATTAATTTTTTCAACTCCATTTTTGAATTCTGTTGTAAGCTTTTCTTCAAGCTCAGTGATTAAATTTTTCAAAGATTCTGATGATTTAATAAGATCACCAAGTTCTCTTTCTAAGAATGTGTCTCGCTCGGTCGTCTCTTTGTATTCTTTTACAACATCATCACCACCAGAAACGCCCGCATCTTCAAGACGAATTTTTATTTTCTCCATTACGTGTTTTTTCTCTTCTTGAACTTGTCGTGGCTCTTTTACTATTTGATCAAGTGAAAGTGCAATTCCATCAGCATTTGTTGGCCAGAAATCTTTATATCGAAGTGCAGAAACTCCCACCAAAACAGAAGCTTCTTGTAATTCCCTATTTAATTCATCTTCATTGTGTTTCAATACTGATTCTCTGCTATTCAAACCGTTTAATTTGCCCCTGATTTCATTTTGTTCAGCGACAATTCTAAAGAGCGCTTTTTCTGCGTCTCTATTTGAATCTTTTTCTTTTTCTATATCGCTCTTCAAATATGAATATTGTTCGGAAAGCTCTGTTTCAAGGCTATTGGCCTCTTTTAGCTTAGTATCATAGCCATTTTTCTCGGTTTCTAATTTTTTGATTTCTATCTCGAGTTCAGCAATAGCTTCCTTATCTTCACTTTCTTTATTTTTTTCAATAAAATCACGGAGAATTTTTTTAATTGATACAAAAATTTGTTTTATTTTTGAAATATCAGCATCTTCTGTTGCATCAGCAATTTCTAAATCAATTTGTTTCGAAACATTTTCAACCTCAAAAAGATTAACTGTCTTTTTTGACATCGCAGAGTTTGCCTCATTTTGTTTTTTAATCAAGCGCAAAAGTGAAGATATCTCTCCTTCAAGTCGTCCCATATTTCTCATCAAGCCATCTTTCACTGAACGAATTTCTTTTATTTTTCCTTCAACTTTTATAACATCGTCGCTTCTTGAATCTTTTGATGATGATTTTGCCAAAACTTGCTTAGCTTCAGCGAGTTCTTTTTCCAAATTGTGTGACTCTGCGACTAAAGGATTTTTTTCGAATGAAATACTTTGTTTTTCAAATTTAATATATTCTTCTTCACGGCGAAAATAATCGTGATACATTTTTGTGAGATTTTCTTTCATCTCAAACATCTTTTCAATTTTTTCTACCTGTTTTTTTAGAAAGCGAATATGTGGAGCAATTTCTCTTCTTAAACTTTCTACTTGTTTAATATTTTCTTCTGTCTTTTCAAGTTTGCGGATACTTTCATCTTTTTTATTTTGATAAATTTTCAAACCCAAAGCATCTTCTATCATTTCTCTTCTTTCACGAATATTTGAATTCAAAACTTTATCAGCTTCACCCTGAGAAATAATTTGGTGCCCTGACGCACCAATATGTGCGCCAGACAAAAGCTCAACGATATCTTTTAAGCGAACAGCGCTTCCGTTTATTAAATATTCACTGGAAGAATCCCTGTTTACAACACGTTCGATAGCGACTTCGTCAAAGTCTATATTAAAAATTCTTTGAACATTATTAAAAACAAGTTTAACACTCGCACGATTTGAACGAGGAGCATCTTTTCCACCATTAAAAATGAGGTCTTCTGCTCTTTTACCTCTCAAAGATTTGATAGATTGTTCACCCAAAACAAAACTAAACGCTTCTGCGACGTTTGATTTACCCGAGCCATTTGGCCCTACAATGGCTGAAATGGGGACATTAAAGTCGAGGACAGACTTCTTCCCGAATGACTTGAATCCTGAAATTTCGATTGATTTGAGATACATTACACCTTATTCTAACAGATTTTTAGAAAGAAAAAAATAGGTATTTTTACACTTTTGCCCGAGGCTCCACACCTCGGCGAACATAAAACCGCCTTATTTAGGCGGCTTTTTCTAGTTCATCTTCTGATATTTTCGACGTTAATTTTTCCTTAATAAATTTTGCAATTTCTCCGTCTTTTGTGTCGTCGAGTTCAGACTCTGTTATATCAAAATTATTTGGTGAAAGTAAAAGTTTACCCAAGGAATAATTTTGGAATTTTGTACCTTCCTTCTTATTCTTTGGATCATTATTAAATTCTTGCATAAATTCCTTTATAAAATCACCAATTTCATACGCCTGATTTGAATCTTCAAGTTCACTTGCGATGGAATGAACTATGTTTATACATTCGGAAATTCCAACCAGTCTTTCTTGTTCATTTTCCGACAAACTTTTATTTTTTATTTCAGAAAATCCTTCTGTCATTTTTTTAATTAATTATCCAACCCTTAGCTTTAAGCGCATTGTCCGCAGCGATTTGTTCTGCTTCCTGTTTTGATTTTCCTTCCCCTTCTGCGACTTTTGTTTTGCCCAAAAATACTCCGACAGTAAACTTTTTGTCATGATCTGGACCTTCTTCTTTCAAGGTTTTGTAAAGTGGCGTGACACTTTCATAATCCTGCGCTTGTTCCTGAAATTTGCTCTTCGCGTCAATCCAAGTTTTTTCTTCAATTATTTTTTCTATCAAATTAAAAATGTTGTTTGAAATAAAATATTTTGCTGTCTCATACCCTTGGTCCATAAAAATTGCACCTATCAAAGCTTCAATGGCATTTGCAAGAATAATTTGTCTTGCTCGCCCAATATCTTTTGACTCACCTTTTGAAAGCAGTAAAAAATCGTTCATTTCAAGTTTCCCCGCTGCATTTGAAAGTGTATCAGAATTTACAAGAGCAGATCTATAAGCTGTAAGCTCGCCCTCGTTGCTATCTGGATATTTTCCATATAAATATTCGGTTACAATAAGTTCAAGCACGGCATCACCCAAAAATTCCAATCTTTCATTGTGGACGAGTTCGGAATCTCTGTGCTCATTTAAATATGATCTATGGGTAAAAGCCTGCCTCAAAAGTTCTTTATTTTTGAAAGTTATTCCTATTTTTTTTTCAAATTTTGTAAAATCCGCTTTCATTTTTTACTACTTATTATTGTGATTGCCTTTGTAATTATAGGTAAAATATCATTATAAAAATTTAAGTTTTCAATTTCCTGAAGTTTAAACCATTTTGCATCATCAAGTCCACCACTTGGGCCAAGCTTCAAATCTTTTCTTTCTGCTTTGGCAAGAAAATAAATTACTTGTTTTCTAATTTTTCCCTCTTCTGGATGATTGGCAACGTACTCATTTTTCAAAAGCTCTTCTTCTATTGTAATATCAACACCCATTTCTTCTTTTATTTCTCTGACTGCGCCATCTTTTGGATTTTCTCCCGGTTCTATTTTTCCTTTTGAAAGAGTCCATCTACCAAAGACATCGTGAACAAAAGCGAAATAAATATTGTTATCTTCTAAAGCATACACAACGGCTCCGGCGAGTTGTTTTATCGGCATCTTATCAAATGGAATATCTTTATTATTTTTCTTAGAGACTTCGTCTTTACCTGGCTCTCCAAGCTCTTTGTAAATAGTACCCAAAACTCCATTTATAAAACCGCCACTTTTTTCTCCGCTATATGCTTTTGCAAGCTCAATAGCTTCGTTGATTGCAACTTTTGCAGGAACTTCTTTTCTATCAGAGAACAAAAGCTCATAAAGTCCTATGCGCAAAATATTTCTATCAGTAATAGAGATTTTATCTATTGGCCAATCTGGAGCAGCTTTCATGATAATACTATCCAAATCCGCTTTTTTATCTATGACACCTTTTAATAGAGCTTCTGAAAATGCTTTTTCTGAATTTCCTTCTCCAAACTCTTTATTGTTTCTTTCAAGTGATAACAGTGCTTCTTCTCTCGAAGAATTTCTAAAATCCCACTCGAAGGCGGATTGAAATACTATTGATCTTGCAAGGTGCCGGCTGGACATATTTTTTTGCGTAGCTTTTTAAGCTTGTTAATTACTGGAGTTATTCTAGCTCAAAAAAAAGAAAAAGAAAAGGCTTCGCAGTGACGGTCCTGCGAAGCCTTTATGTATATCTATATACCTTGTTCGTCGGGATGACGAAAAACTTCTTTTTCTGGTTCATTCCTGTGGTCAAAATAATAAATATAGTTACCAGCCAAATTTAAAACTTGCTTTCTTAACCTGTCTTTTTCTAGGCGTTGTTTATCTTCTTCTTCATCTCTTAGAAGAAAAATAAACGAATAAAATCTTTTTTTGTGATAAAAAAAGTCTAGGCAAATATTATATTTATCTAGCTGCCGTATTTTCAGCTTTACCTTGTTCTTTTTTATATCCTCCACCAAATCTTTCCATTGCTTTTCTTGCTCTTCTGTTTCCCAGTTTAGTAATGAAACTTCGTCAAAAAGAATCCTAGCCATAACAATCCTCCCTTGTCCTTTTTGGACAGTACAAAATTTTGAATTTTATTAATTGCTTCTATTTTAGATGCTAGCGCAAAATTCAGATTAGTCAATTAACAAAAAACACCCTTTCGGGTATTTTTTACTTAAGCTTTTTTCTCAGATTTTTTTGGAGTTTTGGTTGCCTTTACTGCTTTTGTTTTCTTTTCTAAATTTATAATAACTTTTCCTCTGTATTTTCCGCAATTTGAGCATGCTTGATGTCTCATCACTGGGTTATTACAATCTGGGCACTTTGTAAGTGCAATCCCCTTCAAAGCATGATGTGATCTCGTGCTTCCTCTCTGGGATCTATTGTGTCTCATTCGATTTACCATAGTTTTGGACTCGTCTCAAAATAAACCGTTAAATAATACTAAATGTCTAAATGTTTTGTTTTGGATGAGTTTTGAGAGTATAGCTTATTTTTTAAAAAAAGAAAAGGCCTCGGGATAAATGTGCTTGCGCACCCCGAGACCTAAACAAACTACTTATTGAACTTCATCGCGGAGTATCTCGCAAACATATCCGCATTGTCTTGGCGGAACTTTTCATTATATTCCGCCATTTTAAGGAAGGCCTTTATATAACCTTCCTTGTGATTCGGAAATTTGAAAATAATTTCTTCAAAATTCCGAAGATTTGACCACCAAATTTTCACTATATCAGTCCCGTCTTTGATACTTTTAATTTCATCAAACGGGAAAGACCCGGAGAATCTTTTCACTAGATAAAAATATCTAGTGTGCGTAGTTCCGGCCACGCGCCCAGGAATATCATAAGAGTGCACAAAATAGCACTCCAACACAGTGAGCTTGGCTTCTTCCATAATTTCGCGTTTTAATGTATCAAACGCCGTCTCATTAAGAAGAGCTTTCGTCACTTCATCCTTATTTGTTCCACCGATAATTTTACCTGTTTTTATCGGGACCTTACCAATTTTTTCATCTTCCTTTAAAAAACGGGCGTCTGAAGCAACAAGAATTTTCCACACCCTTTCTTTTTCATCGGATGAAAAAATCACTCCTGCTGAAAAATGGTCTGAAGTCATATCCCCTCCTGGGAACTTGGATTTTTATGAGACTAGTTTTTTATTGCCTATATAATACGCGACAAAAAACCAGTCTCATTTCTTTTTAATGAGCAATTTACCTGTTAGTATTATATCATACTATATTAACATTTGTCAATCTGTAAAATTCTTACAAAAACACTTCCTGTGTTCTGCGGACAATCCATTTTTCCTGATTGAAGCACAATGTTTTTTTGTGCCATAACCTTTATGAATTTCAAAATTATATTTAGGATATTTTTTAGCAAGACGACACATAAGCGCATCCCTTGAAACTTTCGCAACGATTGATGCAAAAGCTATAGCTCTTTCTTTTTCATCCCCTTTTATAATTGTTTTTTGATTTTTATATTTTTCCGGTGCTTTTAGTCCCCCATCAAGCAAAACAATACATTCGTTTGGTTTTAATTTGAGTTTGGCGAGTGCATTCTCCAAACAATTTTTAATTGCTTTACTTATTCCAATTTTGTCTATTCTTTTTGCGCTTTCATAATAAACAAAATAATCTATCCCCGAGGCTCCACCTCGGGGATTTTTTAATTCTTTTAATTTTTCAAATATTTCTTCCCTTTTTTCTGGAGTAAGTTTTTTAGAATCTTTTAATTTACTGAAGGACTTGGTATTGAATTTTACAGGCATTTTAAAAGCACAAACAGCAACAGGTCCTGCAAGTGGTCCTCTCCCCACTTCATCTATACCCACAACAAATTTTATTTTCGAAGAACCCCCGAATGAATTTTTTACATATGTTTTTTTATTTTTCAAGATTTTATTCATATACATTTAACCTTTATTATAAACATTATTTCCCACTAAAAATTTTGACGGAGCAAGGCTTTTTATTTTTCATAAATTAAAGTATTATTAACCCGTTAAAGTTTTTGCTGACGTGTTGAAAATTATGGCTTAAATTACAATCTCTTTTTTAAGATTGAAATTAATTATATACTTACTAGTGATGCTACGCCAACACATTTTCATCAGCAAAAATTTTCTCGGGTAAATAACATTATTATGTCCAAATTTATTCATTTACATACGCACTCTCACTATTCCTTACTCAATGCTCTTCCACAGCTTAAAGAACTTGTTCATGCAACAAAAGAACTTGGTATGTCTGCGCTTGCGCTTACTGATGCTGGAAACATGTATGGAACAATTGAATTTTATCAAACATGTAAAAAGAACGGCATTAAACCAATAATTGGCGTGGATTTTTACGTTGCAGCTCGCACAAGAGCTGATAAACAAGGTGGAATAGATAATCGCCGAACCCGACTCGTACTTTTAGCAAAAAATGAAGCTGGTTATAAAAATCTTATAAAGCTCGTCACTGATTCTTATTTTGAAGGATTTTATTACAAACCAAGAATTGACCGTGAACTTATAGAAAAATATTCGAGTGATTTGATTTGTATTATGCCCCACTTTTCTGGAGAAACTTCTTATGCTCTAAAAAATGGCGACGTAGAAAAAGCAAGAGATATTATAAAATGGTTTAAAAAAGTTTTTGGAGATAATTTTTTCTTAGAAATCACTCACCATCCAGAAATAGAAGGACAGATTGAGCTAAAAGAAAAAATTATTAAACTTGCAAAAGATACGGACACGGAGCTTGTAGCGGGACATGATGTTTATTATTTGAAACCAGAAGATAAAGTTGCGAGAGACACCCTTGTTCAAGTCAATTCTCATTCTGATTTTTCTGATAGAGAACAAAAAGAAAGTTCTGATGATTTTTCATTGATTTCATCGGAAAAAGCGGAGGAGTATTTTAAAGACACGCCAAGAGCGCTGGAAAATACACTTAGAATTGCCGATATGTGCAATGTTGAAATTAAACTTGGAAAAGAAGCTTGGGTTTTTCCGGATTTTATTGTTGAGAATGGTTTATCACATGACGAGGAATTAAGACGGCTTACTTATCTTGGTATAGAAAAAAGAGGTCTTACAAAATCAAAAGAAGTTGTGGATAGAATTGAATATGAGCTCAATATAATTGGCGATAAAAAATATTCAAAATATTTTCTTGTTGTGTCTGACCTTCTACGTTTTGCCACTGAAAATGGAATTTATACAAACATCAGAGGTTCTGTTGCAGGTTCAATCGTCACTTATCTTACTGGCATCACAAAAGTAAATCCTTTGGAATATAAACTTCCGTTTGAAAGATTTTTGAATCCCGAGAGACCATCAGCACCAGATATTGATATGGATTTTGCCGACAATAGAAGAGACGACGTTATCAATTACACCAGACAAAAATATGGAAAAGATAATGTTGCACAGATAGGAACTTTTGGAACAATGATGGCTCGCGGTTCTGTTCGCGATGTCGCTCGAGCTATGGGCTTTCCACTTCCACTTGCAGATAAAATTGCGAAATTAATTCCACTTGGGGCTCAAGGTTTCCCAATGACTATTAAAAAAGCCATGAAAGAAGTATCAGAGCTCAAAGAAATGTATGACAATAATAAAGACACGAAAACAATTATTGATATGGCAGAGAAAATTGAAGGTTGTGCAAGACACATTTCTGTTCACGCAGCTGGAGTTGTTATCGCCCCCACGCCACTTATAAATTATGTTCCACTTCAATATGATCCAAAAGGTGAAGGGAAAATTATTACTCAATATGATATGCATGCCGTCGGAGAAGATGGTGTTGGGCTTTTGAAATTTGATTTTCTTGGAATTAAAAATCTTTCAATTCTTGCTGAAGCTGTTCGCCGTGTAAAAGCAATTGAAAATATAGACATCGATATTGAAGCGATTCCACTTGATGACAAACTCACGTATGAACTTTTGGCAAAAGGAGAAACAACTGGGCTTTTCCAATTGAACGGTCAGGGAATGACGAAATATTTGAAAGATTTGAAACCAACAACAATTTACGATATCAACGCAATGGTTGCACTCTATCGTCCAGGTCCACTAGAATCTATTCCAGAATATATTGAGAGAAAACACGACGCAAAGAAAATAAAATATCTTGACCCACGACTCAAAGATATTCTTGATCAATCTTACGGAGTTATTACTTATCAAGATGACGTTATGCTCACTGCTATAAAACTTGCCGGATATTCTTGGCTTGAAGCAGACAAACTCAGAAAAGCAATGGGAAAGAAAATCCCAAAAGACATGGAGGAGCAAAAAGAAAAACTTCTGAAAGGTTTTGTCACAAATGGACTTACAGAAAAAAAAGCGCAAACTTTGTGGAAACTTATTGAACCATTTGCAGCTTATGGATTTAATAAAGCACATGCGGCAAGTTATGGACGTGTGGCATATCAAACTGCATATATGAAAGCAAATTTCCCTGCTATTTATATGTCTGCTGTGCTTACCGCAGATTCTGGTGATGTTGAAAAAATCGGTGAATTCATGACTGATTGTAGAAAAATTGGAATTCCTGTTTTACCTCCGTCAGTAAATGAAAGTTACAGCGATTTTACTGTGGTAAAAACAAAAGGTGCGTCTGTGCATTCGACTGGAGACGACAGAGACAAAATTCGCTTTGGACTTACAACAATAAAAAACTTTGGTGAAGAAATAGCCAGAGTGATAATTGAAGAAAGAAAGAAAAATGGAAAGTTCACATCCCTCTCAAATTTCTTAGAAAGAATTGTTGATAGAAATTTAAATAAAAGATCACTCGAACCGCTTATCAAAACTGGTGCGCTTGATGAGTTTGCCGATCGCGGTGTCATGCTTGCAAATTCAGAAAATCTTTTAAAATACAATAAAGAAGTTAGCAAAAAAAATCAAAATCAAGATTCGCTTTTTGGAATGTTTGACCTGCCTGCCGCGTCACACTCGGCGCAGGCAGGCGGCCTGCCTACGGAGGCCGCCCAAAAATCCTACGAAGCATTTACACTCGAGCCAGCACCGACTGCAACGATGAAAGATAAACTTACTTGGGAAAAAGAATTGCTTGGGCTTTATATTTCTGGTCATCCGCTTGATAGATATAGAAATGTTTTAGAAAAAGCAAAAATAAGTATTAAAAGAATTAAAGAAGAAACAGAATTAGTAAAAAAAGAAATTGACGGTGGCAAACCTATCGGTGGAATCATAGAAGAAGTTCGTGAAATTATGACAAAAAATAATGAGCCTATGGCATTTATTAAAATCGCCGACTTTACTGGCTCAATTGATGCAGTGGTATTTCCAAGAACTTATGCACAATATAAAGCCGCTATTGTCCCTGACAAATGTATTGCTGCTATTTGTAAAGTTTCTGAAAGAAACGGAGAAATAAGCTTGATAATTGATAGACTGAAGATTTTGGAATAATTTTAATTAAAATGCTTTTAGACATAGGACTTGGAATAATAATACCGATAGCACTTTCAAAAATAGGTGGTTTTGAATTATCAAATTCATACGTCTTTTTTGGTATTATTTTTTCTATATTGCCAGATATGGATTTAATAATTTATGAATTTATCAAAAAAATAAATAAAAATAATAAAATTCGTAGACATAGAGATATAGGTCATTATCCAATCTTTTACATAATACTTGGTGGAATATTATTTTATTTTATAAATAAAAAATTATTATTACTTTTTGTAATTTGTTCATTGCTTCATTTTATTCACGATAGTATAGGAATCGGTTGGGGTATAAAATGGTTTTTTCCTTTCAAGAAAAATTCGTATCAGATTTTTTATAATATAAACAAAAATAACGATGGTTCTTTGATTTATTCATACAAACCAGAAGAACTTGATTATATTTCAGAAAAATATGGTTATCCAAATTGGATAAGAGACATATATTTAAAATTTCATCTTTATTCGTTGGTTGAATTAGCAGTTTTTATTATTTCAATAATACTTTTAATCCTTGTAAAATAAGCTATTTGACTTCCCCATCTCAATTGACTATTATAGACATATAGAAATTGTTGTGGCTACCAACCACAAAAAAAGACAGTCTCTATGTAAATGAGTAACCCGTCAAAATTTTATTAAAAATTTTCTTCGGGCAAGAAATTCGGGTGGAACCGCGGTTAGAATCGCCCCGATAAAAAACGAACCATCGTTTTTTATCGGGGCTATTTTATTAGATTAATTATAATTTTATGAATGATGAAAAAATAATGAGAATGAGACATTCTTTCGCTCACCTACTTGGTGCAGCAGTCAAAGAATTATATCCAGATGCTTTGATTGCAACTGGCCCTGCAATTGATAATGGTTTTTATTATGACTTTGATTTTAAAACTCCAATTACAGACAAAGACTTAGGAAAGATTGAGCAAAAAATGCGTGAGCTTGCAAAAAAAGTAAAGTCTTTCGATAAAGCAGAAATTTCAAATAAAGATGCAGAAAAACTTTTCAAAGGCAATCCATATAAACTAGAACTTATAAAAGAATATACAAAAGAAGGACAAACTCTTACAACATATACATCGGGTGATTTTGTTGACCTTTGTGCTGGCCCCCATGTTGAAAGTATGGACGAAATAAAAAATGCAGCATTCAAGCTTGAAAGAATCGCTGGTGCATATTGGAAAGGAGATGAAAAAAATAAAATGCTTACAAGAGTTTATGGTTTAGCGTTTGAATCAAAAGATGCTCTTCTCGCCTACGAAAAACAACAAGAAGAAGCCCGAAAAAGAGATCATAAAAAGTTAGGAAAAGAACTTGAACTCTTCACTGTATCTGAACTTGTTGGAAAAGGTCTGCCCATGTATTTACCAAAGGGAAACATTATCCGCACAGAACTTGATAATTTTATTCGCAAAGAAAAAGAAAATCTTGGATATTTGTTTGTCACCATTCCTCACATAGCAAAAAAAGAATTATACATACGGAGCGGACATTTAGGTAAATATGACGCGATGATGCCTATCATGAAAGATGCAACTGGAGAAGAATTTGTACTAAAAGCAATGAATTGTCCTCATCATTTCGAAATATACAACGCACTTCAACATACTTACAGAGAACTCCCATACAGAATCGCAGAAAACACTACGGTATATAGAAATGAAAAAAGTGGTGAACTATCAGGATTGCTACGAGTAAAAAGTTTATGCCAAGACGACACACATCACATCATAAGACCAGAACAAATAGAATCAGAGATTGAGATGATTTTGGGATTAATGAAAAAAGTTTACACAACATTTGGCTTCAATAATTACAAAGTTGAGATATCTGTACGCGGTAAAGAAAATAAAGATAAATATTTTGGTGACGATATGGTTTGGCAAAAGGCTGAAAATATTCTAATAGAACAAGTTAAGAGATGGGGGGTTCCATTTAGTGTTGAAGAGGGCGAAGCGGCTTTCTATGGGCCAAAGATTGATATTCGAGTTAAAGATTCTATCGGCCGTGATTGGCAACTTACAACTATCCAACTAGATTTTAATCAACCAGAAAATTTCGATATGAATTTTACCGGTCAGGACGGTAAAAAACACCGAGTGGTAGTTTTGCACGTCGCAATATTCGGATCATTTGAAAGATTTTTTGCAATACTTATCGAGCATTATGCTGGTGCCTTTCCTCTTTGGCTTGCACCGGTTCAGATTAAAATTGTTCCGATAAGAGAAAATCATAATGAACACGCAGAAAAAGTTGCACAAGAACTTAAAGATGCCGGATTTAGAGTTGACTGTGATACAAACGAAGGAAATATGGGAGGAAAAGTTCGAGATGCAAAAAATAATAAAGTTCCTTACACGATTATTATCGGAGACAAAGATATTGAAGCTAAAAAAATATCTGTTGAATCACGTGATAAAGGTCAGCTCGGACAAATGGATTTGAAGGAGTTCATAAAGAAAATTGTTGAGGAAAAAGAAAATCGTGCATAATAAAAAACCGCTCATGCCCTTGAGCGGTTTTTGTACTATTTGTGCTATCTGATGTTGTTTCTTTCCTCCATCTGCTCTCTGAACCACATCTCCATCGGAGTCAAACGTTCGTGACTTCCGACAAAGAAATGCTCACTGATTTCTTGATCACCAAACCGGAAAGCAGCTAGTTCCCACTTTATCCATATTGGCTCCCGATACTTTGTTTCCCCTACAGATATATAAGTTATATAGTAGGGTTGAAGCCAAACCCATAAGTATTCAGTCAACCTTACTGGCAACCAAGCAAATTTCTTCACCCTCCTCCTCTTCTTACTATCTATTTTACTGTGGAAATAAACTGTTTTAGATAGCTCTCTTCTAAAAATCATTTTCCCCTCCTTTTATCCATCTTTTAATCTTTCTGATTTCTGCTTTCCATTGCCAGCTGCAAAATTCTTTCCGGCGTTAGACCACAGTCTAAGTTTATTGGCTTGCCGCTTTGCGACACGTGGATGACCTCATCATCCGAATGAGGGACAAGAATAAGAGTGCACTCTCGTCCAACACTTCTTTCAAAAGTACAAAGTGCATCATTCAGCTTTATCAAAGCTTGGTTCACAGTTGGATCTACATGATAGTTAGTAGCCATTTGTTGCCTCCTTTGGAACATTACAATCTAAAATAATACTAGTAGAAATTACAAATAAAAACAAGGGCGGTTCGGCTACGCCGAACC
>CAIJUJ010000023.1 GCA_903823865.1 uncultured bacterium
ACACCAAACAAAAGGGCGACCGCTTCGCGGTCGCCCTTTTTTGTATGCCACATATACGCTATAGCATATATGTGGTAATTATTTTTAATTTATAAAAAAACGAAGTACACCGTGGTGTACTTCGTTTTTTATACTATATACTATATACTACATACTTATACTAAATACTTTTTAAGTTCCTCCCTCGCCACCTCCGCATCACTCCATTTTTCTTTTACTCCATTTTTTCGCATTATGTATGGGTCTGTTCCCTTTCCAGTAATTATCACGACGTCGCCACTTTTTGCATTTCTAAAAGAAGTCGCGATTGCCTCTCTTCTATCCATAATTATTTCTGGTTTTTCCCTAACAAAATATTTTGCCATATCTTCCACGATTTCCCGTGGCTCATCATCATAAGGATCTTCGTCCGTAAGAATGACTTTTTCACAGTATTTATCTGCCATTTCAGCCATTTCTTTTCTCTTCCATTTATCGCGACCTCCGCCACAGCTCCCAAGTACCCCGATTTTTCGGCTTCCAGGATAAGCTTGATAAATCGCTTTCAATGAATCCGGCGTATGGGCATAATCAACAACTACCTTAAAATCCTGACCTTCTTCAATCCTCTGTGCTCTACCACCAATCTCTTTCAATTTCAAAAGTGCTTTTTTTATTATATTCAAATCTATTTTTTCACTTTCCGCATACTTTATCGCTCCAAGAATATTATAAATATTAAATCTTCCAGGAAGTTTTGTTTCCATCTCCACACCTTTATAAGTAAACTTTGTATAATCTTCAGAAATTACTATATTTGTTGCTTCACTTAATGAATATTTAATTTTATTTGGAACATTTATTTTCAAAAACTTCTCACTTTCCTTATCGTCTGCATTTACAATTATTGCTTTGTTATTTTTACTAGATTTTTCTAACTCTTTTGCGATAGAAAGTTTTGCTGCTACATATTTTTCATAACTCCCGTGAGATTCAATATGTTCAGGTGCAAGATTTGTAAAAATAAGTGCATTCAAATCAATAAATTTATTTCTAAATTGTTTTGCGGCCTCTGAAGAGATTTCCAGGACAACATATTCACACTCAGCATCAACAGCTTGCCTTAAAAACTTTTGAATGAACATTCTTCCGGGCATTGTCATCTTATACAAATTTGGTTTTGATTCATTTCCAATTTTAAATCTTAAAGTTCCAGCAAGAGCAGTTTTTTTACCTGCCTCTTCCAAAATCGCATTTACAAATTCAACAGATGAGGTTTTTCCTTTCGTTCCTGTTACAGCCACAACCTTAACTCTTTTTGATGAAAATCTATAAATTAAAGCACCGAGAATAGCAAGATTGTAATGATAAATAGGCTGTAATTTTTGAAACAGATTTTTCGGTATCAATTTTTTTGTTCTTGAAAGTATATTTTGCATATTTTACATAATAACCTTAATCCAAATTTTTATAAAGTGTGTCATTCCCGCGCAGGCGGGAATCTAGTGTTGAATTGAATCAATACTGGATTCCCGCCTGCGCGGGAATGACAGAAATTAGGTGGCGTGCTTCGCACGCAACCCAACCACTTATTTCTTCTCTTTCAAATTATTCCAAATCAAATTAAACATAAGCCTTTGCATATTTGCAATTTCTTTGCTTTCTACAACAATAGTCATAAAATTTTCCTTATAAGAGATCAGCGCCACTCTATCTCCATAAATTTCTATGTCACCGGAGAAATTTGATTGGTTTTCAGGCACAATAAGTATCTCTCGCATTTCTTCTTCTGCATTTTTTACCCATTCTCTGCTTTCTTCGCTATCAATAGCAATTATTTTTGGTTTGATATTCTTTTTAATTCGTCTTGTAAAATAATCTATGGCGAATTCCTTTGGTAAGGTATCAAAAAGATTTTTCATACCAGCGAAAGACAGCATTTCTCCATTTTCAGGAGTCAAATCTAACATATCATTATAAACTGTCATTGCACCTGCAACTCCTTCATAAAATCTTACCTTTGGTTTAAATTCTAAAGTATTATAAATAGAATTAAGCTCTGGCATAATCTTAGTCAATTCAAAAGCTTTCCTTTTTAACTCCACCTCTAAGTCTTTTGGGTTTTGCGCACCAAATAATCTTTTTTTACCCTTAAATGTTTGATAAAAAAGGCCTTTTTTGATTAAGCTGTCTATTATTAGATAAGCTGTAGGGCGCTTAATACCTGCTTTCTTGGCAATATTTTGCACAGTGCTTTCACCTAGCTCAAGGCCAGCTAGATATATTTCTACTTCTTCCTTGGACAATCCTATATCCTGTAATGTCTTTATTATTTCTTTATTCATAACTTTGTCATAATTCCTGACAACATATTTAGTATACCAAAATGGCTAATCTATGTCAAATATTAAAGATATATTGAAAGTATGTGACAAAATGAAAATGAAGTGTGTCATAGATATTGACAAATGGATAATTTTAGTTTATAATGGTATCAGAATTAAGTTTAAGAAGTTCTTTGAAAAACACCGATGCTCTAAAAATAGAGCGAACAATTATTAATCTTCATAAAACACAAAATAAATGTGGAGGAAAAATGATATCTTTTATTATCTTTGTGGTGTTAATGGGTAGTTTTCTTGTTTTTGTAATAAAGCAAGAAACCAAAGCTAAGAATGAGAAGTGGAAAGAAGACGAAGAGAAGGCAAGGTTTATTTTGACACACCTGTGGAGTTCCCAACGGGTGGATACTCTTCCACGCTCAAAGGAAAAGTGTGGAAGATGTCAAAATTATATTTGTAAAAGGAGAATAAAATGACAACAGAAGAAAAAATACCAGGTTGGAAGAGATTTTTGTTAGGAACAATTGGTGTAGTCATACTAGTTGCAGTAATGATGGGATTTCTTCAAGTAGATAATTACTTGACAGAAATGAGATTTGCAGAAAAAGATATTTTGGAGAGCTTCCGTGGTGGGAGCAATATTGAGGTATTGTGGCTAGACCAGAAGGAGGTTCTTATCAGGGATTATCATGGGAAGATAATCCTTGTAAAAAGAAACGTAAAAGTTGAGTTTTCACCCCTAGAAATTGGGGAGAGGTATAAGTTTGTGATTTATTGTGCTGGAAAAGAAGGATTTGTACATTTAATTCTACCAGCAAAGGCAGATTCTATACCTCTAAAAAAATAGGTTAAGATTACGAGCCGCTCATTTGGTAAATGAGCGGTTTTTTATTGGACAATTTTGCTCCGCAAAATTGCCCTTTTGTTTTATTTATCAGCGAGTATCTGATAGCCAGCAATTCCAAAAGAAACTGAGACATTTAATGATTCTTTGTTCCCCAACATTGGTATTTCGGCAATCAAATCACACAAACCTAAAGTTATTTTATCAATTCCTCCAACTTCATTCCCCATTACTATTGCCACAGGATATTTCGGCTTAATTTTTTTGAAATTTACAGATTTTTTATCTTGTTCAACGGCAATTATTTGAAATTTTCCTACCTGCGCCGCGCTTCCATTAAAGCTCGTCGCGGCAGGCAGGCCTTTTTTTAATTTTTTAATAATATCTTTTGTTTCTTTTACATATTCCCAAGCAATATCTTTCTCTGCTCCAAGCGCAACTTTTGCCAAATCTTTTCTTGCTCTACCAAATCTATCTGTTGGTGTTGGCGTGCATCCGCATAAATATATTTTTTCAACTCCGAGTGCGTCTGATGTACGAAAAATAGAACCGACGTTATAAACGCTTCTAATATTGTCGAGTATTACAACCTTTTTTATTCCTTTCATATAAACTGAAATATACATCAAAATTAGTATCGTGTCATTCCCGCGCAGGCGGGAATCTAGGTTGTGTTGAATTAATTCTGGATTCCCGCCTGCGCGGGAATGACAATCAGCTTTTGAATTTATGCTCTTTATGATAAAATGATTCTTATGATCCCGTTAGAAGCCGCGATCGCAGCTATATAACAGGATAAGCAATTAATTATGGTCGTCATAAATTATAAAAATAATAACCTTGCAACTCGTGATTTGATCGCGATCTGCTTCTAACGGGATGATATTAAACACATTTCCAACTTTGTTAACATTTAGTATGTTTTCGCCTCTTATTTTAAGAGTTATTTTAGGTTTTATTGTTATCAACCTCGGATATTTAAAACTAACTAGCGAAAAAGTTGCTTGGCAACAACTTTTTGAAACAATAAATATTCATCCTTCAAGAATTTTTGTAAAAGTTTTATCTTATATAGAAATAATCGGTGGACTTATGCTTATCGCGGGTGCATACACCCAGCTTACAGCAATGGTTTTCGCGGTTTTATTCTTCTGCGAAGCGGTGCTTGAATACAGAGATCCTGTTTTAGAAAAAAGAAACCTTACTTTTTATATTTTAATTTTTGGAATTGCACTTTCCCTTATTTTCCTTGGCGCTGGAGCACTAGCAATTGATTTACCATTATAAATATAAATAAGAAAAAACCCGCGACACAAATGAGTGCGCGGGTCTTTTTGATCTAAACCAAACTTACCGGTTCCACCTGACCGATGAATATTATACCGCTCATAAATCTAATATAAATATCCACCGGCTTTGTTTCATCTTGGGGAAACAGGAAAAACAATCCTGTCGCCCTACCGTTCAACCTCCTCGGCTTGTAATGGAAAATGGAGCAAGTGCAGATATCTAGGTCAACTTTTATACCCAGATCCTCTTCTGCCCTCAATGCCACTTCCATTTCATGGCATGTACCTATTTCTATGCCAACTGAAATGTTTTTTGTGCACTCCATTAATTCTTCATCAGAATCAAAGGAGACACCCTTCAAAATTTCGGCGGTTGACTCAAAAAAACGGGCTTTATTATTGATCTTCGTTTTTTCAAACAACTTTATACCAAGTTCTAGCATGTTTCCCCCTTAAATCAGATCTTGTTCAAAAGCCTTTCATTAATGAATTTCCGCACCTTCTTCGCCATATTTATTTCAATAACGAATTCGGTGTACCTATCATCGCCATGGTCATCACTTCTCTGCCTGATTATTAGAATTTGTTGATCTGCGCAATAGCTTTTTATTTCTTCCAGAAAGCTCTTCCACTCCCGTGATGGAAATTTTCCTGCGACAGCTACAATTTTTACAAGCTGCATGTAATCACCCCCTTATCATTGAAAAATTTTGATTTTGAACTGTTACCATAATTGAAAAAATTTCTTTTTCCCAAAAATCATTTCAACAACCAAAAACACAAAACACAAAATCAAAACTACCGCAGGAAATGTTTCTATTCTCTTATCACACCACAATATTACGATTGCAATGATAAGACAAAAAAGAATAAACGCCTTGAATACCTTCATAGTTTTCCTCCCCCCTATTTAATTGATGTCTGAACTTCCTACAAAAATCTAGCAGACATTTGGTATATTATCAACTATACACTTTGAGTCTGTGCAAAAATTGTTTGACTATGTTTTTTCATCTGATACAATTTATACATGATAAAAGTAAACGGTGTAGATTTATTTAGAGATGGAGTAAAGCTTGGCTGGGTATTAAATGGTTACCTTTTCAATCATGAAGCAAAAAAGATTGCTTATATTTCTGGTAATTTAATTTATGACCATAGCACTGGCAAAAAGATAGCTTATATAGAAGGCGAATATGTATATTATGTTGGTACTGTAAAAAAAATCAGAATCGAAGATGAAATAGCAGGAATTGAGGCTGGCCAGTTTACAAACGCAACTCGAGTGGCTATAAAAATCTTTTTTGGGAATTAAATTTGGATAAAATTAGTAAAAATAAAAAACTACCTCATTCAAGCGGTAGTTTTTTAATAATTATATTCGCTTATTTTTGCTCCTCACAGCTTTTGCAGTGACATTTGCACATCATTTTTATTCCAATGATGATTAGCAAAATTGGCCAAATTATATTTACAACGCTCCATGTTATCAAACCAATTGCCTGAGCCAAAAATGTTAAACCTAAAATGACAAATAGACAGGCTTTCCCTTTATGGTGTCCGCCATGGCATTTCTTTTCTCCTTGATTTTCCATAATTATTAAAATTTAAAAATTAATAATCGACCTTGATTTAAGCCTATATTATAACATATTGATTGGAGTGTGCGGTAAATATAGGAAAAGAAATAGAAAAATAAGTTAAGTTTAGATTTTAATATAATTAATTGCACTTACCAGTAAGTCCTATTTTGGGTGATGTCACTGTGTTACTAAAAGCGGTTGAATCAACGCAATAACCATATGTTGTGCCTGGTAACTGAACAGAAGCTGCCCATTTATTTGAGGATGCAAAACACGAAACAGTATTTCCAATATCTTGTTTAATTTTATTTATTGTTGTTGTAAAATCACTTTTTGTAGTACAAAGACCTGCATATGAATTGTTACTATTGTAATATATTTCGCCTTGGACTCTCATATTTCCCAAATCCTGAATAACCACTCTTGCTTTAGAATAATTACTAGCGTCTGTTTGAGATATAGTATTATTTTGTCCATTAATTAAATTGGAAATATCTACAAATATATCTTTAATGTCTCGGGCATCTGTTGGTCTATCGATTACAAATAATTTATTATAATTATCACCAATAACATTTATTTTTAAACTGCCTATGTCGTTGTTATCTTTATCCAATAAATCAGAATACGAGTAATATCCATGAATATAGCCGTCTGTGCCAATTAATACTTTGAACACACTATTTTTAACTGGGAATTCTTTTATCGCTTGAATTTCATTTTTTATCATGTCCTCATAGGAACTTTGGTAGTTAATATTTAGATTCTCAGAAATATCTTTAGAAATTTTTATTAGTCCATCACTATATTTATCCCAATCAATTTTAAAATATATTGCATTAACAAGAGCACCATTACCAGCTACTTCCAATTTCTTATCCAACACTATAAAAGCGCCACTTTTATCAACAAAATCAATTATATCGTTTTTTATATTTTCACTAATAATTGTTGAGCTGGAAACATTATCAATAAATGGTCCGGAGTAAGAATTGATAATGTCTTTTGATACATAAAACCAACTACTCAAGTATCGTTTAATTATATCTGGAGAAATAAAACTCGAAGTAATAGCTGGTAGTGTTTGTACACTAAGATATGTTTTATCAGCAAAAGATTTATATTTTAAACTAAATTCTTGTGCAGAAGTTGTACTTTGCAAACCAACAATAGAATACTTTAATGAACCGGCGATATTGCCATCAGTTTCAATATTTTTGTCACTGTTTTCTTGTATTATACTAGAATAATCTAATTTTATAGACACGTCGTTAATCTTATTAACGGTCTGCTGTACACCAACCAATGGGATTAGATCTGAAAAATTATTACCAACATCTTTTGAGGTAAATTCTCCAGATACTGATAATTGGCCACTCTTAATTTGATTGCTAGAAAATGCCTGTATTGTTTTTATAACCGCACCGCCAAAAGTTATTTGATTAGCGACATAATAACCATAACCAAAATACGCGCCAACAATAATAACCACGGCCAAAATAGGTAATAAAACGATAAACAATTTCTTTTTAGCTATAGGTTTATTTAACGGCTCTGTTTTTATATTAAGTTTTTCAATGGATATTATTGGTTGCGCTATGAAAGATTTTTGAAAACTAGAATTAGCAACTGGTCCATTTTCTGGTGGTTTTGGTACATCATTATTTATTTTTGTTTGAATGTTTAACACACCTTCTGCAACATCTTTTTCATCCCAACCATTGGATAATAGATTTGATTTAATAATATCCTGTGGAGTACCTTTTCTGATCTCACCTTGAATATAATTTAATAGGTCTTGAGTAATCATGACAATATAATAACATATTATTTAATATGATTCTGTTGGATAGTAATCCTTAGTTGTTGTACCATTTAGATATGTTTTTACTCCTACGTTACAGAATTTTATATTATTATCGTCTAAAAAATAACACCCTATATCAACCCAATCAATTGATTTTAAAGACTCTTTGTCATCTATATTGTATTGACGTTGATCAACAAAATTTTCAAAAACAGAATAAAATGGTTCAATTTTCCTTGAAAAAAGTTCACCATTAGGTATTTGACGTTGGTATGTTCCCCCTGTTGGATATATATAAAGATTAAAGTTATATATCCCAAGCTTTTGGGGGTTACTTTTATCATAATATTCTTGGTCACATAAATATTGCTCAGCATCATTGGGTAAAAAACTTTTACGATTTTTTATTATTAATTCACATGTATTATCATCAATGGAAATTTTACCGTTGGCTGGAGTTGTTGTTGCTACGTTTTGTTCCAAAGTTGTTGTTGCCGTATTTTGTTTCACAGTTGTTGGAGTATTTTGTTTTATAATTTGAATCTGTTTCACTGATTTATTTGAAAAAATTAATACCACAGCTATTACTATGACTATCAAACTTATCAGTAATATAAAAAATATACGTTTCATAGCTTCAAGTTTATCATAAAATAATATTTATTTATATATTTGTTTTATTATAAAAAGTTCGATTCCAACCGTGAGCAAATACTTTTGCTCACTCTAAGCGCACAAAATAAAATCAGCCCCTTCAGGCTGTTTTTATTTTGTGCGCTTAGTTGGAATCGAACCAACGACCGTCTCCTTAAAAGGGAGCTGCTCTACCGACTGAGCTATAAGCGCCTAAATTAGGTTTTAGGTTCTAGCTTTTAGTTTCTAGAAAATCAAACACTAATAACTGACGAAATATACCAAGAAAATACAGAAAAGTCTATAGAGAACGGGGTTTTGTCATTCCCGCGCAGGCGGGAATCTAGGTTAAATTGAATTAATTCTGGATTCCCGCCTGTGCGGGAATGACACGAAATTTATAATTCAAGAATAAATTTTTCTAGCGCTATAAAAAAATCTGCATTTCCTCGATGGGCTTCATGATACATACTTACGAGTTTTGAAGAAAGTTCTTCGAGCTCTCCATCTTTAAAATTTCTAGAAAATTCTCTAGATTTATTAAATGGAAATGATTTCATTCCGGCTTCTTCAGCAGTTTTACATTTTTTTGCAAGCAACATACTTTTTACTTGCCAAAAAAATATTCCATGAACTTCCTCAGCTGGTACCTGCTCAGCGAGTGCGTCTTGGTATAGCACCCATAATCCCCTCTTATCTCGCTTACCGAGTGTATCAGCAAATTCAAAAAAATCTATTTTTTCCCCAATGAGTGCAAGTTTTTCTTTTTTATTTAGTGCTCTTTCAGGTTTTACAAAGTCCTGCACCTTTTCAGCATTTTTTTCTATCTTTGCTAAACTTGTTTTATCCATTTTCCCTTCCGCAAAAATAAAAATGTTGTCTGAACCAGCAAACTCTTTCAAATTTTTCAAAATTAACTCTTTATTTTCTTTATTGAGAAATGTGTTTGAAAAATAAACAATATATTTACTAGCAAAAAGTGCTTGGCTTCCGGCAAGTTCCATTATTTTATCTTGAGAAATTTCTTCATCACCGATTTTTATCAGTGTTGCATCAGGTTTTTTCAAAAGTAAAGAATCAACGGTAATTTTTGCCTTTTTTCTTGCTGACTCTTCATCTGTTCCGTAGTAAAAATAAATCATTTACCCGAGAAAAATTTTTGCCAATAAAAATTGTTTGTTGCGACTAAATAACATAGTGAAATTGTATCATAAAAGTACCTTACCATGATATCTGTTAATTATTAAATTTTTAACAAACATTGGCAAAAACTTTAACGGGTGAATAATATAGTTTATACTATTAAAAGTCCAACCCTTTATATTTAACTATATTTATGATAGTATAAAAAAATATGACACACGAAGAAGCAGTTAAATTAATCGAAATTTATGGAAAAGCCTGGGAAACAAAAGACCCGGAGCTTATTGGTACTATCTTTACGGAAGATGCTATACATAGTGATCCAAGAGAAAAAGAAGATATTGGAAGAGACGCTATTAAAGAATATTGGAAAACTAAGGTAGTTGGTACACAAGATGATATTAAATTTGATATAAAAAATGTTTGGGTTGACGGAGATACAGTAATAGCAGAATGGCATGCAACTTTTAAAGATATAAAAAGAAATTTATTTATTGACATGGTTGAAGTTGCAATATTTACAGTAAAAGATGGTAAATTCAGTTCCGACCGAGAATATTACAAGACAACAAAAACTCCTTATTAATTTTTTCCTAGCAAGATTAAGGCACTGGAAACAATAGCAGCAGTTTCTGCTCTTAAAATTTGTTCTCCAAGAGAAAAGCTTCTTATTCCCATTTCATCAAAAATAATTCTTTCATTTTCAGACCAACCTCCTTCTGGGCCAATTAGAATAGCAATCTTCCTACCCGTCATTGCGAGCGAAGCGTGGCAATCCAGTGATTTTAATGGCTCTCCATCAAAATCTAACACAAATAATTCCCCATCAAATTCTTTTATCGCTTTTCCGAGAGATTCTGGTGCAAAAATTTGTGGTAATTTTGTTTTTCCAGATTGTTCAGCAGATTCTTTTGCAATTTTATTTAGTCTTTCAATATTGAGCGATTTTTTTTCACTTCTTTCAGAAATAATTGGATGATATGCGGAAACTCCAATCTCCGTGCATTTTTCTACAATAAATTCAAAATTATCTTTCTTAATAATTGATTGAAAAAGATGAAGTTCAATATTTACAGGATTTTTTACTTCCCTTTCTTTGTCTATCTGAATTACAGCTTCATTTTTTGCAAGAATTTTAAAAAATCCTTCGTATTCAGAATCTCCACCATTAAAAATTATCACTCTATCACTTGCTTTCAAACGAAAAACTTTCTGCCATTGATGCAAAAGTTCTTTGTCTTCTATTCGAACTTCTTTCCCTATTTGTTGATTGATATAAAATCTGTGTAAACGCATTTACCCGAGAAAAATTTTTGCCAATAAAAATTGTTTGTTTCGACGAAATAACATAGTGAAATTGTATCACAAAAGTACCATACCATGATATCTGTTAATTATTCAATTTTTAACAAACATTGGCAAAAACTTTAACGGGTGAATAAGTATATAATTTAGTCTGAAGTATAAAGTATCCGTTGTCATTCCCGCGTAGGCGGGAATCCAAAATTAATTCAACTTAACCTAGATTCCCGCCTACGCGGGAATGACAAAATACAACAATTTGCTTTCAAAGATTTTTTGTTATATATTTTTAGTATGAATCCCGTTAGAGATTTCTTCGGTTTAATAGAAAATAACGGGAACATATATAGTTTATTTCAATAAATATATTCTAACATAAAATTAGAAACGGAACGCCCAGCAATAAGTCATTGCGTGGCAAAATTTAACAATTTAACTTTGATAGGTCGCGAATCTAAAAAATGGAGAGCGTTCCTATCTCTAACGGGATGAACTTAATACCAACAGTTATAGAAAAGTCACAATTTGGCGAAAGAGCCTACGATATTTATTCAAGACTTCTAAGGGAAGGGATAATTTTCTTAGGTGGAGTTATCGATGATGACTCTGCAAATATTGTTATTGCACAATTGCTTTTTTTGCAGTCAGAAGATTCTAAAAAAGACATTAAACTTTATATAAATTCTCCTGGAGGATCTGTTACTGCAGCACTCGCAATACTTGATACAATGAATCATATTAAAAATGATGTTTCTACTGTTTGTGTTGGCCTTGCGGCTTCTGCTGGGGCGTTACTTCTATCTGCTGGGAAAAAGGGAAAGAGGTTTGCTTTGCCAAATTCAGAAATAATGATTCACCAACCAATGGGTGGAGCACAGGGACAAGCCTCTGATATTGAAATAAATGCAAAACAAATTTTAAAAATAAAAGCCAAACTCACAAAAATAATGGCTGACAATACAGGAAAAACGGTTGCACAAATAGAAAAAGATGCTGATAGAGATTATTATATGTCAGCGGAAGAAGCAAAAAAATACGGAATAATAGATAAGGTAATATGATAAATACAAAAAGGCGGGTCGGGCTTCGCCCGACCC
>CAIJUJ010000024.1 GCA_903823865.1 uncultured bacterium
CTTCGCCCGACCCGCCTTTTTGATTAGCTAATTTAAGCCCTAAAAATATATCTATTTTTAGAATCAAAAAATGATGGACAATCTCTTAAAAATATTATACTATAAGAATGTTAGTAATTTAATTTTAAGAGATTCCGTTTTTGAAAGGTTTTTAAAAGATTCAAAGTAAAATAATATGTTTTTTAAGAAAATTGTAAAAAACTCTGTATAATCTTGGGAAAGCTCGCCCGAAGAAAATTTTTTGTATTCAAAAAATTTTGACGGGTACAAAAAAGACGAAGTCTTTTTCACAATAATATGTCATTAAAAATAGTCGTCCTCATCGCAGGCCTTGTTGGCCTTGTTGGCGTTGCGATAGGATATTTCTTGCGTATCGTCATCTCTTTGGGAAAGAAAGGTTCTGTTGAACTTGAAGTCCGCCAATTGATGTTGGGTGCAGAAGAAAAAGCGAAAAAAATCATTATTGAGGCAGAGACAAAATCTGTTCAAATAATGGAAGAAACCAAAAAAGACACAAAAGAAAAGGAGGAGAAGCTAAAAGTCACAGAAGATCGTCTGATAAAAAAGGATGGTCTACTTGACCAAAGACAGCTTAGTTTGAACAAGGAAGAGGAAAATCTCAAGCAAAAGCTTGTTGAAATCAAGGATATCAAAGATAAAGTCGACCAGATTGAGGCACAAAAAAATGCTGAGCTTTTGACTGTTGCAAAAATGTCAGAAGAAGAAGCAAAAAATAGTTTGATGGGCGCGATGGAGAAGAAATATGAGGATGATTTTTTGGGAAGAATGAAAAAACTTGAAGATGGAGGTGAGGAAAGATTTGAACAAAGAGCAAAAGAAATTCTCGCAACATCAATTCAAAGACTTTCTGTTTCAGTTGCTCCTGATATTATGTCTACAATTCTTAGCATTCCTTCAGATGAAATGAAAGGAAAAATTATCGGAAAAGAAGGGAAAAATATTAAAGCATTTGAAAGAGTTACGGGTGTTGAAGTCATCGTGGATGATACACCAGGAACCATTACGATTTCTTCATTCGACCCAATCAGAAGACAAGTCGCTCGCGTAGCTTTAGAAAATTTGCTTTTGGATGGAAGAATTCAACCAGCAAAAATTGAAAAAATTGTTGAAAAAGCACAATTAGATATAAACAAAATAATTAAAGAGAAAGGTGAACAAGCTGCATATCAATGTGGTGTTATCAACCTAGACCCTAGAGTTATAGCCATTTTAGGACGATTACACTTCAGAACAAGCTATGGGCAAAACGTCTTACAGCATTCTATTGAGATGTCTTTGCTTGCCGGAATGATTGCGGAGGAACTCGGAGCAAATGTGCAGATAGCAAAGACCGCGGCATTGGTACACGACATCGGAAAAGCTCTTGACCATGAAGTTTCTGGAACTCACGTTGAAATTGGTAAAAGAATTTTGCAAAAATTTGGAGTTAATGAAGCAATCATCAAAGCAATGCAATCTCACCATGAGGAATATCCTTATGAAAGTGTTGAAGCAATTATTGTTCAAGTTGCAGATACAATTTCTGGGGGAAGACCTGGTGCAAGAAGCGACAGTATTGAAAATTATATAAAAAGACTTCAAGAACTTGAAGCTACAGCAAATGCATTCCCAGGTGTTGAGAAATCTTATGCTTTGCAAGCTGGAAGAGAAATCCGAGTGTTCGTTACGCCAGATCAAGTCTCGGACCTTGATGCTAAAAAAATGGCTAGAGATATAGCTGATAAAATAGAATCGGATTTGAAATATCCAGGAGAAATAAAGGTTACTTTGATTAGAGAAAATAGAATAATTGAATACGCTAGATAGTATTTAGTATAAGTATTAAGTATACAGTATAAAAATACGGCTTTATGCCGTATTTTTAGTTTATACTGCATACTATATTCTGTATTCTGTATACTTATTTCCTCTATTGCGCTTTAAATACAAGGTATTATAATAGTATTTAGGTCATTTAAACCTTTTATATGTAAGGAAAGCGTATAAAAGTTTTATAAGCTTCGCGCGTCCAGACCTGATGTGCGAAATAATTTGCAAATTATTATGAATAAAGCAGGCATCGTTGAGGTTGTACAAGGTGTTCTTGGAGGAACAAAAGTACAAGCTGAACAAGTAGTCGACACAGTTTTTGATTCAGTAGTCAAAAGCTTGAAGAAAGGCGAGGAAGTATCAATCGCAGGTATTGGTATATTCTCAGTCAAACAGAGAGCTGCAAGACAAGCTAGAAATCCACGAACAGGAGAATCTATCTCAGTCGCAGCTATGAAGGTTCCAAAATTCAGAGCAGCAAAAGCTTTGAAGGAAGCAGTAAAATAATTTTCGTATAGTTGTATACAATCAAAAAATCACCCGTTGGGTGATTTTTTGATTACTTGATTTTGTGCGGGCAGGGTGAGATCGGCGATGACATCACCAGGTACTTTTCCTCCTCGCTTTGCTCGTATGGAAAAGTCTTCCGATTCACCACGCAAGCAAAGCAGTTTGCTTGCTCTGCCCCACACAAAAACACCCTTTCGGGTATTTTTTTGTGCGGGCAGGGATGAGATCGCTCACGAGTCACTTTTTTGTCGACACAAAAAAATGCTCGCGACCCCGCCTCATATTTTTCTTTGCTAAGAAAAATCTATTCCGGCTTCCGATTCACCCTCGAAAGCAATAACATTGCTTTCTTGCCCGCACAATTAAAACCACTATTTTCATAGTGTTTTTAATTGTGCGGGCAGGGTGAATCGGACACCCGACTAGAGTTTGGAAAACTCCCATTTTACCACTAAACTATGCCCGCCTTTAGAAGAACAAAACAATCTTAGCAAAAATAACCTGTATTATCAATAATAATTGTCTTTTGTATAACTTTAAACTTTTGACTTGAAACTTTTAACTACTTTGTACTTTTTTTAACTATCTCTATCACAGCATCAAAATTATCATTTTTCTCTATCCCTTTTCTTCTCAACATTCCGCACTTTACACATTTATAATTTATTAGATATTTTCCTTTTTCAAAATCAATTTTTATTGGTTCCATCATCCCCCCACAGCTTTCTGCCCTATCCCCAGGATTTATATCAACGTGTTTGCTCCAAAGACAATTTGAACAATGATTTGTAAAACCATTTCCAATATTTTTGGTGCCACATTTTTCGCAAATAAAATTTTCTACTTTTCTTTGGAATTTTTTTGCCTGATTGACCATTTACCCGAGAAAATTTTTGCCAATAAAAATTGTTTGTTTCGACAAAACAATCAATCGTGTTGTGTTACATATATCTATAATCATAGTTTATCTATTTAATTAATTTTTAACAAACATTGGCAAAAACTTTAACGGGTTAAAGTAATTTAATTATTCTTGCAGTATCTTTTGATTTACTTACAACGATTTCCTCTCCATCATTTAGCGGAATTTCTAATTTATTATTGTCAGCATAAGCCATCGCCGGACCACGAAGTATTCTGATTTTTATTTCTGAGTCTTCTTTCAAAACCATGTGTTTTGATTGTTCTGTACTATTATTGAAAGCCAGGCCGATGCCAACTTCAAAAGTTCCATCGGTAACAGAAAGGTAGTAGCCAGTTGAACCATAAGGGGTAGAAATGACCACACCGTCTCCTATTATCTCTTTATCAATCTTTCTATCATTTACAAAAACCTCATATCTTATTGCCTTTCTTGGGTCGTGGTTGTGAACAATTATTTCGTTGAGGCCAACGATTCTTTTTCCTTTATAAATAGATTCTAATTTTATTTCTTTTTCAACAGAATATTCTCCTTCTAAAACTTTTCTCAAAATTTCTTCATTCGGCAAATCAGCACACTTTTTGCAAATTTTACTTTTCTTTAATGCAAATTTTGGAATTCCAGGAAATTCATTTTCAGCTTTCATAAAAGTTCCATCACCACCATAGCTTGCGACCACCTCTGGATTTTTATCTACAATTTTAAAACCAACCTTCTTGGCCAATTTTTCTATCCCCGCAGTTTCTTTTCCAAAGATTAAGAGTTTCATTTTATTTATTTTCTCGCAAATCTTTTCTTACTAATTCACGTGACTTTTCATTATCCATAATACCAAGTATTTCTGCATGTGCCAAAATCCACCCAAACCACCTTGCAGCTTTTCCAGAATCATTAAAAGTCTGCATTTTTCCCATCATCCAAAGTAAATGTGCTGGTATATTTCCTAAATCTTCCTTTGATTTAACTTTCGGGAATTTCTTTTTTAACCTTTCTGTAATAAATTTCGTTGCGTTTGGATAGTGTTTGTATTTCATAATTTTCTCGCTTAATTTTATATTTTATGTTAATATTTTTTTATATCGGAGTGTAGTGTAACGGTAGCATTCGTGCTTTGGGAGCATGCGATCCGGGTTCGAATCCCGGCACTCCGACAAGATAAATAATAGCACAGCTATTATTTTTTTGTTTGAGTGAGTAAGCAAACTACTTTGCTTACGTCCGGGATTCGAAAAGGTTCTCCCCTATTTTTAAGCAATTACTATTGCGATAAAATGGGAAACCTGTACTGAAACTGTAAGTTTCGAAATTCCCGGCGCCGGTTCGTCCTTTTAAAATACCGTTTCCATAGGTATTTTAAACGTTCGTACAACGACCGAAACTCTTAGCACTCCGACAAGGTAATTATTTATCTAATTTCTCAACCTTCAATGGGTTTGTTCCACTTGCTTGGTCAATAAAATATGTGTAATTATTTTTACCATCTGTAAATGTGAAACTATGCCAATTGGATGATATGTAAGTTATTGTTGTCGAAGCGTTAACATCCATAACTTTTTTATCTTCATACCATAGCGATTTATCATCTCTACCTATTGAACCTGGCCAATATATCTGGTCCTCGATGGTTTGAAAAGTTTTATTATCTGCACCATTTAAAATGCTATCTTCATAATATACGTTTGAAGAATCAGTGCCATATCTGTATTGGCTGTCATTACTTCTTTTGAAGGTTGATATATCTGCTATATTTTTAGCATCAAAAATTCGAAACATATATTGTCCATAGAAATCGCTTTTTTCAATCCAAAAAGTTTTTACACCGTCTGTAACCAAGTTAGGGGTTTTTTCTTGATAGATTAATTTTGATGGGTTTAAACCTACAAGCTCTCTTATATATATTCCATTTTTTGACCCTATATTTTTAAAAATTATGTAGGTATTAATATCACCCGTAAAAAATGTGCTATCATTTTCAGAATCGGCACACACTGAATCTGAAATTTTTGTCTTTTTTCCATTCACTATAAGGGAACCATCAGTCGAAGGGTAGTAATATAACGCATTACACTTTTCCAATCCCTCTTTAAAATTTTGGAAAGAAATTAAACCTGTTTGTGGGGAAACATAATAACCGACATTTTCATACAAAAAATATTCACCAAAATCATCACTGCGCAAAAATCTTACTTTATCAAAATCTTTTGTCGCAATTAGGTGTAATTTTATTGGGTACCTAGTGTAACCTATTGTTGGATATTTATCATTAAACTCCGCAGCGTATATACAGTGTGGTGTTAAAAAAAATGGTGAAATATTCAAAAGAAGATTGTCTGGGGCACTAAGAAATGATCCATCTGCAACTCCAATACTTGAAAAAACATTATACGTATCGGCACAAGTGGATGGTTCTTCCGTCATTGATTTAATTAAATCGTCATTTGATCTCCAAAAATTCTTAAAGGAAGTGGTAGTGCTATTTTCTGGCGATATTTCTAAATTATAAATTGGTACATAGGAATTTGAACTACCTAATCGCATAAATCCTTTTTCGGAATCCGTTAATGTCGTGCCCTCGATGATATTCTTAGATGTAATGTCCTCCTTAACATTAATTATGCTTTTGGTATTTAAAAAAAATATTATTAAGATTCCAATGCCTAGTACTAATATAACTATACCAATATATTTTAGTGTTTTCATAAATTTTAAATTTTAATTTTCTTTAAATCACCTGGCCCACCATATGTATAATTAAATTCACCATCAGTAAAATGTAGACCTCTATCAGTCCATTCACTACTAGTTGAAAATGTTATTTCGGTTGTTTGAGCAACATCCATGATTTTATTATCCTCTGACCACAATGCATTATCATCCCTACCTATTGAAACCGCATATCCTTCAAAACCACCTGGTTCATCATATAAAACTTTAAATGTTTTACTATCGGCGCCAACAATAACTTTACCTCCATAATATACATTTACTGAATCAACAGCGTATTGTGGCCCCAGTTCTTTATAGGTAGAAATGTCAGCAATATCTACTTTATCAACACTGCTCCAAAATGTTCCATCCGCTCCATTTCCTGCATCTATTCTGACTGTATTTACTCCATCAGTATATAAATTTGAACCAACTTTTGTTGTTTTTGCTGGATTTAGACTTGGGAGTTCATTTACCTCAATACCACCAGAATTTTTTGTACCAAAAATATAATAAGCCTTAGTATCTCCTTTGAATAATCCATTTTCGACATCTCCACTACATATAGAATCAGGAACTTCTGTCTTTTTACCTTGGTTTATAATATATCCACCCGAAGATGGATAATATACATATATAGGTCCATATTCGATTTTATTACAATTTCCAACCGCTTCTTTAAAATTTGGGATATCAATTACTCCTTCAGTTGAACTAAGATAGTGGCCCGTATTTTTATATATAAAATAATCGCTTAAATCAGATCCGTTAGCAAATCCACCAGTATAAAATAACGGCTTAAAGGTTGAAAGACTATCTTTTGCAATTAAATTTAACTGAAATGTTTTTTCGTCTCGAGCAACTGAAATATAAATACAGTTTGGTGTTAAGAAAAAACCTTTAGAGTATATTGTCGTACTAGAATTTGAAGAAATATAATATGCGTCTGGACACATAGATGTATTTTCTTTCATAGAATTAATTAGGTCCTTATTCCCCATTGGCCATAAAGTTATAAAAGATGTCGATGAACTATTTTTTGTATATACTTCCAAAATTTTTGGCCACAAATTTAAATCATTTGCAGTACGCATGAAGATATTTTCTGTTAATTCTGGCTGGATATTCGGTTCAATATTTGTTTGATTTTTATTGTAAAAATAAAATGAAAATAAGATAATAAAAGCCAATACTATTATTATTTCGATTATATTGTGTTTTTTCATATATATTATATTACTTTAACGGAGATCGATTTGCAAAGCTGTAATCAGCTGAGCAAAGCGAGTTGTGTTCTGAAGTCCGCGGTGACGGACTCATATACCGTAAAGAAAACCTGGTATTTTAAAATCATGGTTTAATGATTTTAAAATTTTTCTTATGGCTTACTTAACGCCATGTCCTTTTCTAATAACTTTTATCTCCTCTTCATTCTCATCTTCCTTTTTTTTCTTTCCTTCATCACCCATTTCTTTCAACTTTTTTTCTGGAAGTTTAATGAGCTCAATCGCGCGATTATTTAAATATTCTTCAGTATTTAATTTTGGGTCATCAAGGACTTCTTCCAATAGTGCGTGCAAAACAAAGCCGATTTTTGGTCCTGGAACCTCTCTCGTCACTTCCATAAGTTTTTTTCCATCAATTTTTAGCATTCCAACAGAAATCGGCGCCCTTGTCGCCTCTTCAATCATGGCATGATATTTTCTGAGTCGGTACGGATCCTCTTTAGGTCTGCCCATTCCTATTCTGTCGCAAGCTCGCAAGTCCATAAGGTCCCAAACATTATCTTTTCCAACTCTTGCAACAATCCTTCGGACAGCAGACAAACTTATGAGTTCAGTATCAGCAAAAAACATATGTGTTCGCACAAATTTTGTAACTTTTTCAATTATTTTTGAAGAAAATCTCAAATCTTGCAAAATTTTTTCTGTCAATCTTGCACCAACAACTTCGTGTCCATAAAAAGTTGGTTTATTTTCCCCCGCTCTTTTAGATTTTGGTTTTCCTATATCGTGAAGTAGTGCAGCAAGCCGAACTTCAAGAGAAAAATTCTTATCAGCAGCATGTTGTAGCGCTCGAAGTGAATGTTCCCACACATCATATTTATGTGCACCACCTTGTTCCACTCCAATTGTTTTTTCAAGCTCTGGAATTATGTATTTTAGTAAATTAAATTTTCTGCAAGCTTTTATTCCGTCCGCTGGTGTGTCTGACATAATAATTTTCACAAATTCATCACGAATTCTTTCTTTCGCAATTTTTGAAAGCAAACCAGATTCTTCGGCGAGCGCTTTTTCTGTATCTTTATCAATTTCAAAACCAATATAGTTCCCTATTCTTACTGCTCTCAAAATTCTAAGGCCATCTTCTTGAAATCTTTCGTGCGGATTTCCAACAGTTCTAATTATTTTATTTTTTAAATCTTCTTGCCCGTGAAATAAGTCCACAATTTTCCCTTTATAAAAACCTGTCACGAGGTCAGCAGACTTTTCGTGGTCTTTTTTATTTCCATCTCCACCAATTTCAAGTGCAATTGCATTAATTGTAAAATCTCTTCTCTTCAAATCATCTTCGAGTTTATCGCTAAATGTCACACTATCAGGCCTTCTGTTATCAGAATATTTTGCCTCAAGTCTGTAGGGTGTTACCTCAATTACCTTTAATGTTTCGTCAGAAACTGTTTCGTTTACCACACCAACTGTACCATAAACATTTTCATAAAAAGTATCTGGAAAAATTTTAATAATGTCTTCAGGCTTTGCGTTTGTCGTAAAATCCCAATCTTTTGGTTTCATATTTATCAAAATATCACGAACACACCCCCCTATCAGATAGGCTTCAAACCCTGCATCTTTCAATTTTTGTGAAACTTCCAAAACTTCTTTAGGAATTGGACCGAATTCTTCTGAAATCTTTTTCATCTGAGCAATTTTAACAAATTTTTTGATTTTTAACTAATTTAAGAGTATTATGAAACAGATGCGCCTGTGGTGAAATGGATATCACAACAGTCTTCGGAACTGTTGTTGTGGGTTCGATTCCTGCCAGGCGCACACTGAAAAAACACTACATTTTATAGCGTTTTTTCTTATTGTGCGGGCGCCGGGAATCGAACCCGGACCCAATCCTTGGCAAGGACTAGTTCTACCATTAAACTACGCCCGCATTTATCTTTAAGCATTATACACAAAAAAATAAAAAAGGAAATAAATTATTTAAAAAATCTACACTTTAGTTTATAAATTATGAAAATAATTCCAATAATAAAATTAAAATAAAAAAATCTTATTTTCACAAAAAATTTTTAGTTTTCTTCAAAGACACCAAAAATATTTTAATAGACACACAAGAACATAATTTAGTGAAAAAGGAATAATATCTCTTTTTTTACCCTATTAAATAAACGCTTTTTTACCACAAACTGTGGATAACTATGTGAACATGTGAATTAAAGACAGTC
>CAIJUJ010000025.1 GCA_903823865.1 uncultured bacterium
TACACAGCACAGGCAGGTGTTGTTCATACCGAAGAATCTCTTGTGGCCCTAATGGATCGTATTCAATATGTAATTGATCATGAGGGTTATGGGCAAAGAGTATCGCACCCACAAGATTCATTACAGGTAGTTGTATTGCAAACATGCAATACTTGCGGGCACCCTGCAAACCTAGGAAGTACATTAAAAGTATGTAGCAAATGTAAGAAAACTCATTATTGTTCAACTGAGGTTGTTATAGCTATGCCGATTTATTTCTCTGTAACAAGTTGATTTAGAACAGAATGAAATTATTTTGATGTATACCCAGATAGTGTACGGGATATTTGCCCCGTTGGGATACTGATTCCAAGCATATCGGCGAGTCTACGATGATCGGCATTAAGTTCTGTTACAACTAATTCTGATTCATGATTTATAATTACTTGATTCATGGTTATGTCTGAAAATCTGTTTAAGGCATATGAGCCTTTTTCGTTGTATCCATTTTCTTTTAACTGCAACTCTATGGTTCTTTTCACCAAATGAGATAGAAACGTTAAATAAATATGGCCGAATATGTTTTCATCTTTCTTATGAAAATTTGGCCTGATATTAAGTTCACTTTTACAGGATTTGAATATTTCTTCTATTTCATGCTGATTGCGATAATTGGAATCTACTTCCTCTTTTGGAACTGTATTATCAAGAGTTGTTTCCAAAACATAACATCCTTCGTACAATTCGTCCCATCCTGCAGTTTCAGATTGTTTGTACGAAAATGAAGCTTCTCCAACTTCATAAACAAAATATTTTTCAGTTTTAGTTTGCGTGAGGATCTTTACTGCCCTGGCAAGTATTTTTTCCTTATTCTTTATTCTACCTTTATCGACTGCATTTTTCAGTTTTTCCAGCCTGTTTTTACCACGTTCAATTATAGCTTTTCTAGTTTTATTGTCTCTTTTTGCAGTCTCAGGATTGCGACAAATAATATAGCGTTTTCCATTCTCATCCCATTGTGATATGTTGCGTTCGTCAAAAAGCGTCCATTCCAAATCGCAATTATGTTTTTTTAGGAACTCACGTCCTTCTTTATGTTTTAGAGCCATTACAAAATCAAAGCCGTTCTCTTTGATAAATTCAACATTACTTTCGCTTTGCATTCCTCTGTCCATTATCATGATTGCGCGTTCTGCTTTATACATGGACTTGAGGTTGCTTATTGTGTCCTTGACGGTAGTGCTGTCCTTTGTATTTCCAGGCAAAATACGTATGGCTATAGGCATTCCTTTTTCATCAGAGACCAAGGCTATTACTACCTGCGGATTTCCGTGCTTTTCATCTCTGGAGTATCCGAGTGCGCCAAATGTTCCACCTTTGCCCTCAAAATAACTGCTTGTAATATCGTAAAGATAAAGGCGTGGAACTTGCTTTCTCCGACTCCACAGTTCCTTCTCAATTTTGCCCCAATTTTTAGTAAGTTTTGTAAGAATCGGATAAAAGTTATTTCTGTCCCATAAATAATTACTTTTTCCAAGAATATGGCTCAATGCCGTCCGGTTGAGATATTCAGCAGTTTTTAACTCACTTCTACACTCCACTGCAGGAGATACTATTCGGCCTATAACCATGGCTGTAAGGTTATCATACTCTGGGTTCGTTAAACCTACCTTGTGAAGCCCTAATCCTTCCCAAAAGTGATAGGCTATCCATAATGGTCCAAAAAAACGTGTCGATTGAATTTTTACAATATTTTCTTCCTTAGATGTCAGAATTACTTTCTTCCCTGCCAGTATGGATTTTACAGCTCCTATGATTTCAATCGGCAGTTTTGTTAAATCTGATATTTGTTTATGCACTGAACAACGTTTCTTCTTGTCGTAAACAGACTTAAGTATGTAATGGTATGTCTTTCCATCTTTTTTTGTCAGCTTCCTGTAAAACATAGTACACTATTCCTTTTACAATTTTGTCTTGCATACAATATTATACGTATTTTCTGATTTGTAAAGTATGGTATATAGTACACTATATAAAAAACTAAAAAATAGTTGCATTTATCTCAATATAAGATTGTTGTAAAGAAAAAAGTCAATGGACTGGTGGCAAGTTCAGTTTAGATCAACGGCATATTTTGAAGCAACACTTTTGAAATCTTCACAAAAACTTTCCATGCTCAGCTCTTTCGCAGAAACGTTTACCGAATAAAATATCCCCTTTACCCCTTTTTCTGTCCATGTTTTTATATCGCTGCAGACTCTGTCAAAAACCCAAAGGCCGACATCCTGAATAAGGTTTAA
>CAIJUJ010000026.1 GCA_903823865.1 uncultured bacterium
CTTTTGTATTTTCTAATATAAAAAAATTATTGACTAATAAAACGAAACGTATACAATTTAATGAGGAGGACCTTAACATTTTTCTTTAATTTCTCGATGCATAGGAGGCACATGACAGAATTGTTTGGAAAAAAGATTTCGGAACAATTAGGTAAGAAATGGAAAATTGAAAAAGATTCAGATATAAGTTTTTTGGTTGATAAAAAGGAGGATGTTTCAAAAATTCAATTAAGACATTTTTTAAAAGAGGCAGAATCTAGGATAACTGGTGAAGAAAAATTAAAAAGACATAATGGAAGTTATCAATTTTGCCTTGATATAAAAGATTGCGAGCACTTGTATATGAACCAGGCGTTGATTCCAAAGAGATGGAAAGAAAGAATAGATGGTAATGCTACGTTCGTTTTTTTTGACAAAACCTTGATTTCAAGCAAAAAAGTTTGGTACATTTTGGGACTATGTTGGAATAATTATTTAGAACAACATAGCTTATGTTATCATTCACTAGGCACGCATCTCACGAAGAACTGCTTATCTGCATTAATTTTGCCCTAGGGAAAATATAAAATATTAAGGCGCGCTTTGGAAACGCGCCTTTTTTCATGCCAAAATTTTAAAAAACCCCAAAAAATAAGGCTAAAATCACATCATTGATAACTTGTTGAAAAGTGCTTGATTTATCTCCTTACAGGAGCTGTCCACTCATTGGATTTTTATTCACTTTGTTCATAAAAACCTCAATGAGTCTTGCGTTTCGGGTCCCAACCCAAAACTCACCCTATTTTCCTTGACTTTCTTCTCGCTATAAGTATAATAGCAAAGCTGTCTTTTAATAGAAGACAGCGTTCTTTTACAACTAAATAGTAAGTACAAGAAATGTGCCACCTCTATACATGAGGGTGGTACATATAAGAGAATTGTGCGAGTCTAGATCAAAGTTGCCGACGAATCGGTAACCGTATATTCTATTAGTTTATTTGTCGAATAATGCAAATAAAATTAATGGAACTCAAAATAATATTGTTTTTTCTTTTGTTCCGTTTTCCGAAGAATAATTTTTTTAAAATTATTTTATTTTAGAGTTTGATCCTAGCTCAGGATGAACGCTGGCGGCGTGGATAGGGCATGCAAGTCAAGGGGGTCGCAAGACAACCGGCAGACGAGATAGTATAAAATAGGTACAAACCCAAAAGTCAGGAATAGCTTGTCGAAAGACAAGGTAATACTTGATGGCCCGTGCGAAAACTTTGAACAGAAAATTATTTTTAATTTTTTTGTGTTTAAAGTTTTCGTACGGTAAAGATTTATCGCTTTTGGATTGGCCTGTTCGGTATCAGCTAGTTGGTAGGGTAATGGCCTACCAAGGCAATGACGCCTAGGGGAAGTGAGAGCTTGATCCCCATCGATGGAACTGAGACACGGTCCATACACCTACGGGTGGCTGCAGTCGAGAATATTCGACAATGGGCGAAAGCCTGATCGAGCGACGCCGCGTGCAGGAAGAAGTGCTTCGGTATGTAAACTGCTTTTGTAGACTAGTAATTTTTGAACAGTCTAAGAATAAGAGGTTGCTAAACTCGTGCCAGCAGCAGCGGTAATACGAGTGCCTCAAGCGTTATCCGGAATTATTGGGCGTAAAGGGTGTGTAGGTGGTTTTGTTAGTCTTCTGTCAAATTTCTCGGCTTAACCGGGAACCTGCAGGGGAAACGGCAAGACTTAGAGTGTGCGAGGGGTCCGTGGAACTCATAGTGTAGTGGTAAAATGCGTTGATATTATGGGGAACACCAAAAGCGAAGGCAGCGGACTGGAGCATTACTGACACTGAAACACGAAAGCGTGGGTAGCGAATGGGATTAGATACCCCAGTAGTCCACGCCCTAAACAATGTTTTCTAGGTTTTCGGAGTATCGACCCTCTGAGAGCCACAGCTAACGCGTTAAGAAAACCGCCTGGGTAGTACGACCGCAAGGTTAAAACTCAAAGGAATAGACGGGGACTCGCACAAGCAGAGGATCATGTGGTTTAATTCGACGGTAAACGAAGAACCTTACCAGGGTTTGAAACCTAGCTGAAGTCAGCTAGAAATAGTTGACGTCTCACAAGGACAGCTAGGCAGGTGATGCATGGCCGTCGTCAGTTCGTGGTTTGAATTGTTCCCTTAAGTGGGGTAACGAACGCAACCCTCGTTGTCTGTTATATATGTCAGACGAGACTGCCCCCGCAAAAATTCACAAAAAGTATTTTGCGAATTTTTGCGGGGGAGGAAGGCGAGGATGACGCCAGGTCAGCATGTCCCTTTGATACCCTGGGCTACACACGTGATACAATGGATGTTACAACGGGATGCGACGAAGAAATTCTGAGCTAATCCTTTAAAGATATCCTAAGTTCGGATTGAAGTCTGCAACTCGACTTCATGAAGCTGGATTTGCTAGTAATCACAGGTCAGCCATACTGTGGTGAATACGTTCTCGAGTCTTGTACTCACCGCCCGTCAACTCAAGGGAGCCAGGAATACCCGAAACCAGCGCTAGTCGTTGTCTACGGTAAGTTTGGTGACAGGGAGTAAGTCGTAACAAGGCACGGGTAGCGGAAGCTGCTCGTGGAATTTTTCAAATCGAACACGCAATCGCACTATGTTTAGTGAAATGATGCTGATCGGTCGGTTTTCAATGCCTCAATTGAGCATTGAAAGGTTTGTGTAAACTTTAAATACACTATGCAGTGGGAAAGACCACACCAAGTCCTTATTTTTTAGTAAGGCTAGGAGACGGAACAAAAGAAAGAACAATATAAATGCAATGTCAGATGAACTCTGATATCGAATCAAAAAACAGCCAGAAATGGCTGTTTTTTGGTGCCTCTAGAGAACGCTTGACTTTTAAGTTTGAGTGTGCTATCATTAATATTGAAGTTTGAAGTACATTGATTTTATTATTCTTCATTAACAAAACTATCACCCTTAAAGGAGGGGAAAATGAACAGATATAAATTAGTACTAAATATATTAAAGCTGTTTGTTTTTGTAATAGTAGTGATGTTGTTTTGTGCTCTAATCAAACAAGAGAACAAAAAAGAGCACAAAAAAGACATCGCGATTGCATTCTATCAGGAGGAGGGAGGACCCATTACAAAGTTAGTAATCACTTCTACTGCCGGAACAATCTCAACTCTGTTCCCGTCGAACAAAGACTTTGAGAAGCAAAAATTAAACATTAAGGATTATTACTTTGAAAAGCCCCAAACAATGATAGATTCGGAACAGAAACAAAAAGCTATGGAGCTCTATAAAAAAGAGATACAAGAAGAAAAAAAACAAAAAAGGAGATAGATTCAGGCGCCGTGGTTAATTCCGGCGCCTAATTTTTTTGTTGTAAAAATGTTTTTTTTCTGTTATATTTTCAGTCTATATGGTATTCATTGTGCGCGTGTACCTGCCCGAATGAACGAATGCAATCATTCGGTCAGGCGGGGCTCAGGTGGTTAGATCATTTAAAATAAATGTTTGGTAGTAGGCAGAGTGCGCGTGTAGCTCAGGTGGTTAGAGCGCGTCACTGATAATGACGAGGTCCCAAGTTCGAGTCTTGGCACGCGCACTCTGCCTGTTACTCGATATTTATTTTAAATGATACGCGGACAATCCTTCTGAATCTCGGATTGTCCTAATAATGACTCAGCCAAAATGATGAGTCTTGGCACGCGCACTTAGAATAGTAATATTGTGTGGTTAGAGCGGAAAAATCCTCAAGTTTTACGGAGGTTAAACCTCCGTGTTAAGTAATAAAACTTTAGGTTTTTTGTATTTGACTTATTTAATAAAGGTGTTATTATAGATAATGGAGGCACAAAAGTCCTAGATAATATAAGGACTAAATATAAGGAGGACAAAGGCCAGACCTTTGTCTTGATTATTCTTTGAAATAAAAAAAGTAATAAGGAGGAAATTAAATGGAAGAATTTCATGCTTTTTTGCAAGACGAATTAACTGTATATCTTGTGTTCGGCCACTATCATTTTGACAAAAAGGTCCCCAGAAACTTAAGAAAGTCAGGGGAAACAAAAGCTGAGGCTTTAAGGAGAAGAACTAAAATCCTTAATTATCTCAGCAAGAATAAATTTATTGTCGAAGATTTTGTAAACCATTTCGACAAACAATTAGTTCAGGCAGTAAGAAAAGATCCAAACCAAATAAAAAAAATAAAAGAAATAATAGTGATGGAGGAAGAGTTAAAGAAGCATCCTTCCTACACAGCGGCTTCAGAGCCGCTGCGAAAGTTATTTTTAAATCTCAATTCTTAAAAGAATTGCAAAATACCCAGCGGCTGGAGGTCTCTGGGTATTTTTTTGTCTAAAATTCTGCTAGAATCAACATTATGCAAAAAAGTTTCTTAGCTGAATCAAAGAATATTCACTTCATAGGAATAGGGGGAATTGGTATTTCTGCTATCGCAAGAATGTTTCTTTTAGAGGGCAAAAAAGTTAGTGGTTCAGACATGTCAGATTCTAAAGCTGTAAAAGAATTAGAAAAATTTGGAGCGAAAATACACATAGGACATTTTGCAGAAAATATTCCAAAAGACACAGATTTGGTCATTTACACAATAGCTATTGATAAAAATAATCCAGAATTGAAAGAAGCAATAAAAAGAAACATAAAAATTCTTACTTATCCAGAATCTCTGAAAGAAGTTTCAAAAAATAAATATACAATTGCTGTTTCTGGGACACATGGAAAAACGACAACGACAGCGATGATAGCTAAAATTATGATAGATGCTGGGCTTGATCCTACAGTTATTGTTGGCTCTTTTTTGAAGGGTCACGAGAGTAATTTTATTGCAGGTAAAAGCAAATATTTTGTCGTTGAAGCTTGTGAATATAGAAGATCTTTTTTGAATATAAAGCCTACTATTGCACTTATTACAAATATTGATAACGACCATCTAGATTATTACAAAGACATTAAAGATATACAGAATGCATTCGGTGAATTTATTTTGGAGGTTGATAAAAATAATTATGTTGTCGCTGATATAAATAATAAAGCTGTATCACCAGTATTGAAGGGAATAAAAGCAAATATTATTAATTCAAAAGATTTTTTTGAAAAAGATTTAAAATTGAAGATCCCAGGAGAACATAACAAAGAAGATGCTTCTTTTGCACTAGCAATAGCTCAAATTCTCGGTATAGATAAAAGTAAAGCAATAAAATCTTTGGAGGAATTTACAGGCACATGGAGAAGATTTGAATATAAAGGGGAGACAAAAAACGGTGTTTTAATATATGACGATTATGGACATCATCCAACTGAAATAAAAGCGACACTTTCTGGAGCCCGTGAATTTTTTGGTAAGAAAAAAATATTTGTGGCTTTTCAGCCGCATTTGTATTCTAGAACAAAAATATTACTAAATGATTTTGCAACTGCATTTGGTGATGCTGACGAAATACTTGTTGCTCCAATATTTGCAGCAAGAGAGAAATTTGACCCATCAATAACCTCTGAAATTTTGGTTGATAAAATTAAAAGGGCAAAAGCATTATCTTTTAATAATTTTAGCGAAATAGAAAATTATCTATCAAAAAAATTAAAAAAAGATGATGTTTTAATAACAATCGGAGCAGGGGATATATATAAGGTTGGAGAAAATCTATTAAGTTAATTACAAAAAATAAAAATACTAATATGCAAAAATTTTACCGGGTAGTGAATTTTGACATCGTTTAAAAACAATTTATCAAAATTATTAAAAAAGTTAGTAAATAAGAATATATTATGAATAATTATAAACAAACAGAAAGTTTAATGTCAAAATCTACTACCCGGTTTTATGTAGTAGCAACCCCAATAGGAAATCTTGAAGACATTACTTACAGAGCAGTGCGAACTTTGGGTGAAGTTGATTTAATTCTTTGCGAGGACACAAGGGTTACTATAAATTTGTTAAATAAATACGGAATTAATAAACCAACTATGAGCTATCATTCCCAAAGCAAACTTTCAAAAGTTGATAAAATTTTGGAAATGATAGGTGAAGGCAAAACGCTGGCTCTTGTCTCGGATGCTGGCACACCTACGATTTCGGACCCCGGTTCTGTACTTGTATCAAGGGTCAGAAAGGCCTATCCAGAGGTCAAAATTATCGCAATTCCAGGCCCTAGTGCCTTAGTTTCAGCTCTTTCCATATCAGGTTTACCAGCCTCAGAATTCGTGTTTTTGGGCTTTTTACCACACAAAAAAGGGCGCGAAACTCTGTTCAAGGAAATATCTGAAACGAAGAGAACTGTCGCATTTTATGAATCCCCACACAGAATAATGAAAACTTTGGATTCACTAAAAAAATATGTTGGGGAAAGAAAAATTGTTATTGCTCGTGAGATATCAAAAATATACGAAGAAGTAATTTCTGGAATACCAAGCGAAGTAGAAAAATATTTTTTAGATAATAAAGATAAAATAAGAGGGGAGTTTGTGGTTTTGGTAAGTGAGAAATAAAAATGTGACGGGCGGGTTTTGCGAAGCAAAACCCGCCAAAAGCGTTTTATTTTTTAAAAAAATTATGTTAATATAATCTTATGGTAAAAATTTCAACAATATTTGCATTAGGTATTTTTATAGCAATAATCCCATTCACCGGATTTCCGAACGACAGTGCTTTTCCTGTAAAAAATGTTTTATATATTATTTGTGGTTTGGCAGTCACAATTTTATCTGTGCTTATCAGAAAAGAATTAGAAGAAGTTGTAAAACATTTATATTCTGATGAAGTGAAAACAGATACTTTTTCTGATAGTTCTCCAAAACAGCCAGAAAAAGACGAAGAAGCAAAACATTAATTTATTAAAACAGATGATACAAAATATCATCTTTTTATTTTGCTCTTTTGTTTGTTTTTAAAATTTTGGTATAATGTATATCAAATGGATCCTGAAAAAGTAACATACTTTGGAGAAACTGATTCTCGTGGTAAAAGAGTTAGATTTGGTATTAAAGCCAAGGATAGAACTCGCCATGTTTATGTTATAGGTAAAACAGGCATGGGAAAGTCCACCTTGCTTGAAAATATGGCCATTCAGGACATACAAAATGGTGAGGGTATGGCCTTTATTGATCCACACGGAAAGACGGCCCAATTGCTATTAAATTATGTTCCACCAGAAAGATTAAACGACGTAGTTTATTTTGCTCCTTTTGATGTAGAGAATCCAATTTCTTTTAATGTGCTTGAAGACGTAGGTGTAGATAAGAGACACCTTGTTGTTTCTGGTCTTATGAGTACATTCAAAAAAATCTGGCTTGATACATGGTCTGCTAGAATGGAATATATTTTGACCAACACTCTTTTAGCGCTTATTGAATATCCTGGCGCAACATTACTTGGTGTAAACAGGATGCTTGCCGATAAAGAATACAGAAAAAAAGTTGTGGACAATGTTACCGACGTTTCTGTCAAAAGTTTTTGGATAGATGAATTTGCAAAATATACAGAAAGACAAGCCGCTGAAGCTGTCCCCGCAATCCAAAACAAAATTGGACAATTTACTGCTAACCCTTTAATCAGAAATATTGTTGGCCAAACAAAATCATCTTTTGATATTAGAAAAATAATGGATGACAGGAAGATTTTGATTATCAACCTTTCGAAAGGAATGGTTGGTGAGACAAATGCCAATTTGCTCGGTTCAATGATGATTACCAAAATATATTTAGGGGCTATGTCTCGTGCAGATGTTCATGAAAAAAATATGAAGGCTTTACCAAACTTTTATTTGTACGTAGACGAATTTCAATCTTTTGCAAACGAATCTTTTGCCGATATTCTTTCTGAAGCTAGAAAATATAAATTAAATTTAACGATTGCACACCAATATATTGAACAGATGTCTGAAGAGGTAAGGGCTGCTGTGTTTGGAAACGCTGGGACGATGATTACTTTTCGTGTAGGTGCATATGATGCGGAAGTATTGGAAAAAGAATATGCTCCACAATTTACAGCGGAGGATTTGGTAAATCTTGGGATGTTCCAAATGTATCTGAAACTTATGATAGATGGTGTTGGTTCGGTGCCTTTTTCTGCCTCATCTTTGCCTCCATATCCTGAGCCAGTTATTTCCTATGTAAGTGAAATCGTTGAAAATTCAAGAAAGAATTTTGCAAAACCAAGAGCTGAAGTTGAGGGATTAATTAAAAAATGGGCTGAAGAAGGCAGACCAATACCAAAAACTGTTATAAAACCAGTTATATCAAACCCAATAATTAAAAAGGACGTACCATCAAATGTTATGCCTAACTCAGCGCCAAAAGCCACTGCGGTTGTCCAAGAAGTAAAAAAAGTTTATCCCGTTAAATTAAATTCTAATTTTGCCGATGTTGAATCACAAACAAAAGTTCAACCTAAAATATTTCAAAGCTCTCAGCCTATCAAAACAGAAAAGCCAAAATTTGATAAAAAACCAAGCGATTTTCCTTCGCTAAAAGAAACAAGTGATGATTTTATCCCCCTAAAAGCATTAGTAAAAAATATGACTGTTAATCAAAAAGTCGAAGATACCCCCAAACTAGAAAAAAAGACAACAAAAGTTCATCAAAAAACAATGACGACAGAGAACCTATCCAGTTTACGCGCCGCACTCAATTTCGTAATTAAGAAAAATGATTCAGAAAAATCAATGAAGAAAGATATTCCAGAAAAAACAAAAGTTGATTCTACTGATGTTAAGCAAGATTTAGTTATGAAAACTAGCGGGGAAGTCGGAGAAGATGATTTAAAGAAGACTTTAGGAATCTAATACTATGTCAAAGTGGTCTCTAATTGTTTTTATACTTATAGTTTTATCATCTATTATTGTAATTTTAGTACGCATCCATGGTAAAAGAGAAAATGATAGGTTAGAAAAAGGAGATTTATCTGCTGATTATTTTGATATCATAGAAGAGAATTAAAATAAATTTTTTAAGATTCTTATTTTTGCATATGCAATTGCCCAAAACCAATTTGGATATTTACCAAAATTTTTCCAAACTATTTTATAGTGATTCCATGCCATAGTCAACTTTCTTTTTTGTGAAATTCCTTGAGAATGTCTTGTGTATGAAGTTGTTATTTCTTTCAAATTTTTATATTTACCAAGTATTCCAAGCCTTAAAAATAAATCAAAGTCTTCCACACAAGAGAGTTTTTCATCATAACCACCAATTTTTTCAGCCAAATCTTTTTTATACACCACGGTTGAGTGGGGTATTTGATTTGATATGAGTATTTTATTTCTAATATTTATATCTTCTGTTTCAAAATTTGTGTTTTTTATAAAATTTCCTCTTTCATCCACTATTTTTATGTCTGACCCAATCAAAACATAGTCTGGATTTTTCTCCAAAAAATCCAATTGTTTTTGAAGTTTATTTTTATCTATCCATTCATCATCGCTATCAAGCACAGCAATATATTTTCCAAGAGCTACTGAAAGACCAAGATTTCTATTTTTTGAAATACCCTGTGATGTTGAATTTTTATAATATTTTATCCTGCCATCTTTTGATGAATAATCTTGAACAATACTACTCGTGTTGTCGCTTGAGACATCGTCGATAATTATTAGTTCCCAGTTTGTGAAACTTTGTTTTTTAACACTTTCAATAGCTTTAGAAATAAAATCTGACCGATTTTTTGTTAGTGTTATTGTGCTGATTTGTGGTTTTATATTTGTATCCATTCTTTTGGCAATAAATCTTTATATTCTCTATTATATCTATTATTCCACTTTTTAGGCGCTATTACTATTCTATTTTGGTTTTGATTAAGCCATGCTACCCAAAAAGCATAGCTACTATTAACTATTATATTGTGTTTACATTTTGTGGCAATAATAAAATTTTCTTGCACTGGCACTTTTGGATTAGAAAAAATTAGTGGTATATCTGTTTTTAAATTATTTTTGCACCACTCTATGTCATCTGAAAAAACAAATATAATAGGATTACTAACTTTTTCCTTCATCAATTTAAATGCATTATCGTAGTACTCCATTCCAAAAGTAATCCATTCTTTTGCGAATTTTTTGTTATTAATGTAATCTCCTCTACGAACATTTAAACAAATTGAATTGGTATTTTCTATTTTATTCAATATTTCATATTTATTAATAGGGTTTTTTAAAGTGATTTCCCCTAAAAGTTCTTTTCTTATTGGCTCAAGATATTTATAGCTTTGCCAATATCCTTCCAAATATCCATCTTTTTTATTTAATAATTTGGGAATATACCCAATATTAAATTGTCTAAAAATTTTGGTTTTTAATAATTCAATGATTTTTGAAATTATTGCAAGTGGGTATCTTGTTTTCTTAAATTCTTCATCGGTAGCAATTTCTACTTTCGTATTAAAATATCCAAGGAAATATTTTCTCACACTATCATTTTTGTTTACAGAAAATTTGTATTTTACGTTAACACCATTTTTGATAGACAAAAGTCGTCCAAATGCATATTGGAATAATTGATTTCCCGGCCCCCCTTTTAATCTTATTATCATAAAAAGTATTTTATCACTATAATACAAAATTAACACTCAATATTTTTTATGATACAATCCAAACTATGAATCAACAACAAAATGATCAAAAAGCTTGCTCTTTATGTGGGGGTAGCGCCAACCTCGTATATAAAGAAATGAATGGTTATGTAGAAGGTACAAAATATGATGTATATGAATGTGCGAATTGCTCCTCTTCTTTCGTTGATCCAATGAGTAATCTTAAAGAAGAATATAATATTATATATGGAGGTGATAATACAAAGGATGCTGGATATAATTACTATTATTATTTAGCGAAAGGTGTGAAAAGTTTAAAAAATCCTTTTAAAGATTTAGAAAATTATTGCGCAATTTTTTGGGTGTAATAAAAGCAATTAAAGATAATAATATTAAGAAAGGTTCACGTATATTGGAAAATGGTTCTGGGCTGGGTTATTTAACCTATTCATTAAATAAAGCTGGGTATGATTGTAATGGAATTGATTATTCCGATACTGCAACAGATTTTGCGAATAAATTTTTTGGTAGAAAATATTCTCAGGGTACTATAGAAACATTTTCAAAAAGTAATGATAGAAAATATGACATTGTTGTTGCAACTGAGGTTATTGAACATGTTGTTGACCCAAATTCATTTGTTGAAAATAGTTTAAAAGTTTTAAAATCAGGTGGTAAACTAATTTTTACAACGCCCATAAAAGATATTCATCCAAAGGGAACTATATGGGAAACAGATTATGCACCAGTACATTTATGGTGGTTTACGGAAAAAGGGATAGAAGCAATTGCAAAGAATAATAATGCATCAGTTAAATTTGTTGATTTTACTGAATATAATATATCAAAAATTATAAATATTGATTATGGCACAGCTAATGTTAAACCCAAAAATGGTTCTGTTGTAAATAAGGAAGGACATTTTTTAAAGATAAGAAAAATAGGGTACAAAGAAATTATTATGAGAATAATTCCTGCGTGGTTATATATTAAAATCGTTTGTCTTTATCATGATTTGAAATTCTTACAAAAAAATAAAACGATCAATAGGTATATGTATTGTATGTGTGCTATTATTTCAAAACCATAAAATCATTACTGAATTTTATTTCTAAAAATTATTTTTTGGTAAACAAAGAATATCAGTCTGTGCTCTTTCAGATATAAACGATGCAAAAAAATCATCTTTGTTTTCAATTTTTTTCATATAGTTTCCAATATCATATAAGGAATATTCTAAATTATTCAAAAGAGAAATAATTTTATTACCATTTTTATTATTTTTATTATATGAATCACCGTTAAATTCAAGAACAATAATAGGATGGTGTTTTTCAAGCGTGGCATGTATTCCAGATAGAGCCTCATATTCATATCCCTCCACATCCATTTTAATTAGATTAATTTTTTTTAATTGTAAAAGTACATCATTACTTTTAATGATTTTAACTTCTATCTTTTCATCACCGTCTCGTATTCCAACAAGAGAGGAGCCACCAACATTTTTTGATGAAATAGACAAAGTTTGGACACTATTATTTTCACCAAGTGCTAAATTATATACTTTTACAATATTATCAAATTTATTTATACGAACGCTATCTAATATTTGATTATATATTCTTGGTATTGGCTCAAATGAATATACTTTTCCATAGTTGCCAACGATTGATGCTGCAAACATACTATGTTGACCAATATTTGCACCAATGTCTATAAAAATTTGACCTTTTTTAAGGTATTGTCCAATTATATTTAAAATGTTTGGTTCATAAATACCATAAAGATAAATGTATTCGTCTACAGTACCATTATTAGGAGATATAAAAAGAGAAAATGATATATTTTGATGGGTTAATTTTATGGGGTGATAGGTAGTAAACTTTTTTAAGCGTATTTTATCAAATATTTCTACGAATTTAATAATTGTTTTTTGCCATAATGTTAGAATTAATTCAAAAATATTTTTTGGAAGAATATTTTTTAAAGTATATTTAACTTTGCTTCTATTTATCATTATTTTTTTGAAAATGAAGAAAAATCTAAACAAATTCCTGCTTTATAAGATTTAAAAATAAGAGCAGTTTTATTTAAAAAAACTTTTATAGATTTAGATTTTGTAATTCCTAATATAATTATATATAAAATCCAAATAAAACCTATAATTATTACAGAAAAATTTGACTGCTTTGAATATTTAATTGCTAGAATAAGCCTATTTCTTATCCAGTGGTATATTTTCAAGTCACTTGATTCTATTGAATAAAATGTTTTATAAATATTCTCGTCTTCAAAGGAAGTATCAACACTTTTTACTTTTGGAAAATCAATTTTATAAATATATACATCTTGTTTCAATATCATTTCACCAAAAAATAAGGTGTCATCAAAATATACAAACAATTTTTCATCTGGTAAGTTGCATTCTTTTAAAAGTTTGTAAGGAATAATACTCCCACCATATCCACATGGGTTTGTTCTTTTTATTGGAATATACTTACTATTTTTAATAATGTTTTTATCTTGAGATTTTCTACCACGTAGGACAAAATTCACTAATTCATTAAAACTAGAAATAGAAAGTTTAAATAAATTATCTTTATGGCTGTAGAATTCTTTTGTGGTAAAAAATTCTGGTTGGGCACCTCTGTCCATAGAAAAAACTGATTTTTCCATTTTCTCTCTAAAAATATGTTTCAGAGATTTTATACTTTCACTCCACCCATTTTCTGGCACGTTATCATCATCCAAGAGTAAAACATAATCAGAGATGTGCTTTCTTACTTCCAATATCCCAGCTTTATACCCACCAGCTGACCCAAGGTTTTCTTCATTTCGTACCAAAATAATTTTTTGTTGGTTAGAATTTACATTTTTTATATATTCATCAATCTCTTTTTTGTTAACGGATGCA
>CAIJUJ010000027.1 GCA_903823865.1 uncultured bacterium
ATTAAAAATTTTTGTTAGAATAAGAACCGTGGAAAAAAAATATAAAAAATCTCATAAATATATTTTTGTTATCGGAGGTGTGATGTCTGGTGTGGGGAAAGGTATCGCAACTTCTTCTATTGGTGCAATTTTACAATCAAAAGGTTTCGCTGTGAATCTCCTAAAAGTTGATCCATATTTAAACGTTGATGCAGGAACAATGAACCCAGTTGAGCACGGTGAAGTGTTTGTTTTGGACTCAGGGCTTGAAACAGATCAAGACATGGGCAACTATGAAAGGTTCCTAAATAGAAGCCTTACAGGAGACGATTATATTACCTCAGGTATGGTCTATAAACACGTTATAGAGGCCGAAAGAGCCCTAAAATACGGGGGAAAGTGCGTAGAGGCAATTCCACACATAAGAGACGAAATCATCCACAGATTCCAAAAATCAGGTAAGGTAAATGATTCTGATATTACTGTTGTTGAGATAGGTGGAACGGTTGGTGACTATCAAAATATTATGTTTATTGAAGCTGCTCGTGTTATGAAAGTCATGCATCCAAATGATGTTGCTTTTGTGATGGTCAGCTATATGCCAATACCATCAAAGCTTGGTGAGATGAAATCCAAACCAACACAAAATGCAATTCGCCAACTTTATTCTTATGGAGTAAACCCTGATGTTATTATTGCAAGAAGTGAAGTTCCGATGGATCAAAAAAGAAAAGAAAAAATCGCTATTTCTTGTAGCTTGCCAGTAGAACAGGTTATTTCGGCACCGGACATTGAGAGTGTTTTTGATGTTCCATTAAATTTTGAAAAGGACAACATTAGCCATATTTTAATGAAACTCTTACACCTTAGAAGAAAACAAAATGAAACCGGTATTCAAGATTGGGTTGATTTTGCAAACAAAGTAAAAAATACAAAAAATAAAATAGACATTGCAATCGTTGGAAAATATTTTAATACTGGCGATTTTGTCCTTACTGACGCTTATGTTTCTGTTCTTGAAGCAATTAAATATTCTTCGTATGCCCAAGGTAAAAAGGCTGTCATACACACTGTAAATTCTCGAGACTATGAAGGTAAACATAAAAGCCACGCAGATTTTAAAGCTCTAGAAAAATTTGATGGAATAATTGTTCCAGGAGGCTTTGGAGAAAGTGGTATAGAAGGGAAGCTTGCTGTTATAGAATATGTCAGAGAAAATAAAATTCCATATTTTGGACTTTGCTATGGTATGCAACTTATGGTGATTGAGTATGCAAGAAATGTTTTAGGACTTAAAGATGCAAACACTGCCGAAATAAATCCGAACTCAAAAAATCTTGTAATTGATATAATGCCAGACCAAAAGAAACTTCTCGCAGAATGTAATTACGGCGGAAGTATGCGACTTGGTGCATACGATGCAAATCTGATAAAAGGAACGATTGCACATTCTGCATATGGGAAAAATGTTATACAAGAAAGACACAGACACCGATACGAAGTAAATCCTGAATACATAGAAAAAATCACAGATGCAGGATTAGTATTTTCTGGTAAATCTCCAAGTGGTGTTTTGATGGAAATTGCAGAGCTACCAAAAAAAGTGCATCCATTCTTTTTAGGAACACAATTTCATCCAGAATTTTTAGCAAGACCACTTGCCCCACATCCATTATTTACAGAGTTTATAAAAGAGGTAATCAAAAGAAAAAAGAAATAGTGGCTATTTGACATATTAACAATAACTGTTAAAGTGTCTCACTAGATGAACAAAAACTGTTAATCAACATGAATGTTGGTTAACGATCTTTTAAGGGGGTTTATATGGTAAAGAAAAACATAGCAAGAAAAGTAGCAAAGATTTTTTCAAAAAAAAGAGAAAGTCCTGAAGAAAAAGTTAGGAACGCAGTAACCCAATGGAGAAAAGCATGTCCATGGGCAGCAGTGAAATAGAGTAGAATTTTATATCCCCTGAGGCAATGGTGCTTCGGGGGTATTTTTTATCAAATAATTAACTTTAAAATCGCTATGAGCCCAACAATAGCCCAAAGAATATTTACAACTGCAACTTGATATGCTTTTTTATGAATAGATAGTGTTGCGAGCCCAATTCCGCCTGTAATATTCAAAATCTGATACCAGATATTTGTCGGTGATATTACAGAAAAAATCGCAAGTGAATACGTGAGTAAAATCGCAACCGTTCCATACCAACCAAATATTTCAATAAATTTTTTCATAATTTTATTTTCTATTTTGAAATGCGTTTTTAATTGTTTCTGGATCAGAATATTCAAGCTCCGTACCAGTGGAAAGTCCGCGTCCAAGCTCAGAAATTGTTACTGAGTATTTTTTTGTTAATGGAGATAGGGAAGTTTTTAAAATATTTGCGGTGTATTCACCTTCAGAATTGGCATCAAGACCAAGAATAATCTCCTTAAGCCCTTTCTCTGACATTCTACTAACCAAAGCGAGTAGTTCTTTTAAACGGATTTTTTGTTCAGGATTTTTATCAAGGATTGGTACGAGACCACCAAGTACAAAATATTTTCCCAAAAATGGATGACTTCGCTCAACATTTTCTAAATCAACATCACGACTGACTATCATAAGGATACTTTCATCCCTTTTTTTATCAGAGCAAATATCGCACAAGTTTTGGTTTTCGTGTTTAGAAAAATAATATCTTTTACAATCGGAACAAGAAGTTACATTTTTTCTGAGTTCAACAATTTCATTTTTTAATTCATCAACATAACCACCATTTTTATTTATCAAAAAATAAACAAATCTTCGCGCTTGTTTTGGCCCAATGCCGGGGAATTCAGAAAATATTTTAATTAGTTTATCGATTGAATTCATAACTATATTCTATACTGTATTGTCATTCCCGTGAAGACGGGAATCCAGAATTAATTTCCTGGATCCCCGCATACGCGAGGATGACACAACTTGCTAAAATACTCCTTCTGGATTATTAAATTCTCCAAATTGTGCAGAATTATCCACCGAAAGGAACGACGATTTGTCTTTATCGAAGAATAATCTGACAACACCGGTTGGACCATTTCTGTGCTTTTCAATCAATATTTCCGCTTCTTGCTTTTTACCACCACCTTCTTCATTTGCATCTCTGTGTATAAACAAAACAACGTCAGCATCTTGTTCAATAGAACCAGAATCTCTCAAGTCCGAAAGTCTTGGCTTTCCGCCTCTTTGCTCCACGGCGCGAGAAAGCTGTGAAAGTGCAAGAACGGGAATATCAAACTCTTTTGCCAGCTGTTTGAGAGAGTGAGAAATTTCAGTGATTTGCTGCACCATATTATCTCCACCACGAGTGTGAATTGGTGTCATGAGTTGCAAGTAGTCAATAATGATAAGCCCAAGTTTCTTTTCGTGTTTTAGTCTGCGAACTATTGAACGAATTTTCAAAATATTATTTCCAGCTTGATCATCAATAAAAAGTGGTGCTTTAGAAAGGGGATCGAGAGCTGCAGAAATCCTGCCAAATTCCTCTTCAAGTTTGAGATTCCCGGTTCTTAATTCCCAAGCGCTAACTTTTGACTCTGCTGACAACATTCTATCTACAAGTTGGTGTGCACTCATTTCAAGAGAAAATATTACTGTTGGAATACTGTGTCTAATGGCCGCATTTCTTGCAATATCAAGAGCTAGAGAAGTTTTTCCAATAGATGGTCTTGCTGCAAGAATAATTAAATCTGAATTTTGAAGCCCAGAAAGTTTCGTATCTAAATCTTTAAAACCAGTTGGCACTCCACGAAGTACACCTTTTGATTTGTGAATCCTATCGAGCCTTTCCATAGCATCGCCCAAAACATCTTTCATTTCATAATATTTTCCAGAAATATTTTGTGTTGTAACTTCATAAATCTTTTTTTCTGCTTTATCCAAAAGTTCTGCGAGTTCTGTTTCTTCATCATAGCCAATTCTAGCGATGTGCTCGGCGGCTTCAATGAGCTTTCGCATTGTATGTTTTTTTGAAACAATTCCGGCATAGTGCTCAGCATTTGAAGCGGATGGAACTGAATTTACAATCTCGGTAAGATAGCTCATTCCACCAATTCTATCCAAATCAACTGACTCTTTTAGTTTTGAAGATATTGTGAGTAGATCGATTGGCTCACTCTTTTCATGTAATTTTAACATTGCATCAAAAATTGTTTTGTGTTTGTCAGCATAAAAAGCATCAGGTTTAACAATATCCAACACATCAAGAATAACTTCTGGGTTCAACAAAATAGAACCCAAAAGTGCCTGCTCGGATTCAACATTTTGCGGAGGAATTCTTATATTTATTTTTCTATGTTCGGTGGGCATTGATTTATTTTATATACTCATATTATCACGCGCAGCAAAATAACTGCAATAGAAAAACACTGAATAATGTGTTGTTAATGTGTGGAAAGAAAAAAGACGAGTTTTGCGGAGCAAAACTCGTCTTTTTTCTTTAAATTTTTCTTATTTCTTGCCCAATAGGTGTATCTTTGACTTCATAGCCTAATCCCTTTATTTTATCCCTTAATTCGTCAGATTTGGCCCAATTTTGAGCCTTTCTTGCTGTTTCTCTCTCATCTACCAACACCATAACACTTGCTGGTATTTCAACTTTCTTTTGTATTGCATCATTAAATTTTAATCCTAAAACTTTATCAAAATCTAAAGCTGTAGCAAGTTTATTGGCAGAAGAAATATCTGACTTTAACATTTCATTTAATACTGCAAGTGCTTGCGACATATTTAGATCATCATTTATGGCTGTGATAAATTTTTCTTTCCATTCATTATTTATTTTACCAATTTTATTTCCAAGAGCTGAAATTTTTGAAAGCAAATTTTCATAACCATTTTTTGCTGATACTACTGAATCGTCACTCCAATCCATTGGTTTTTTATAATGTGTACCAAGTGTAAGAAAACGAAAGGCAAGGGGATTAATTCCTTTATCAATATAAATATTATTTAGTGTTGAAATATCACCAGCACTTTTGCTCATTTTTCTTCCACCATCAAGATTTAAAAATCCGTTATGCATCCAAAAATTTACCCATGGTTTTTTACCGGTCACCGCTTCTGTTTGCGCAATCTCATTTGTGTGATGAAGGCTTATTGCGTCAACTGCTCCACAGTGAATATCAAATTGCTCTCCGAGATATTTTACACTCATTGCAGAACATTCAATATGCCAACCAGGAAAACCTACTCCGTACGGACTTGGCCATTCCATTTGTCGCCCTTCATCTTTTTTTGAAAATTTCCAGAGAGCAAAGTCTGTATGATTTTTCTTTTCCTCGTTTATCTCAACACGAGCGCCTTCTTTTAATTGTTCAAGATTTTGACCTGACAATTTTCCATAATCTGGAACTTTAGAAGTATCAAAATATATTCCATCACTTGTTCTATAAGTAAAACCTTTTTTCTCAAGAGTTTGTATCATTTTAATCTGTTCAGGGATATTATCAGTAGCTTTACAAAAAATATCTGGAAAAATAATATTAAGATTTTTTAAATCTTGCTTAAATGCTTTCGTGTAAAATTCTACAATCTCCCAGGCAGATTTTCCTTCTTTTTTTGACTCTTTTTCAATTTTATCTTCACCCATATCTCTATCATTCGTAAGATGACCAACGTCAGTAATGTTCATAACTTGTTTTACATTATAACCATTGTAGATTAAAACTCTTTTGAGAATATCCTCAAATAAATAACAACGTAAGTTGCCAAGGTGTGGGTAGTAATATACAGTTGGACCACAAGTATACATTCCAACTTTTCCAGCTTTTATTGGCTTAAATAAAGCCTTCTGTCTCGTAAGGGTATTATAAAAATAGATGAAATTACTAGTATTTTTTTTAGGTTTTAGAAAATCAAACATGTAGAGTTTTTTATATTTCTTTACTTTCAACTTTGTAACTTGGAACTTTTTACAATTCTAAATCCACTTTTTCAATTTTGCTAATGTAAATAATGATAAAGAAACCAAAATTTCAAAACCAATAATTATAAACCAAACAAAGTGAAATGATGAAAATGGAATATGATCAACACTCATTTGGAAGAATCCGGTAATAATTGAAAAGGGTATTGTAATAAAAGCAAAAACAGTAAGTACCTTCATTGTTTCATTTTGTTTAGAGGAGAGAAGGGAGTCATTTGTACTTCTAAGCTCACGCAAAAAATCAATATTATTTTTTAACACTTTCATAATTCGATGGTATTCATTTAATATTTTTGCAAAATTTTCAACAAAATTTTTATCAAATAATTTTTCACCAGAAGAGATGAGTGATCCAATCACTTCATGTGTAAGAATTATGTTATTAAAATTAATTAAATCTTTGTTAACATTAGAGATCTCCGTTACCATTTCCTTCTCCATTCCTCTAAAAATTTTCCTTTCTATTTCTCTTAGAATGTCATTTATACTATCGACTTCATCAGACATAGCTTTGTATAATTCCTTCACAAGATAGTAGAAAACATATCCAGCATCATCTTCCATTAGTCCCTTTTGAAGTATGTTGTTCATCTCGAAAGTTTTGGCAAACCTTTCAAGCGCATCAATATGTTCATACCTTGTAGTGATAATAAAATCTTTTCCAACAATAAAATCAATTTCTTGTTCAAATGAATTTATTGAGTGGGTATGACGAATGCTGGGAAAGTGTAGAACCATATAGAGATAATCTTTTGATAAAAGAACTTTTTCTTTGTATGTGGGAAGCTGTAGTTCGCGAGCCACATCTGGATTTATGTCGTACTGCTCCATAAGACCCCTTACCTCATCTGGGGTTGGATTTTCAGCATCAATCCATGTTATAGAATTATTTGTGTATTTTTTTAGCATTTAATTTTAATAATATTATTAAACTTACCCATATATTATATATTGTATCCTGAAGTATAACAATAGCTATAATGTTGGACATAAACATTATTTTTTGAGATAATACGCAAACATGAATAGTAGTTTAAATAGATATAAATTAGTTTTAATTATTGTATTATTACTGGCCGTTTCCTTTGGCTGTGGTGTATATTTTGGTAAATCAACAAAATATAATAATATACAAAATAATATAATTGTAGGTAGCACTTCTAGCACACAGTATATATCGACAACTACTGCAAATATGGATGCATTTTGGGAAACGTGGAATATTTTGAGTCAAAAATTTGTTTACACACACAAAGATGCGAAAAAAATATCCGATCAAGATAAAGTTTGGGGAGCAATTCAAGGTTTAACTGCAGTTTATGGAGACCCTTATACAGTATTTATGCCACCAGAGGAAAGTAAAGCGTTTGCTGGAGATATCAGTGGAAATTTTGAAGGTGTTGGAATGGAATTAGCTATTAAAGATAAAAATATTGTTGTTGTAGCACCATTAAAAGGAACACCCGCATATAACGCGGGAGTACAAAAAGGTGATGTTGTTCTTGCAATTGATGGAAAAACCACCGCCGGAATGTCAATAGATGAAGCAGTAAAACTTATTCGTGGAAAAGCTGATACTGTCGTTACAATTAAATTTGCAAGAGATGGAAAAACAGATCCATTAGAAATAAAAATTACACGAGGCATTATTGATGTTCCAACAGCAGAAACAGAAATTAAAGGTGATGTGTTTATAATAAAACTTTATAATTTTTATGCGCCTTCAGCTGATAAATTTAGAAGCGCCCTTCGTGAATTTGTCGATTCAGGAAAAACAAAATTGATTCTTGATCTTAGAGGAAATCCTGGTGGATACTTAGAATCGGCAGTAGACATGGCAAGCTGGTTTCTACCTTTAGGCAAAACAGTTGTAAAAGAAGATTTTGGTCCAAACATTGACGAGCAAATATACAGAAGTAAAGGTTACGATATTTTTAATAATAACCTACAAATGATGATTCTTGCGGATAGCGGTTCGGCATCAGCATCTGAAATTTTAGCTGGTGCACTACAAGAAAATAAGATTGCAAAAATTGTTGGGACAAAAACATTTGGAAAAGGGTCTGTGCAAGAGTTGATTAATATAACACCAGACACCTCACTCAAAGTGACGATAGCAAGATGGCTAACACCAAACGGCATATCAATTTCAGACGGCGGGCTTACTCCAGACTATGAAGTTAATATGACCGCGGATGACGTAAAAGCAAACAAAGATTCACAAATGGATAAAGCGATTAGTTTATTAGACAATCAATAAAAAATACTTGTCCCGTTACAAATAACGAGATTTGGTAATTAAAAAAATAAAAAGATAAGATTAATAATACGGTCATGTTACTAAAAATAGTACACGTGGCATAAAAATTTGTAACTGGGATGAAAATAATACTTATTAAAGACGTAAAAAAAATTGGAAGAAAATATGAGATAAAAGAAGTGGCTGATGGATACGCGCTAAATGCCCTTATTCCTTATGGACTTGCTGTACCTGCAACACCAAATTATTTAAAAGGCATGGAAGAAAGAAAGAAAAGAGACGCAATCTTAAAAGAAGATTTTAAAAAAGCTTTTGAATATGCCGTTGGCAAACTTCCAGATGGTAAATTGCACATTAGCGGAAAAGTAAATGATAAGGGGCATCTTTTTGCAGGTATACACGAGGGACAAATAATTGATGAGTTCAAAAAGGAAACGGGAGTAGTACTTTCACCAGAGCATTTTGATTTAGAAAAACCAATTAAAGAAGTAGGGGAACACCCAATAGAGTTAAAAGTTGAGGGACAAATATATAAACTAAATCTCGTGATTAAAGCGGGGAAGTAGTTTAAAGCAAATACAAAAGGGCGACCGCTTCGCGGTCGCCCTTTTCAAGTACTTAATTATAAAACGTGAACTATACCCCTTCTTGTAATTGTTGAATCAAAATTATTTTTTCTTTTTGTTCCAAACTCAACAACTCCATCTTTCAGTGCAAAAAGCGTGTGATCTTTACCAACACCAACATTTTTACCAGCGAGAGTATCTCTGCCTTTTTGTCTTAAAATTATTTGTCCAATTTTAGTTTTTTCTCCAGCGTTAATCTTGATACCAAGATATCTTGGATTGGAGTCTCTTCCGTTTTTGGACGAACCTGCTGCTTTTTTATGTGCCATGATTAATTATTTACTTAACAAACTATCCCTTTTCGCAGGGATTTCTGATACAATAACGTGCATATGAGTATAAAAGATTTTACAGAAAAAATCAAGCTCTTTTTTGGTGATATTAAAGATAGAGCATATAGCAGAGATAAAGGTCTTAAAATTAAAGATGACATATATATCATAATTACTATAATTCTTGTTGGAATGGCCTCTTTTGGCCTTGGGAAGCTATCGAGTTATGAGAAGAATAAAGTACCAATTTCTATACTAAAAACTCAAGATGCAATGTATGCAACAGTTTTAGCTACACAAGAAGAAAAAACAAATACGCCTGCACAAACAGGCCTGTCTGCGCAGGCAAGTGGGGAAGTTGTAGCATCAAAATCTGGAACAAAATATTATTATCCTTGGTGTACTGGTGTATCAAAAATCAAAGAAGAGAATAAAGTTTGGTTCAAAAGTATAGAAAATGCCAAATTGGCTGGTCTCACTCCAGCTTCAAACTGTATTGGATTGAAATAGAGTATTAAACTAGACCATAAAATAAGGTTAAAATCAAGAAAAATATGGCTATGTAGAGCCATATTTTGCTGTTTGACTATGCTGATATTTAGTGCTATAGCTATTGACTTTTTTAATTGATTATGATAGTATATAGAGGAATCAGAGTCATCTCTGATTTTTATATGATAGAACTTATAACGACTTCAGTTTTTGTACTTACTTCAATTTATGGAGGACCTACAATAACTGCAGATTCAAGTGTAATAGCAACAACTACAGCACCAGGTGCAACACAAAGGTTAGAAGAAAAGGCAACTAGTACAATTTTAACAAGAAAGGAATTAGAGAAAAAGGTAAAAGCCTATTTCAAAGATGATCCAATACTTGTTGATATAGCTAGATGTGAATCTCAATTTAGACAATTAGATACAAATGGAAACATTTTAAGAGGAAAGGTTAACAAAGGCGACTTAGGTATCATGCAGATAAATGAATACTATCATGCAGACAAAGCAGCCGAACTTGGTTTTGATCTTAAAACTGTTGATGGTAACTTGGCCTACGCTAAGTACTTGTACAACAAAGAAGGGGTACAACCATGGATTTCTTCATCTAAATGTTGGAATCAAATGACTGGGGAGCAAGTAGCTGTGAATAGATAATTTTACAAATAATTTATAAACTAAAATAAAAAATCTCTGGGATAAAATCCTGGAGGTTTTTTATTTGTATTAAATTGATATCTATATTGATGGGGAGTAATAGATTTAGTAATTATGTATGTGTCGCACAATATATCTTTGCGACACTGTATACTATAGAGATTAAAGAATAGCCACTTCCACCAATTAATTATTAAAATTTGTGAGAACTAATTTATTTAATAGCTAAATCTTGTTGATGTGATGGAAACTCTTCTGCATAAAGTTTTTGAACATCCATAGCTGTAAGAGATGCCGAATAAATGCGAACATTATCTATCTTTCCTTTCCAATATCTACCACTATCATAACCACCTCCTATAGTTAAAGATGGTAATGTTGTTGGCCATAATGTATTTGTTTGATTAAATTTTTGTACTCCATTTAAATAACCTACTAATATATTTGATACTGTATCCCATGTTAAAACAACATGATACCATGTATTAATAGATAAACCAGAATTAAGATAATTTGGACCAGTAAAAGTACTAGGATCACCAGTTGCACCATCGATCCCAACTACTGCTCCAAAAGTACCTGAAGAATTTTCTTCAAATCTAATTCCTGAATTTCCACCTAAAGATTTTGTAGTAAATGGATTTTTCCAATTTTCTAAAATAGCAGAATTCATCCAAAAAGAAATTGTTCCTTTTAGATAAAAACTTCCAAAATTACCTAAACTTATATAATTACTACCATTAAATGTGTAGGCTCCTTTTCCATTATATCCTGCCGTACTAGACCAAACAGGACTACTTATGACTGTTCCATTATTATTGAATCCGGAAGTATCAATTGCTGTACCAGCACCTTCATCAAACTTCCATTCTCCTACCAATTGATCCCCTATTCCATGGAGTACATTTGCTTCAAATTGCATTCCGGCCGCTATACGCGCACTTTCTCGTGCTCCACTTAAAAAAGCATAAACAATACTTGAAAGTAAACTTATTATTGATATTACAATAAGAAGTTCTATGAGCGTAAACCCGCGTTTTGATTTAATTTTATTTATATTCATTTTATTTTAATAAAAAGAATATTGAAAGTGCAAAACAAACAATAACAATAATAACCATGACTAGTTTTGCGTCTTTTTCTCCCTTAACAATATTATTTTTAATCAACTAACCAGCCAAACCAGAAAGTTCGGACTTGTTTATATTGTTATATAAATTTTTAAATTTTGTTTCTTCGTCAAATTCTACAGACATACTAATATAAAAATTATTATTACAAATTAAAAATATTTATTTAACACCAAGTGCTGTCAAACCACCTTGAAATACTTTCCAAAGAATGCCAACGACAAGTTTATCCCAAACATAAACAAAAGGTACTGATAAATAATTGTTCCAAATATTTACTACAAAATTCCAAACTGTATGTAAATTTGACTGAACGGTTGGACCGTTTATAATATCACCAATATTAAAACCAAAATAGCCTAAAATAATTAAAGCAATCACAATTACTATAATAGTTTTTATTAATCCTTGTTTTGTCATAATTTTTTTATTAATTGCTAATTCAACTTCCCTACTATTTTACAACTTATTTAAAGATACTGCAAAGGATCAAGATATGCTCTCAAGTCTGCGACCGGCATAGTATAAGTCCCATTACATACAGCACTTTTTTTGCTCATGATTTTAACACCCTGTGTTGCATATACGCCAAAATGTAAATGTGGGCCAGTACTAAAACCTGTATTTCCAGAATAACCAATGACATCACCCGTAGTTACGATATCACCTGTTGAGACCTTAATTAATGATAGATGACCATATAAAGTTGAAAGACCATTATTATGCTCAATAAATACCCATTGTCCAAAAGATGCTCCTGGACAAACAATGTCTGTGTTGCCTGTTCCTTTTATAACTCCACTTAAAGCAGCTTTGACTGGCGTTCCTATAGATGTGCCAAAATCAACCCCATTATGTCCTTGACCACTATAAGCGTTTGTAGTTTTTGAAAAATCTGTAATTCCAAATCTTTGAGTTATCTTAATAAAATCAAGAGGCCAAGACAAAATTCCCTTACCAACAGAAGGAATACTGCTCAAATCCATTGTGAATTTAAGCTGTGACTCAAACATTAACAATTCATTGTCAAAAGCATTTGCGAGAGTTTGTTTGTCTGAGAGTATTTTTTTGTATGCAGTTTCAGAATTTTTAGTATCAGCGAGCAATTTATTTTTCTCTTTTTTGGTAATAGCAAGAACACTCTTTTTATCGAGTAATGTAGTCTTCAATTTCAATAAATCCGCCTTTTTCTTTTCAGCAAGTTTTTTATTACTTTCTAAAATAGTTTTTGTATCTTTTGTCTCATTTATTTTTTCCCTAATCTGATTTTGAACAAGATAAATATTTTGTTGTTCATTCCAAAATTCGGAAAGGTTTTTATAAGTTAATAAATTTTCAATAATAGATGAACTATCATAATTGTTAATTTGTTTAACAAGTATCGATATCGCCTCTGTATCCTTATTGATTAAATCAATATTTTTCCCAATATTTAAAGACAATTCTTCAATTTCAAGAGAGGTGGAATTAATATTGCTTTGAGTAAGTTTTATATCAAGAGCATTTTTATTAATTGTTGCATCAAGCGATTTAATAGTATTTTTTAAGGACACTGCTTGTGCACCAATATCCTTTAACTGTTGCTCATATTGAGCTATTTCTTGTTCGAGTTGAATTTTATTTGCAGTAACTTGCTGGATTTGTTGTTTTATTTCATCAGCCGTTGCTGAATAAACCACTTTACAATTTAGAAGAAAAAAACTAAGAAAAATAATTCCGAAAAATATCTTTATTAATGAATAGTTTGGTTTTTTAAGAAAGTACATTTTGGTAAAAACTATATGGATTCAATCGCTTTTTTAATCCTATTTATAGATTCATTTTTACCCAAAACAAACAAAAGTGTAAATGGATCAGGGGATTTTTCCTTACCAGATAAAGCCACCCTTAAAGGCCAGAGAACATTCCCCTTCCCTTTTTCCTCTGCGAGCTTCATGAGCTCTTGCTTTAATATTTCTAATGTAAAATCTTTATCAGAAATCTTATTCAAAATATCAGAAACTAAAGACAAATTTTCTTTAGCCTCGACTAAAGTTCCACCCTTTTTCCAAACAATCATTTCTTTTGATATTATTGGTATTTCAAAATAATACTGTATATCGCCATCAACAACCATTTTATCTATATCTGAAAAAACATTGATTCTCTCGACTATTAAATCAGAAATCTTATTTATAATTTTTTCATCTTGAAACTCTTTTGGAAACCTATTTTTTATTTCTGAAATTATTTTTTCTTTAGGAAGTTTTTTAATATATTCTTTATTAAGCCAAATGAGTTTCTCTTCATTAAACTTTCCTCCTGCAGATTGGATTTTTTTAATATCGAAAGCTTCAATAATTTCTTCTATTTTCATAACTTCTCTTTCATCGCCTGGATTCCAGCCAATAAATGAAAGAAAATTAATAACTGCTTCTGGTAAAAAACCTTCTTTTTTATAATCTAATATGTCTTTTGCACCGTCTCTTTTCCCAAGTTTTTTCTTGCCATCTGGCCCAATTATTGGAGGTAATGTTGCAAACTCCGGTCTTTTTATATCCAATGCCTCATACAGTGCTAGAAATTTTGGAGTTGAAGAAATAAATTCATCAGCTCTAAAAATATGAGTGACTCCCATATATAAATCATCTATAATATGCGCAAAATTATATGTTGGATAACCATCACTTTTCATTAAAATAAAATCATCTAGTGCTTCTGGTCCAGCAGAAAGTTCTCCACGAACTAAATCATTCCAAACATATCTTTTTACATCTTTTATTTTTAATCGAAGGGGTTTTGTTCCATCCCATTTTGGTGGTTTGTCTGGTCTATGCTCACGAAACAGAAATGGCTTTTTTTCCTCATCTGCTTTTTTTCTAAATACCTCCAATTCTTCTTCTGTATATGGGTCGGCATAAGCTAAATCTTTTTTGTATAATATTTCTGCGTATTTTTTGTATGTATCTAATCTTTGCGATTGTATATATGGGCTATTTGGTCCACCGATATCTGGCCCTTCATCCCAATTAATATTTAACCATTTGAGAGATTTAATAATATGTTCTATCGAACCTTCAACCTCTCTTTTTTTGTCAGTATCTTCTATTCTTAATATAAAAGTGCCATTATTTTTTTTAGCAAAAAGCCATGCAAATAGTGCAGTCCTAACACTACCTACATGCATAAATCCGGTAGGACTTGGTGCAAATCTGGTAACTATTTTAGAATTATTTTTCATGTTGTAAACCAATTTTAATTATTTCGTGAGCTATCAAATCAGAGGCGTCTGTTTTTATAAAACTTTTTGCTCCATCACTCATTTTTTGTGATATTTTTTTATCATCAATTATCCTAAATATTTCAGAAAGTAAAATGTTCGGAGAAAGATTTGACTCTTCAATGACTACTGCACCACCTGAACGTGCATAATTATAAGCATTCTGACGTTGATGATTACCATTTGTCTCAGTAATAGGAATAATGATACTAGGAATACCCCACGTTGCTATTTCAAAAATAGCCGAACCAGCACGAGATATAATAAGATTTGATGCACCAGCAGCCATACCCATATTCAAATTATCTAAATAATCAAAAGCTCTATATCTAGTTTTAAATTGGTTACCTGTCAAAATTACATCAGCAGTTGCTGTAACTTCCTGAATGTTATCTTTACCTGTCTGGTGCAATACGTAATATTTTTCTACAAGATTATTTAATATACTCAATATCTTTTCATTGATTATTTTTGCGCCAAGAGACCCACCCAAAATAAGTATTACCGGAATATTTTCATCAAGTTTTAGATATTGTTTTGCACTATCTCTCGGTGGTATCATCTTAACACTTTTTCTAACCGGATTACTTGTAACAGCAACTTTCTTCTCATCAAAAAATTTTGATGCTTCTGGATAAGAAACCGCGATCCTCTTTGCAAATTTTCCTGCCCAAATGTTTGTTCTTCCAGGAACACTATCTGACTCATGAATAACTACAGGTATTCTCAATAATTTTGCTGCAACCAAGACAGGAAAGCTCGAGTAAGCTCCTTTACTAAATATCACATCTGGATAAATATTAAAAACTTTAAAAATTGCCCCAATAATTCCAAAAAATGTTTTAAATAAATCAAAAAAATTTAATAAAGAAAAATACGTTCTCACTTTACCAGCTGAAATATTTATGTATTCAATATTATTTTCAAGCAACATATCTGCATCGTGTGGTGAATCAGACATATAATAAAGCTGAACCGGTAGGAGTTTCCCTTCTTTGACTATTTGATTAATTTTTTCTGCAACTGCGATAAGTGGGTAAAAATGTCCGCCTGTTCCACCACCAGTTAATAATATTTTCATAATAAATTTTATACTTTAAATGCTCTACTAAACTTTGATACGTTCAAAACAATTCCCATTTCAAGCAAGACCAAAAGCATTGCTGTCCCTCCTTGGCTAAAAAATGCAAGCGGTAAACCTGAAAAGGGTATTATACCAAGAACTGAAGCCATATTTGTAAACGACTGCAGTACAGTAAGTATAACAATTCCAACTACTAAAAGTCCACCAAAAATATCAGGAGACCTGATTGCGATTCTAAAACCACGAAAACAAAAAAATAAGAAAATGACTACAATCGCAACGCAGGCAACAAAACCGCCTTCCTCTGCAAGAACTGCAAAAATTGTATCACTTATGGATTCAGGCAAGAATTTGTACTTTTGTACACTCTGACCAAGACCTTTCCCGAAAACTTGTCCTGAACCAACAGCGATTAATGATTGTTGAACTTGATAACCAGAAGTCTGTGAATTGTCTCCTGGGTTTATAAAAGTTTCAATTCTTGACATAACATATGGTCTAGTAAACGCAAGAAATGCAATTATCGCGACCCCAAGTGCACCAAGAACTAAAACATATCTAAATTTTCCACCAGCTACAAGAAACATTGTGGTGCAAGTAGCAGCAATAATTAGAAATGAGTCAGTGTCTGGTTGGCTTAATAAAATTAACCCGGAAATCGCAATAAGAATTAAAAGTGGAATAAAACCAAATTTTATTGTAGAAACTTTTTCCTTAACTGAAGACAACCAAGCAGACCAATATATAATAAAACCAATATTTAAAATGGTTACTGGCTGAAAAGAAAAACCAAAAATTGAAATCCATCTTTTTGCAAACGTATTAAGATTTGTTCCTACATGCGGAACAAAAACTAATAATGTCAAAATAATTGACGCAGCAAAAATTGCTAATGAATATTTTTTGTAAATTTTATAATCAATTTTTGAAAACACAAAACAAGCCAATAAACCAAAAACTATTCCAAAAAAAAGTTGCTTTAATACGACCGATGTAAATTGGATACTATCTTTTGCCAAAATTCCCATTGACGCCGATATAAAAATAATAAAACCAAAAATCAAAAGAGCAATTACAATACCTAGAAAAACTTTATCAATATTTTTTTTAGTTCCTGTCATCTAAATTTTAATCAAAGCCAAAATTACACCAATAATCGCACAAACGATACTGACAACCCAGTATCTCATTGTGACTTTATATGCAGGCCAGCCGATTGCTTCAAAATGATGATGCACAGGTGCTACAAGAAAAACTTTTTTCCCATGTCTAAATTTCTTTGAAATGACCTGAACAATTACGGATAATGAAGTAATAACCAAAGGTAGAGCAATCACTGGTAAGACTGCAATTCCCCTTCCTTCACCCATTGAATCAGTCATAAAGGCAACAATAGCAAGTGTTATTGCAAGTGCCATACTTCCAGTTTCGGACATATAAAATCTAGCCGGAGAAATATTAAACCACAAAAATGCAAGTATTGAACCAACAACGACTGCACAAAATGCCGCAAGATTAATTTGATTTTGAAAAAAAGCAATACCAGCATATGCAGAGAAAATCGCCGCAAAAACTCCTCCCGCAAGCCCATCTATCCCATCAATAACTCCTCCAGAATAAATAAATAAAGTTAATAAAACAAAAATTGGAATAAATAGTATACCAAAATTAATTCCGCCCAAAAATGGAACACTGATCGTATTTACATCCAATTTAAAGTAAAACCAAAGTGCAATTAAAAAAGAAATTATACTCACAAAAAATAGTCTTTTTTTAAGTGAAAGCCCACCAGCATAATTTCCCCCAGTTCCTTTTATTTCTAAAATATCATCTACCAAGCCGACTAAGGCACCTAAAATAAGTACGCAAAGTGGAATCCAGGTTTGGTCTCTACTTAAAAAATCTAATTTTGTAAATGTTCCATCAAAGATTTTTGCTAATAACCAAAATGCAGCGGTAGTAATAAAAGCAGATGCCCAAATAACGATTCCGCCCATTCTTGGTGCGCTAACTTCCCTATCAGCGTGTAAACTATTAAATATTGGGGTTCCTCCACCGTCAATCGAGACGGTTTTAACCTTTTTCTTCCACATTTTATATTTGTAAAGATATTTTGTAAGAAGCGGAGTACCAAGCATTCCAATAATGAAGGCTATAACTGAGGGCAAAATCACTTTGATAAGATTTATTGTCATCTTGATAATTGTTTGATTATTATACCTATTCTAACATTTTTTAAAATAATTCGTAGTTGTTAATAATTATTGTTCAGAAAACCTTTGTAGTGTTATCTGTTCCAATTTTATTACATCACTAAATCTACCATCAGTAGTTGAACCCAAAACTACAACAATAACTGGGTGCATAAAACCAGCATCAAAAATCACAGCGAGATTGCCACCAGCAAGATTTGTAAAACCAGTTTTTGAAGCAATGAGACCAGAAATTTGGTTCATCGCTTCATTGGTATTTACAGCACTATGTATAATATTACTTTCTGAAATAAATTCCTCTTCTTTTTTGTTTGTGTCGGAAATTAATGTTGGATCCTTTTTAAGAATAGACTGGAAAAGCAAAGATATATCGAACGCCGAACTATAAGCACCACTCATATTTGTATCAATATCAAGACCAGTTTCATTTATAAAAAACGTATCATTCATTTTTAAATTTGCTGCTTTTTCATTCATTATTTTTACAGTATCTTTATTATTTACTGCTTCATAATAATTTAGAGCTGAAGCTATAGCGTGCATTCCATCATTTGATGAAGTAATTAATGAAAAATCCAACAAATCTTTTAATTTCCATTTTTCTCCAACGATAAGCCCGGTATCACCTTCCATTGCAACATCATTTTTAGTAATTGTAATAATTGTGGTCTCGGGCATAATATCAAAAACAACAAGCCCAGACATAAGTTTTGTGATTGAAGCCAATGGTAATTTTTCGTGTTCATCCTTAGCAAAAATTGGTTTTTGGTCAATTACATCATAAACATAATATGATTTTGCTTTGATACTATTTAATACGGCATCGTAGTCAAACTTTTTTTGTTCAATAGTTTGACCTGAAATCATTTTGATATTTTCACTTTCTTTTTTCGAATAGAAAGTGAAACACAAAACAATCACAGCCACTATTGCTGAAATTATCAGTAATTTATTTTCTTTTATAAAATTTTTGAAATACATTATTCTTTTATGGTATCAGCTGGGGTTTCCATCTGGCTTTCTAAATCTGCGTTTGCTTCATCTTGACTTTCTTTTTGTTCTTCGGCTTGTTGTGAATTTTTATAACTTTCAATTTCATTTCTTGCGTCAGTATAATTTGGCATATCTTCCATTTTTGTGATTCCCATGAAACTTAGCATTTCAAAAGTTGGTTTATACAAGAATACTCTTTGATCTTTTGGATTTGGAACTTTTTCAATCAAACCACGAATCATCAAATTTCTAATAATAAAACTTGATTGAACTCCTCTTATATAATCTATTTCCGAACGTGATATTGGCCCTTGATAAATAATAATTGAAAGTGTTTCAAGCCCAGCTCTACCCAAATCTCGAACAAGTTCCTCCTTTGTGAGTTTTTCAATAAGTTCTGAAGTGTCTTTTGATGTTCCAAGTGTGACTTCGTCATCTTTGAATATCAATACGATTCCTCTATTCGTGAGATTCGTTTCAAGATTTTTTAATGAAGCTAAAATTTCTTCTTCGGTCTTTTCAAAAATTTGTCCGAGTTTTTTTATAGAAACCGGCTCACCTTTCCAGAAAAGTACGGACTCTATTTGTTTTTCTAAGTTATTTTCTTGCATGATAGTTTTTTATTATAATATATTTCTTTCCATCTTTTTACTTACTTCCTTAAAACCCATACTTGTCCAAACAGCCACTCCTAATTTATTTTTAGTATTTACCGAAAGTTCAATTTTTTTAATTTTCTTTTTCTTAAGAATACCGGCCATGTAATTAAAAATCATTTTGCCTAATCCCAACCCTCTATATTTCTTTTGAATATACATTGTCTCTAAATAAGCAATTTTATCTAAAATAAATATTGGTGTTAATTTGCGAATATTAAAAGAAAAATAACCAATTGGTTTTTCATTTTTCTCAACAATGTAATAATATGTATTTGGTTTTTTTATATCCCTAGATATAAACTTTTTATATATTAATTCAACTGTAACACCTTTTTTATATCTATTATCAAAATTACGATGATAATCTAAAATTTCTTGATCACTTTTAACAAGAAAAGGAATATCTTTTTTTGTCGCTCTATAAATATTTATTTTATCTTTTAACATTTTTTTGATAATTAATATGAAGGCACACCTAAATGCTTCGTTTCCATGTGTATATCTTCAAATTTATCTTTTTGATTGACCTCTATTATACCTTGTTTTACAAGCTCAAGCATGGCTAAAAAGCTAACAATTACATTAATTTTCTCTGATTTTCCCATACCTGAAAAATCTTTAAAACTCATTTTGAGGGATGATTTTACTCTTTCAGTAAGGCTGGTTATCATTTCCTCGAGACTTACAACTTTTGTTACTTTTACTTTTGGTTTTACTTCAAATTTTGGTAGATTTTTAATAACATCAAAAATAGCCTTCGAAATATTTTCTTTACTCATTTTAGTGTCTGGAGAAAAAACTGGTTCCATTTTTCTTGCATTTGGGAAGAATATAATTTGTTTACCAAAATTCTTTTTCACAAAAACGCTGAGTTCTTTAATTTTTTTGTAAATTTTTAACTTCAACTCCAAATCTCGCATATCTGTCTGCTCTTCTTCTGAAAGATTGAGTGAAGGAATCAATGATCTTGATTTAATAAGCAAAAGTGTGGAAGCTACAACTAAAAATTCAGAAGTATCTTTTATTGAATACACTTCCCTATTTTGTAAATGAGCAATAAAGTCGTCTGTAACTTTAGCCAAAGAAACATCATTTATTAAAAGTTTTCTTTTTTCTATAAGGGAAAGTAGCAAGTCTAGTGGACCTTCAAAAATTTCAGTTTTGATTTTGAATAAATTATTTTCCATCGCTTAATTTTGCAAAATGATAATCATCTATAATTTTTCCATCTTTTAAGTATGCTTTTCTAGAGATTCCCTCAAGTTTAAAGCTATTTTTTAGTAAAACTTTTTGAGAACCCTTGTTCCAAGGAAAAGTTTTTGCTTCAACTCTTTTTATTTCCTTAAAATTTTTAAAAATATATTTTATATAAATTTTGGTTGCCTCTGACATAATTCCTTTTCCCCAATATTTTTCTCCAAGCCAATATCCAAAACCCATTATAAATGTTTGTTTTTTAATATCACCACCAATAGCTCCAGCAACATCTCCATCTATATCAATAACAAAATTAATAATTGGACTAATTTTGTACTTTTTTAAAGAATGTTTTACCCATTTTTTTGCTTCATCAAGTGTATATGGGTATGGGAAACCTTCAAACATATTTCTAGCTATTTTTTTGTTATTTGCATTTTTAGCCAAAGAAAACTCGTCTCCTTTTTTCCAAGTTCTTATAATAAATCCTTTTCCTTTTAAAATTATTTGTTTATTCATTAATTACTCAAAATTATATTAGCAACTTTTTTTAAGTCTTCAATTTTTGGATGAGTTGCTCTTTCTGGATTTAGTTCACCTCCATTATTGATTGGAACTAAATGTAAATGCACATGTGGTACACCAAATCCTTCTACAGCTAAACCAACTCTTTTAGGTTTTAATTTTGATTTTAATATTTTTGCAATTTCTTTTCCTTTTAACATCAACTCACTATATTTATTATCTTCAAGATCAAAAAGATAATCATTATGTTCTTTAGGAATTAATAAGGTATGACCTGGATTTATCTGCCCTTGATCAAGAAAAGCAAAATAATTTTCATCTTCCCATATTTTAAGACAGGGTATTTCTCCTTTTATTATTTTACAAAATATACAATCCTCCATATTATTTTTTCTTTTTTATCTCAATTCCCAAATCTCTTAATTGTTCGTTTGGAATTTCAGAAGGAGAACCCATCATTAAATCTTTTCCTTCTCCTGTTTTAGCAAACGCAATAACTTCACGAATATTTGGCTCGTTGTTTAATATCATCACGATTCTATCTATACCAGGAGCAAATCCTGCATGTGGTGGAGTACCATATTTGAATGCTTCAAGCATATGTCCGAATCTTTTTTGCTGATCATCATCACTAATTCCAAGATGCTCAAATACTTTCTTTTGTACATCTGATTTATGAATTCTTACACTTCCTGAACTCAATTCAAGTTGATTTAAGACAAGGTCATAAGCTTTTGCTTTTATAGATAACAAATCTTTACCCGCCATAAAATTTTCTAAATCTTCATCTTTTACTGCACAGAATGGATGATGTGTTGCAGACAATTTACCATCCTCGCCTTTTTCAAACATAGGAAAATCTACAACCCAAACAAATGAGAGTTCGTTTTTATCTTCTTTATTTTTTCTCATATCTGGCTTATCTGAACCAAATTTTTCCATAGAATCTTTGTAAGTGATTCTAGGAAAAGGTACCTGTGTAATATGTTTTTCTGGATACAATTTTGTAACCAACTCAATAAACATCTTTTCAGTTAACTTAAGAACATCTTCTTGATCAACAAATGACATTTCATAATCAAACTGTGTAAATTCTGGTTGTCTATCACCTCTTGTATCTTCATCTCTGAAACATCTCGCTATCTGAAAATATTTTTCAAAACCAGCAACCATACACAATTGTTTAAATTGTTGTGGTGATTGTGGCAATACATAAAATTTTCCATTCTCAAGTCTTGATGGAACAACATATTCACGAGAACCCTCAGGTGTACCTTTCATTAAAATTGGAGTTTCAATTTCAACAAAATTTTCTTTGTGCATATAATCTCTGAAAAAAGAAATAATTTTATCTCTGTCACGAATATTTTTTTGCATTCTTGGTCTTCGCAAATCCAAATATCTATATTTCAAACGAGCATCTTCACCAATTTCAATTCCATCTCCCCTGACATCAATAGCTGGAGTAAGTGCTTCATTTAAAACATTAATAGATAAAACTTCTATTTCAACGCTACCATTTACTTCATCTTTGTTTACCATTCTTTCTGGACGAGCATTTACTTTTCCAGAAACTTCAAGAACCCATTCAGAACGAACAGTGTTTGCCAAAGTATGTGCTTCTTTATGATTTGGAAGTGCAACCATCTGAACTTTTCCAGACATATCGCGAAGGTCAATAAAAATAAGTTTGCCGTGATCTCGTCTAACATCCACCCAGCCACAGATTTTTACTTCCTCTCCAACTTTTTTATTTAATTCTCCAATGTATGTACGTTGCATAAAATTATTATTAATCTATTAAAAACAAAACGCCCTCGCAAGAACCGAAAAATATTTTCGATTATTGCGAGGGCGAACGAGTCGCGGTGCCACCTCACTTGCTTCTCATTTATAGGGTTCTACTCACCAAAGGTTTTCTTCCCCAAACTCCACCGTGTTTTCGGCTTCAACGTTAAAGATATTATATAATTTAATTGCAAAAAATACACGTTGACATACCAAAAAAGATAATATACAGTTTGAGCAGAAGCAAAATTGACAATACGGAGGCTAAAATGAATAAAATTGATATTTTGGATGGTTTTTTGAAAAAAAATACAATTATTATAGACGGTGATATAAATAAAGAAATTAAGGATTATGTCCGAAGGTCTTTAGCACAGCTTTACTTAAACAAATCAACAACTATCAATTTGCTAATAACAAGCAACGGTGGAAGTTTAATTCACGGTCTGGAAATCTTTGATAATTTAAATCTTTTTCCGGGCTTAATAAGGGGTGTTGTAATAGGACACGCACGTTCAATGGCGGCTGTAATATTACAATCATGTGATTACAGGACAGCAACACCTAATGCAAAATTACTGTTCCATAATCATTTGAGCAATGTAAGTTATGACGAGATGTTTAATAAAACATCAAGAATAAAATTTTTTAAAGAAATGAAAAGGGACAATGAAAAGATGGAAGACATTATCATAAAAAGATCGGGGTTAAGTTTGCACTCAGTCAGAGAATTGTTTAAAAAAGACGCCGACCTAAATGTTGATGAGGCTATAGAATTGGGTCTCCTCGATCATATAGAGAATGAGCATCTGTTTTGAAAGAATAAAATATTAAACCGCCGGATTTATCTCGGCGGTTTTATTTTTAATATATTTCCACCCCCACTTTCTCTCTCACAACCTTCATTTTTTTATCTGCATTCATAGAGGCCTTTTTAGCACCATCTTTTAAAATTTCAAAAACAGCATCCAAATCTTTGGCTAATTTTTCTCTCTTTTCTCTCATTGGTTTTATAAAGGCAGACAAATCTTTTATAAGTAATTCTTTTGCTTCCTTGTAACCCATTCCCCCTTTTTGATATTTTTCTCTCAAATTTTTTAACTTTTCCGTATCAATAAATAATTTATGAATTGCAAAAATAGCAGATTCATCTGGATTTTTTGGTTCAGCAACTCCTTTTGAATCTGTGGGAATTTTCATAACGGCCTTTTTAATTTCCTCATCAGTAGCAAAAAGTGGAATGACATTGCCATAGCTTTTACTCATTTTTCGCCCATCTATTCCGGGTACTGTGTCAACATGGGAAAGAATTAGTGGCTCTGGTAATCTGAAAGTCTCCCCAAAAATTCTGTTGAACTTTTGAGCGGTGTCTCGAGCATATTCTACATGCTGTTTTTGATCTTGCCCCACCGGAACAATATCTGCATCTTGTATCAAAATGTCCGAGGCCATGAGCATTGGATAATCAAAAACCCCAACGTTGATTTCTTTATTTTTTGCTTCAGCGTCTTTGAAAGCATGGGCACGCATCATATATGGCATTGTTGTAATACAATTAAAAATCCAAGCAAGCTCTGTTACTTGTGGAATATCTGATTGTTTAAAAAGAGTTATTTTTTGTGGGTCAAGACCAATAGCGAGATAATCAAGTGCAACATTAATAATTCTTTGTTTAAGATCGGCTTTGTTTTGAACTGTTGTCATGGCATGATAATCAGCAATAAAAATATAGCTTTCATATTTATCTTGAAGATCTACCATTTGCTTCATAGCACCAAAATAATTACCGATATGCACTGTACCGGTGGGTTTGACTCCTGAAAGTAATATTTTTTTATTCATATGATTATAATAACAAACTAATTAATTTTTTGAAAGACAAAAGGCGGGTTCGCTTCACGAACCCGCCTTTTGTATTTATTTTACAGTCCTTCCCCCCTCAATTCCTCGAAATCTTTCTTCGCCTGCTTTGAAAGTCGGCTAGGTATTTTGATGTTTAATTTGACTAGTAAATCCCCTCGTCTATCGCCACTTATAGGGATTCCTTTGCCTCTAATACGCAATATTTGGCCAAATTCAGCCCCTGCAGGAACCGACAGCTCTATATCACCATCCAGAGTTTTAAGGCTATATTTAGCCCCTAAAACAGCATCTGTCAATTTTATATTTAATTCTGTTATAAGATTTTTTCCTTCTTTTTTAAACAAATGGTCTTTTCTTACACGAATTTTAATATACAAATCTCCAGAGCTTCCACCTTTCACAGATTCACCCGCACCAGTTAGTCTCACTGTTTCTCCGTCGTTTATATCAGCAGGAATACTTACAGAAAATGATTCTTCTTTTTTTGATATACCAAGACCTGAACAACTAGAACATTTATGTTTTGGAATTTGTCCCAAACCTTCACAGACTTCGCAAATTTTTTCTGTAACTATCGGACCAAAAAATGATCTTTTTGTTTCTCGGATTTTTCCTTGGCCTCCACAAGAATTACATGTTTGCATAGATGAACTTCCTTCAGCACCTGTTCCATTACAAACTTTACATTTTGAATTTTTTGTAAGTCTGATAGTTTTTTCAGCTCCAAAAACAGATTCTGAAAAATTGAGTTCTAAATCCACAGAAATATCTCTTCCCCTTTTTTGTTTTTTTCTAGAAGTTCTTCCGCCACCAAAAAAATCTCCAAATATATCTCCCAAGTCAAAATCAACATTTTGTCCACCAGAAAATCCTGAAAAATCAAATCCTTCAAAACCACCTTGACCTTGGTATTGTCCGCCACCAAAACCTGCGGGTCCTGCTGAACCGTAAGTGTCGTATTGGGATCTTTTTGAATCATCGGAAAGTACCGAGTAAGCTTCACTTACTTCTTTAAATTTTTCAGCGTTTCCGCCTTTATCTGGGTGATGTTCGTGCGCAAGTTTTCTGAAGGCTTTTTTAATATCTTCTTTGCTAGCGCCCTTGTCCACCCCTAAGGTTTTATAGTAATCTTTACTCATATATTTGTTTTGCTTGTCCCGTAGCTAACTTTTTCCTGCAAAAAAGTTACGGTACTGGGATAATAATCTTTGGACATTTATTTTTGGAGTTGGCTCCTCAAGGTCGAACCTTTTTAAATTCTCAAGGTTCGACCTTTTCCCGCCAACGAATTTACTTTTTATCTCCTGTCTCCTTATACTCCGCGTCTTTTTCACCCTGTTAAATTTGAATTCTATTTAACAGGGTAAATTGTCATCTTACTTTTTCTCTTTATACTCCGCGTCCTTAATATTATCGCCCTCTCCCTTTTTATCACTGCCTTCAGCACCTGCAGTTTGTCCAGGAGCTTCTTTTTGTGTTTTTTGCATAGCTTCACCGATTTTTTGCATTTCAGTTGAAAGTGCATCTGTCTTTGTTTTTATTAATGCTGAATCTGTACCTGAAGTTGCTGTTTTTAAATCAGCAATTTTATCTTCAACACCTTTTATTATATCTGCTGGTATTTTATCTTTATTATCTTTTATTGCTTGTTCTGCAGTGTAGATTATTTGTTCGGCAATATTTTTTGCTTCAACACTTTCTTTTTTCTTTTTGTCTTCTTCTGCATTAAGCTCAGCTTCTTTTTTCATTCTTTCAATATCTTCTTTTTTCAAACCAGAAGAAGCTTCAATTCTGATTGATTGTTCTTTATTTGTTGTTTTATCTTTTGCTTTTACATTCAATATTCCGTTTGCATCAATATCAAATGTGACTTCAACTTGTGGCATTCCTCTTCTTGCTGGTGGTATTCCATCCAATATAAATTTACCCAAACTCTTGTTATCGCTTGCCATTGGTCTTTCTCCCTGAACGATGTGAATTTCTACAGAAGTTTGATTGTCTGCTGCGGTAGAAAATACCTGACTTCTTGATGTAGGAATTGTTGTATTTTTTTCTACAAGATGTGTTGCTACTCCTCCCATAGTTTCAATTCCAAGTGCTAGTGGAATAACATCGAGCAAAAGAACATCTTTGACATCTCCACGCAAAATTCCTCCTTGAACTGCAGCACCTAGTGCAACAACTTCATCTGGGTTGACTGAAAGATTTGGTTCTTTTCCGAACAAAGCTTTTACAGCGGCAACTATTGCAGGCATTCTTGTTTGTCCTCCAACCATAATAACTTCATTAAGATCACCTATTTTAAATGGTGAAGCTTCTATCGCTCTCTTCGAAATCATTATTGATCTATCAATAAATTCTTTTGTAAGATTTTCAAGATTTGCTCTTGTGAATTTAATAAGCAGGTGTTTTGGTCCGGAAGCATCTGAAGTAACGAAAGGAATATTTATTTCTGTTTCAAGTGCAGTTGAAAGCTCAATCTTTGCTTTTTCTGCTGCTTCATCAAGTCTTTGAAGTGATAGTGAATCTTTTCTCAAATCAATTCCGTTTTCTTTCATGAATTGATCTGCCATAAAATCCACAATCTTTTTATCAATATCGCGTCCACCAAGATGTGAGTCTCCATCGGTTGAGCGAACTTCTACGACAGAATCACCAATCTCAAGAATTGAAATATCAAATGTTCCTCCACCAAAGTCGTACACTGCGATTTTTTCATTTTTGTTTTTGTTGAGACCGTATGCAAGTGCTGCTGCTGTTGGCTCATTTATAATTCTCAAAACATTTAATCCGGCAATTTGCCCGGCATCTTTTGTTGCCTGTCTTTGTGAATCGTTGAAATATGCTGGTACTGTAATAACTGCGTCAGTAATTTTTTCACCGAGTCTTGCTTCAGCATCATTTTTCATTTTTTGAAGAATCATTGCTGATACTTCTTCTGGACGATAATTCTTTCCGCCCATTGCTATTTCAACTCCATTATTTGTAGATTTTGAAATATCAAACGAGACAGAAGCTTTATCTTTCTGTACTCCGGCATCATCATATTGATGACCCATAAATCTTTTTACTTGAAAAACTGTATTCTTTGGGTTTGTAACAGCCTGTCTTCTTGCCAATAAACCAACAAGCTTTTCACCTGTTTTTGTCATGGCAACAATAGATGGGGTTGTTCTTGCACCTTCAGCGTTTTCTATGATTTTGGGAGCATTTCCCTCCATCACAGCCATCGCTGAGAATGTTGTTCCTAAGTCTATTCCTAATATTTTACTCATAGTTTTGGTTCGCCGAACATTTTTAATAAAATGTTTTAGGCTAAATTGTTAATTTATAACTTATAAAAGTATATACAACCTGTCATTCCCGCGAAGGCGGGAATCTAGATTTCATTCTAATACTGGATTCCCGCCTTCGCTGGAATGACAATACAAGAATTAAATATTAAAAGTTAGGAGCGCGAGGTGGTTGACTAATAACAAAAGATAAATCTTTTATTAATTCTTGAATATCTGCAAAAAATGGACTTGTAATAGGAAGAAAGTTTTGTTTTTCAAAATAAACTGGAAGTGCAAGAATTTCTTCCTGTGAAATAATATTCTCTTCAATGATTTTTCCACAGACAGCTTTTGCAACAATTTTTCCATTTACTTCAAGCAATTCAAAAACGACAAGTGCCCATGAACCATTTGGCAATTGTATTGTTTTCTTTATGAATTTTTGCTGTTTTTGTAAACTTAACATATATTTTAATTATATCATTTTTGTCTCCGTATTGTCATTCCCGCGCAGGCGGGAATCTAGTGTTGAATTGAATTAATACTGAATTCCCGCCTGCGCGGGAATGACACACAACTTACTTTTTGAACTCAGCAACCACAACTTGTGCTGGCTTCATAACTCTTCCATTTAAAATATAACCTTTCTTCTTAACTTCTGTAATCATCCCGTCTTTTTTTTCATCATCAGTCACAACATGCTCTACCGCAATGTGAAATTTAGGGTCAAATTTTTCATTAAGCGGGCTCATTGTTTTAAAATCATTCTCATCAAGGATTTTTAAAAGCTGTGTATGAATATATTCAACACCAACTCTCCAATTTTTATCAACTTTCTCCCAAGCTTCTTTATTTGAAAATGCCATTTCAAAACTATCTAGCACCTGTGTGATTTCTTCAAGCAAATTTTCGTTTGCATATTTTACAATTTCGACTTTTTCATTTTCAACTCTTTTTTTGTAGTTTATAAGGTCAGCTCTTTCTCTCTGCCAGCCATTCATATACTCTTGTTTTTCTTTTTCAAGAGTTTTGATTTTTTCTTTGAGTTTTTTGACCAAATTTTCAGGAGCTTCAACTTCTTCATCAACTATTACATCATCAGCCATCTTTTTTGATGTTTTTTTTGACTCTTCTTCGTATACCAAATCATCATTGTTGTTGTTTGTTGTATTTTTGTTCATTTTTTTTATTTTGGCTTATTCTGGGCTTTAAATTCGATATTAGCCTTATTTATAGCTATTTTATCATAATTTCAATAAAAATCAAATTTTATGCTTGACAAGTATATAGATAATATGCTAAGATATAAGAAGTTAGCAGTGGAAAACACGGGTGCGCGGGGTAGGACGTCCAAATGTCCCCCATTCACGTTCTATCTCCCACCCGGGTTTCCACTGTTGTCTGCCGTCTTTATAACTTTATTAAGTAAGACGGCTTTTTTGTGCCTTTTTTCAATTTGACAACTAATTTTTTATTATTGTATAATTTACTTGAGTGCTCCTGCCACCGCACAATGGGGTGACGCCTCCTGGATGCCGTGAATCGTGGAATGTATTTTTGGAGGCGCTCTCCCAAAATATATTGCCCACCGACATCCCGTCATCATAATATGCCGCCTGAGAATACAGGCGGCATATACTATTTATTATCTACAAATATATAAAATAATTATTAAAAAACCGTCTTTCGACGGTTTTTTAAATTATTTTTATCTTTTTGACCACTGTGGAGCTTTTCTAGCCTTTTTAAGACCAAATTTTCTTCTTTCTTTTGCTCTTGGGTCTCTCTTCAAATATCCAACTTTTTTCAAATCTTTTCTTAGCTCAGGATCCATTAAAATAAGTATTCTAGCGATTCCATGTCTTACAGCTTCTGCTTGAGAATTGATTCCCCCACCTGTAACTTTTACTGTGATCGCCAAATGACCTGGTAATTTTGCAACATTCAAAGCTTGAGAAACGATAATTCTTTGTGCTTCATTTTTAAAATAATCATCAATAGTTTTTTCGTCATTAATTACAAAAGAATTTTTTGCAGCAATAGTGGCTCTTACTCTTGCAACAGATGTTTTTCTTCTTCCAACAGCTTCTATGTATTTGTGTTCCCCGACAGAAATTTTACTAACTGTATTTTTTTCTTTTTTTATTATTGGTTCCATTTTTTTATATATAATTTATTTACTTTACCCACTGAATTTCTAACGGGGTAAATTGTTTCTTTTATTCTTTAATAATCAAGTTCTTTATAATTCTTGATTTTAGTTTATTTCTTGGAATCATTCCGGAAATTGCGATTTTCAAAAGACCGCTTTTACCTTTGCTATCAATCAATTGCTCCATGCTCTTTGCATAAAGACCGCCTGGGTAGCCAGAATATCTTTTGTAAACTGTTTTTAATTTACCTTCAAATATATCAATTTTGCCGGCATTTTCAATTATTACTTGAACATTAAAAACAACATTCTTGGCGTAATCAACACGATTTTTACCTATTAGTAAAGCTGTCGCTTTTGTGGCGATTCTTCCTAATTTCTGCCCTGTTGCATCTATTGTGTAAATTTTCTTTTCCATGTTTTTATATAAATTCTATCTGAGAAATACTTGTTCCGTCAGATAATCTAGTCTTAATTTTGATAACTCTTGTATATCCACCATTTCTATCTTTATATTTTGGTGAAAGTACTTTTATTATTTTACTTGCTGAAGTTGCTCCTATTCTTGAAGCAATTAATTTTTGAGCTGCTAAATTTGCTTCTTTTCCTTTTGTAATCAATTTTTCAACAAATGGTTTTAATACTTTTGCTTTTGTTTCTGTTGTTTGAATTTTTTCGTATTTAATTAAAGATACGGCAAGAGTCTTAATCAGAGCATTTCTTTGATTTTTATTTCTACTTAATTGTTTTTTCTTATTACCGTGTAACATGTTTTTATTTTGAAATTTTTAATCTGGTTTGCTTCGCTTTCGCTCGCAATGACATTATTTAAGAATTATTCCGAAATTTGATAGGGCTTTCTTTATTTCTTGAATTCCCTTTGAACCCAAACCTTCAATGCCATCAAGATCGTCGGCTTTCTTTTTTGCAAGACCGCCAACTGTTCTTATGTTTGCTTTTGAAAGTGCGTTGACTGTTCTTACCGAAAGATCCAGACCTTCTATTCTTGTTTTTAGGAATTCTGGGTCTGCTTCAACATCTTTGCTTTCGCCTTTTTCTGATTTCTTTGCAACTTTCTCTTCTATTGGTTCTTCAAAACCGACAACCGCCTTTAATTGTTCTAGCATAATGTAGATTGATTTTTCAAGAGCTTCAGCTGGTGTAAGTGAGCCGTCTGTTTCAATTGAGAAAGTGAGCTTGTTGAAATCTGTTCTATCCCCAACTCTCATGTTTTCTACTTCATAATTTACTCTTTTTATAGGAGTAAAGATAGCATCCATTGCGATTGTTCCTATTTCAACTTTATCTTTTTGAATTTCTTCTTTTGGAATAAAACCCAAACCTTTTTTGATTTTGATTTCAATTGAAAGTTCTGAACCTTTTTCAGTCAAAGATGCAATGTGTTGTTTTGGATTTAGAACTTCAACTTGTCCAGGGACAGTTATGTCTCCTGCTGTAACATCTTTTATTCCTTTTACTTTTAGATGAACTGTCTGTTCTTCATCATTTACAACTTTAAATCTGACATTTTTCAAATTTAAAATTATATTTATTACGTCTTCTTTAATACCTTTTATTGTAGAAAATTCATGATCAACTCCATCAACTTTAATTGTAATGATAGAAACACCAGGAATAGAAGAAAGGATGATTCTTCTTAAAGAATTACCTAGTGTGTGTCCGTATCCTGGATACAAACCGTCTATTTCATAAACGCCAAAAAATCCCTCTTCTGAGACTTTCTTTGGTTTTGATGGTAATAAAATTTTGTATTGATCAGACATATTTTTTTTGCCTTCCTTGATTTTTCGTCTTGGTAGGCTGATTAAAATTAATAAATTTTAATAATATTTTAATTGACTATCTGCTGTAATATTGGAATATTTGGGAAACATCAAATGATATTTCGTTCGCTGGTATTTTTGGCAATCCTTGAACTTTTGCTTCTTTCTTCTCTGTATTATATGCAAGCCATGAAGGTACTCTTAATTCTTTTTGTTTTGCTTCTAAATCTTTAAAGAGTCCTTTTTTCTTGCTATTTTCTCTAATTGTTATGATATCTCCGATTGATACATGGAATGATGGGATTGTGTTTCTCTTGCCGTTTACATCTATATGACCGTGATTTACCATTTGTCTTGCGGCTTGTCTTGTAGAGGCAAATCCTAATCTGTAAATCGTATTGTCCAATCTTGTTTCAAGTGCTTGTACTAGAGCTTCATTTATATCAGTACCTTTTTTTGATTGAACCTTTTCAACTAGGTTTTTAAATTGTGTTTCTCCAAGACCGTAGGTCAATCTTGCTCTCTGTTTTTCAATAAGCTGCATTCCAAAATCTGACCCTGCTCTTTTCATTTTCTTTGGGTCTCTTGCGCTTGTTCTCATTGCAAATTTTTGGGTTTGTGTCTTATCAAATACACTTGGTCCCAATCTTCTTGCTATTTTATATTTTGGTCCTGTTATCATATTTATTAAAAATTATACTCTTCGTGGTTTTTTAGGTTTTGGTCCATTGTGTGGAACTGGGGTGACATCTTTTATATTTGTAATATTGAAACCTTTAGAAATAAAACCTCTGATTGCTGACTCTCTTCCTGAACCAACTCCCTTTACAATTACGTCTATTTCTTTAAGCCCAATGTTCATTGCTTTTTCTCCAAGTGCTTCGCCAACTTTTGCAGCTGCAAACGGTGTTCCTTTCTTTGCACCTTTAAAACCTAGTGCTCCAGCTGAAGATTGCATGATTGCATTGCCTTTTTTGTCGGTAAGAAGAACGATTGTATTGTTATATGTTGATTGAACATGCAAAACACCAGACTCAACTCTCTTTTTTGAGCTGGCTTTAACTTGTGCTGCTACATCTTTTGTAACAGCTTTTTGTTCTGTTTTTGTTTCTGCTTGTTTCTTACCCATTGTTCGTTATGTATATTATATTAAATTATTTTTTATCAGCTGCTTTTCTACCAGTTCCCATTGTCTTTCTGACATTTCCCCTTAAGGTTCTTGAATTTGTTTTTGTTCTTTGACCTCTCGATGGAAGTTTTCTTGCGTGTCGTGACCCTCTGTAGCTTTTAATATCTTTCAATCTTTTTATATTTGCGCCAACTTCTCTTTTTAAATCTCCTTCAATTTTTTTAGCTTCGATGATTTGTCTGATTTTTGCTTCTTGTTCTGGTGTAATTTCGGTTGGTTTTTTGTTTTCATCAACTTTTGCTTCAATTAAAATCTGGCGTGCTAAAGGGCGTCCAATACCATAAAGTACTGTCAAACCAATTTTTAATCTTTTGTTGTCTGGAATTGTTATACCTACTATACGCATAAATATATTATAAGAAATACCACAATAGCATTTCTATCATTTAAAATCAACCCTTATTTTAGCCCTGTCTCTGTTTGTGTCTAAGGTTTGATGTACATGTAACATACACTCTCCCCTTTCTTCTAACAGTTTTACATTTGGCACATATTTTTTTGACTGAAGCTTTTACTTTCATATTATTATATTCTTCTCACTATTCTACCTTTTCCACCATACTCATCTAAGACAACTTCTACTCTATCTCCAATTAAAATTTTTATTCTGTGCAATCTCATCTTTCCGGCGAGATAACATAGTAATTCTCCACTATCACTGTCCATTTTTACCTTGAACAATGCATTTGGAAAAGCTTCTAATACGATTCCGGTAGCAGTTTTCTTTATTTTTTGTGGTGTTTGCATCTTTAATTTACAACGCTCTACATGATAACAAAAAAACCAAAATAGTCAAGCCATCTATGGGTCATATTTGGTATTTTTATTTTATTTGTTCAAACTATCTCTAACAGAATCTACAACTTTTATTTTATTACTGTTTGTTGGAAAAGTATTTTTCCACATTGGCCGAATAGTAGCCTCAATTTCGGTCACTGAAGTTTTATTATTTTGTATAACAGAACTTATAATTGATTTATTTTGGCCAACAATTTCACTCAATATTTCATTCGTATCAAATGACCAAACAACTTTTGCAGGACCAGTAAATTTAGCTTTTAATGTTATTTCGTTCCATGGCTTTAAACTAGTTCCAAACAGTGAGACAGTATCGTTGTCGTTCCAAAGAATATCTACTTTTGAATTATCAAATGATTTTATTCTGTTTGTAGCAATAAATGAAGCGAGGTCGCTCTTATTAAATATGATTGCATTTATCGTACAATCTTCAGAAATGTTATAAACGCTTGTTGCAGAATCATCTGGTAAATCTGTACATTGGATGTAATAATTATCTTTAAATAAGATATTATCTGTTGGAGTTTTTGAGTAAGCATCTTTAATAAGATTTGCTGTTAAATTATTTTTTAAATCTGTTCTTCCCGCTGTAAGTTTGTCATCTGAAACTTTTTTTACATTACCTGTAAATCCGCCAGAGACGTCTGCGCTAAGTCTTGCATAGAAAGTCGTATATTTTATTGTGCCTTTAAAGCCCGGAATCGTAAAATCACCTTTCAAATCTGAAAGCTTCATATTGTATTTGTCCCCCGGCGTGTCCGCAATGATATCTACTTCGATTGATCCTGGAGTTTTAACACCATCAATAGTTTTTATTCCTGGGACGTCTACTGAGTCCCGGATTCTGTATATCAAACCATCTTTTGTTTCTAATCTTGTATTAATTGTAAGTCTTTGTTTTTGTGTACCGGAATTATTAAATATTACAGCTTTTCCTGTAGCCTTCTTCTCAACATACTCCTCGCCATCAGTTTCTAAAGCCTTAGAGAGTTTTTGTTCAATTGCCATCGCTTGGAAATGTAAAGTACTTGTTCCAACGGTTTTGTCTGAAGTTATATTATATGTATCATTTAGAGTTATATCTTGGTTTTTGGGAGTAATTGTAATGGTCGCGGTCGAAAAAGTAGAAGATAAAATAAATAACAATATTGCAACTGCTGCAATTAAAACAATCCATAAAAAAATTATTGAGTCTTTGGTAACTTTCTTTCTTTCTTCATAGATAGGAGCGTCATTATCATATAGTTTTTCTTCTTCAACAAATCTATCATTAATTATTTTTTCATCTGTTGTTTTTCGAATTGGAACTTTTTTTTCAATGCTAAAAGGGTCTTTTTTTACATCACCCCTCTTGACCATTCTTATGCTTTTTTTTACGACAAATATGTCTTGAATGATTTTTCTTGGCATTTGTAAATTATTTATTTAGAAGTTTATTAACAAATATAGTGTCCATTTTAACATATGGTTCGTTAACAAAAGTCTTACTGTTTTCAATAAAACTGTTGATAATATTTTCTGTAATAATAAGTACATCTATTTTAGTACCATGTACTTCTAGCTTGTCATTTTTTGCATCTTCAGAAAGATCTTTAACTAAGACATTTGCTATTTTGCTATTCGGAATAATAAATATGTTGTTTGGAATATTCATTTCATTACAAATTTTTGACAAAGTCTCTTTAAATTTATTTTTCCAAAAATTTAGACCCAGACGTAATGATTCGGAACTATTGTTATCGACTGGCAAATCAAAATTTTTATCTTCAGCTATACTAATATTTGACAAAAAAACGTCTTTGGGAAGTTTTGTTCTATTTAACGATACTTGCATAATATTTTCTTCACCATATGGAATTGATGCAATCGCGAAAATAATATCATCGCGAACAACATAAATATCGGTTATCAATTTGCCAATATCAGCATAAATAAAATCATTCTTGTCTGAATATAAATCTCGCAAATATGAATAGGAAGACAAAATGCATGAGTGGTTTTGTTTTTGCGCATTCTTACCGATTTTTTCATTAAGATTTAAACAAATTTTGTCTTTTATTTCACTTGGTATAAAAGTAACAAAAAGCTCGACAGCAAGATTTAGTGTCTTTTTTCTATAAATATCTTCGACTTTATAACCATTAAGCTTTGATTGAATTATTTTTTCTTCCATGATTTTAAGATTTTTCTCAGATGTATTATATTCAATATTCTTTTCTATTTCTGACTCTTCACCGACCAGAATTTGGCTTAAAACTTTATTTGTTATTTCAAAAGGCTTATCTTTAATAATCTTTATCGTTTTTGCTTGAGAAATACTCCAAGGAGAACCGATGAAAAAATAATATTTCTCTATCATTTCTTTACTCCCGATTTTTACTAAAGATTGCCTAACCGAAAGAATTGCCTGGTCAAGTGTCTTAATCATTAACTCAAGATATTTTTTGTTATCCTTTGAATCAATGCTCTTTAGTGAAAAATTTTGACATAAAACTATTTCTGGTTTTTTGTCTTTTATAAATCTTACTGCAGCAAGAGAAATAGATGCATCTCTAATATCAAAAATAAATGATAAGGAAGGCTGTTTTTTAAATAAGAAAAAACTCATATATAGACATATTATAATACGTTATAAACACCAATGCAATGATAAAAAGCGGGTTTTCGTAGAACGGAAACCCGCTTTTTATTTTTACAAACTTTATTATTCCAAAACAGCTTTTATTCTCCTGACACCAGCACTTGATGCTTCTTCTTTTACAATTTTAAATTGACCAAGTTCCCCAGTATTTTTGACATGTGGGCCTCCACAAAATTCTGTACTAAAATCTCCGATTTTATAGACTTTTACCACATCGCCATATTTAGACAAATCAAAAGAAAGTGTTGTAACAAGTTTTTTTGCTTCTTCTTTTGGAAGTTCTAGCATTTCAACTGGTATTTTTTCAGCAATTTTTTGATTTACTAAGTCTTCAACTTGTTTTAACTTGTCAGCTGAAACTTTTTCTGGCCAATTAAAATCAAAACGCATTCTTTCGGCTGTAATATTACTTCCCTTTTGAACAATTTCTCCACCAAGTACTTTTCTAAGAGATGCAAGAAGTAAATGCGTAGTTGTGTGATATTTTGTTTCCATTTCACCCGTCCCTCCAAGCCCACCTTTAAATTTCTGCTCGGACCCAGAACGAGACAAAGCTTGATGTGCCTCAAGATCTTTCTTAAATTTATCTTCATCAACAACTTTTCCTTTCTCTTTAGCCAATTCCTTGGTAAGTTCAAAAGGAAAACCATAACTGGTAAATAAAACAAATGGATCAATCCCTTTTTCAAATTCTTTCATTCCAGCCTGCAAGGTTTTTCTAAATTTTAACTCTTCTTTATAAATTTCTAATCTAATAATTTCTCTTTTATTATATGTTTCTGGATAAGCTTCCTTATAATATTCTAAAACAGTAGCAGTTAGATCAGCAAAATTACCTTGCTTTATTCCTAAAATATCAGCATATCTAATGGCTCGACGCAATAAACGACGTACAAAATAGCCCCGGTCAGTATTTGATGGAATAACACCATCACTAATCAAAAATATTGATGCCCTAAGATGATCGGCAATAACACGGTATGAAGTTGTGTATTTATGGTCAGTATATTTTGTATTAGAAATCTTTTCCAAAGAAGATATAAGATTTGCAAATATATCAATCATAAATATATCGTTAGTGTTTTGAACAGCCATTGAAATACGCTCTAAACCGCCTCCAAAATCAATATTCTTTTTAGGTAATGGCTCGAATTTTCTATCGCTAACTTTTTTAAATTCCATAAAAACAGAATTTCCAATTTCAATATATCGTCCACAGTCACAATTTGGATGGCAATATTTACCATACTTCGTATCATGCTCAACAAAATCAAATTCGTAAAACATTTCAGAATCAGCTCCACCAGGTTCACCAATAGGCATAGCTTCTGGCGCCCCACCTCTTGACCACCAATTTTTTTCACTATATGAAAATATTCTACCTCCCTGCATACCCAAATTAGCACCATTTTGTTCAGATTCTAAAATTACATCTTTTGCCTCAATTCCTTCTTTTCTAAAAAGTTCTTTCCAAATCGTCACTGCTTTAGTATCAGCTAATAGATTATTTTCTTTATTACCTGAAAAAACTGTGACATAAATCTTATTGGGATTAATCTTTAATTCCTTAGTTAAAAATTCAAAAATCCAAGGTATTTGTTCTTTTTGAAAATAATCACCAAAAGACCAGTTACCGAGCATCTCAAAAAATGTAGTATGGCGATTATCACCAACTTCTTCTATATCACTAGTTCGAAATGATTTTTGAGAATCTGCAATCCTCTTGCCAAGAGGATGACTTTCACCTAGTAAATATGGCATCATTGGTTGCATACCAGAGCCAGTAAAAAGAGTGGTTGGATCATTTTCAGGTACAAGTGAAGCAGAAGGAATTATTTTGTGTCCCCTTTTTTCAAAAAATTTTAGATATCGTTCTCGGATTTCTTTTGATTGCATTGTTATTAAAATATAGCACAAAATAAGAATTTGGAAAATCCCACAATTTTAGAGATTTTTTAGGATTTCAAAATCATTTTTTAGTTCATCTTTACGGTTTGGATTATAAACAGCAACACAGGGATGATACAAACAAACTATTTTTATTGGCCCATAAGAAGTTCTCGTATCAAAAGATTTTCCGTGCATTTTGCTTATTGCTTCAACTTTTGAGCCAAGTCCAAATTTTTGCATTATATAACCCATTGAATACCTGCCGAGCGCACAAATTACTTTTGGCTGTAATATTTCAACTTGCCTATCTAAAAATGGTCCGTAAATCTTAATTTCTTCTGGTAGTGGGTCGCGGTTTTGCTGGGGTCTATCTTTTACTATATTTGTTATATAAACATCCTCTCTTTTAATTTTTACATGCTCCAAAAGTTCATCTAAAACTTTTCCAGCTGTTCCACAAAAAGGTCTGCCTGTTTTTGCTTCATTTCTTCCAGGAGCTTCCCCGACAAACATGATTTTAGCATCATGGCTTCCCTCTCCAATCACTGGAAAATATTTATTTTCTGTTCTATAAGAATAAAGTGGAGATTCTTTTAAATTGAGAACCTCCTCTTTTATTTTTTTCAGAAGTTCTGTTTTGGTGGGCATAATAAAAATGATTATTTTGTAAAACTTCTTCTACAGTGTTCACACAAAGCTTCTACTTCGTCTTTTATAGATTTAATTTTTTTATCATCAAACTTCACCTCTTTTAATAAATTATCATCAAGAAGGCTTTTTGAGAGAATTATGCCCCTTAGAAGAAACAGGCTTTTTTCTGCCATTGATAAAGAGGTAAGTGCAGTTATTGGTATGAGCTCATATTTCTCTATCATGTTATGTAGATTAAAATTGTATGGATAATTCCAGCCAATAAATTTGAGTAATGGTTGGCACTGACCATATTGAATCGCTGTCGTACTAAATTTTGTATTTGTAATTATCCAACCTTCGGTTAATTTTCTACTTTCTCCACCAAAAACATAGTCTTTACCAAAAATATCATCATAGCGAGCCTTCACGTAAAGCACGATTTTTAAATCAGATTTTAAATTAAAATCTGTATGAAATTTTGCCTCTGTCATTATTAAATCTTTGTCTTTCCACGCAACGACATCAATTTCATGTGGTACGCACTTACCCTGAACAACCTGGTCAGTAATTGTTGAATAACCCATTGCCTTAAATATTTCCGCCACAAATTTTTCAAATGGAAAACCTGTAGGACCAAGCATGGCTACTGCCTTTTTTAAAGAATATCTGACAGCAATTGACTTGTGTTTTTTTCGTAATATAGAAAAAGCCATTCTGTAAATCTCTTGTGTAGTAATAAGTGATCTATTTTTGGCTTCAGCACTGACTTCAGAGACAACTTCTGCAATCAACTCGTCTGATGCATCAATTTTTTTAAGAGAACCTTCCAATTTTTTATAATCAAAAAGTTCTTTTTCTCCGTTGGCTTTTGTTACGTAGAATTCGTTCATATACATATAATATCAGACAGGGTAAAAAGTTGAAAGTCTAATTAATTATTCCCCCGCCAAGGCAAACTTCTTTATCATAAATCACAGCAGACTGGCCAGAAGTTATTGCTTTTTGTGATTTTGTAAAATGAAGCTCAAATTTACCAGCAGATTTCTCAATAATTTTGCATTCCTCTAGTGGTTGCCTGTACCTTATTCGAGCTGAATATTTCTTTGATAAATCTGGAGCTTGCCCAGAAATCCAGTTAATATTATTTAACACAATTATCTTAGAATTATTTTCAATAATTTTCTTAGAATCTTGAGATACCGTAATTGTGTTATTTTTTATATTTTTGTTTATTATGTAATACGGCAAATCATTTGGAGTTTTTTCAGTAATTTTGAAACCATGTCTTTGCCCGATTGTTAAATAAAAAGCTCCATCATGCTCACCTATCACTTTTTCATTTTCATCTAAAACTTTTCCTTTCTTTTCTTTAATATAATTTTTAAGAAAATCTTTGATATCAATTTTTCCGATAAAACAAAGTCCCTGACTATCTTTTTTTACTGCTGTACTCAAACCAAATTTTTCTGCTAATTTTCGAACTTCTGGTTTTTCAATATCACCTACTGGAAAAAGAGTTTTTGAAAGTTGTTTTTGTGTAAGTGTCCAAAGAAAATATGACTGATCTTTATTTTTGTCATCACCGGCTAATAATTGATATTTTTTATTTTTTCCGCGTTGGTCTGCGTTAAGTCCGCATTTTTCTGCGATTCTGGTATAATGTCCTGTCGCAACAAAATCTGCTCCTTGTTTCATCGCCCAATCAAAAAATCCGCCAAATTTTACATATTTATTACACATAACATCAGGATTTGGTGTTTTTCCAACTTTATATTCGCGGATCATATAATCCACAACTTCTTTTTTGTATTCTTTTTCAAGATTCAAAGTGAAAAATGGAATATCAAGTCTTGCACAAACACGCATCGCATCTAGACGATCCTGTTTCCATGTACACTCAAATGGCCTGCCCTTCGGAGCTTCAGCGGAGTAGGGTTGCCAAACTTTTATAAAAACTCCAGTAACATCATATCCTTGATTTTTAAGCAATGCAGTAGAGACAGAAGAATCTACTCCGCCAGACATCCCAACGTATACCTTTTTGCTATTTAAAGGAGACACTTTTTAATATAGTATCAAAAGTTGGCTGTAATTGTGATACAGCAGCCGTTGTTGAGGCATCAAATAAAAAAACATACATACTGTCATTAGAAATTACAGCATTTATATTTAACGAGTCTTTTCCCCATAACGATGAATAATAGGATACGCTAGGCTTACCAGCAATTTCAGTTTTTAAAAAAGTATTATTTGTACCAAGAGACTTTTGAAATTCACTAATCAAGAAACTCGATGGATCTATTTTTTCTTCGACTGTCATTGTTAAATGAGAATTTGTGATTAATAATAAACCCATTTTATCTGCAGAAAAAGCTTCTACAACATATCCTTTTGAACGTGAACTTTGTTTCCAACCTTTTGGTATTGTAAAAGTTATATTTCCATCTGTATATGTATATAGATTTGTTGTAGTAGAAAATACTGATCCTGTTGTATATTGAGTTTTTTTATTATTTATCTGATTTAAACCATAATAAAATAAACTTCCAACAATAATAATTGATATAACAACTGTCCAAAGTGTTTTTGATTTTATAAATGATACATTTATTTTATCCATTATATTCATAAATATTATTTAATGATTAAATTATTAAATTTTGAATTCAATAACATCTCCGTCTTTTACAATGTATTCTTTTCCTTCTGTGCGAACTAGCCCTTTTTCACGAGCAACTCCATATGAACCAGAAACAAGAAGTTTGTCCCATTCTATAACTTCAGCACGAACAAATTTGTCTTTAAAATCACCGTGAATTGCAGTGCCTGCCATTGGAGCATTCCATCCTTTCTTAATTGTCCAAGCGCGAGTTTCGTCTTCTCCTGTAGTAAAATAAGTAATAAGTCCAAGCAAATCATATCCAGCTTTTATTAAATCATTTATTCCATCATCCTTCACGCCAAGTCCTTCTCTCATTTCTTTTTTGTCTGCACCTTCCAAATCTTTCAGCTCTTGTTCAATTGCAGCATCAACAATTACATATTTTGCTTTTACTTCATTAAAAAATTTAATAAGTTTTTGATATCGCTCGTCATTTAATTCATCAAGATTTTTTCCACCGGCTTTTTTATTTAATATATAAAGTATCGGCTTCATTGTTATAAGACAAAGTTTGCTGACTTCAACAATTTCTTTGTCATCAAAACTAACCGTGCTTGCGAGCTTCCCAGCTTCCATTGCAATTTTTAATTTTTCTATTGCACCATTTTCAATTATTGCTGACTTACTTCCTTTTTTTATTTCACTTCCTAAAGCACTTGCTCTTTTTGTGATTGTTTGTAAGTCCGCTAAAATAAGTTCAAGATTTATTGTTTCAATATCTGAAAGCGGGTCTATTTTATTTGCAACGTGAATAATATTATCATCTTCAAAAATTCGGACAACTTCAGCAATGGCATCAGTCTCACGAATGTTTGTTAGAAATTTATTTCCCAATCCTTCTCCAGCAGAAGCACCTTTTACAAGACCTGCAATATCAACAAATTCCACCGCCGCTGGCATGGTCTTTATTGACTTAGAAAAGGTTGATAGCTTAGCTATTCTCTCGTCTGGCACAGCTACAACCCCTACAGAAGGGTCTATAGTGCAAAAGGGATAGTTCTCACAAGCTACAGCTTTGCGAGTTAAGGCGTTAAATAACGTCGATTTACCAACGTTTGGTAGTCCAACGATTCCGATTGATAGTGACATATTTCAGTACTTTAACAGATTTTAGGGGAAAGATAAAGGAAAAATAAAAGCTGGGCGGCCGAAGTCCGCCCAGCTTTACTTATTTATGATATCTTTTTCTTCAATATTTTTGAAACGTCACCCCTGTATTTCTTTAATCCATTAATTAGATTCTTTGCGTCAATAATTTTTATCTGTCTTGGACCAACAATTTCATATTTATTTATACCCAACCAGCCAAGAGCACTCTGGAATACTTGTTGGTGCCTATATGATTTATTTGAGGACCTAGAATAAAAATCTAAAACTAATTTATCAGCACCGCTTACCCATGTCATAGCTTTTAATGTTCTATTAATTATAATCTCTATATCGGCAACGAGTTTTTTTACTACCTCTGGATCATCATAATCAATTTCCTTATTATTTTCTGCAAAATTTGTTGTTCTGAGCTCATCTAAAGGGCCAAATTTATCCCACTGCTCCACTGGTGAAAGAGACCGTTTTATTGCTTCTTCTGCGCGGCGAGCAGATGTAATTAGCCTAGAAACTACCGCTCCAGCAAAACCAATTGAACGTTTATCTTTAGCACCCCGTCTCGCCGCCTTAATTGCCCTGCCTAAGTCAACATCTTCGCCCACTCCAATTTTTGAATAGCCATTTAGGGCCGCATAAATACTAGATTGAAAAGCAAAATTTGCACCAGATGACGCAATTGTACTTTCGTCCCCACGTCTTAATATAACATCTACATATTGAAAGAATCTGGTACCAATGTGCACTAACGGATTTCTAGCATATGCCTCCAAACCCCAGTCTAGTTGACCCATATATGCATCAGTGTCAGGATTTTTTTCAAACTTTCTAATAAAATTGTCTATATATTCTGTCGCTATGCCTTCATTGTCAGCATCATTACTTACTATTGCAAGTTTTGGAGCATCTTTTCCACGTAAAATATGTCTCTCTAAAACCGCGTCTGTGAGATACTTTCTCATAGTGCCAATTTTAACATCTTTAATTGGAAATACTTTGTTCATAACTCTAATGTGTAGTTCTGGATGATCTTTTTTGAACCTTTGAATTTCTTTTGCGGTGTCATCTGGTAATACTTTTTTGCCGTTATAATCTGTATCCGGTTGGTTTACAAACAAAACGATTTCAAATTCATCTTTCTTAGCGGTCTGATTTAAATAATTTTCAAGAGTCTTATATATATTTTTACCCTCCTGGTGGCCGGCAACGGGAACACATACTGAGAGTCTACATTTTGAATCCATTGGACCAGCTTCTTTTGTTAGCTCATCGATTATTTTTAAATCTTCAGGAGTTTGTCTAGACAAATAATCTTTAATTTCTTCCTTTTCATTAAGTTCGGCGTCTGGATTTTCCTTTAAAGCTTCGGACATGCGACCTAAATAATTCTCCCTGTTAGCATCATTAAATCCATGATAGGGATAATCTAATTCCTCATGAGTTATTGGATTTCTCAATTGTTCTAGAGGTCCTCTGCCAAAGATAGGAATAGACAATGGAAAATCTACAATAGGAGCCACACTTTCTATTGATTGATTACCAAGTTCGGTGGCGATGATATTTACCACACTATTTCCATCGGAAGCAGTACCAATATCTTGAGCAACCTCCATAAACTTTCCAGTAAATTGAAGTTGTCCATCTACAACTCTAAAAAGAGTTTTTCCAATAAAACTATTTGGGTCAATTAGAACATGTCCATCGGTACCAATTGGTAATTCAGCCACACTATGCTGTGTACCAGCAGAAAGTGAAAAAAGCATTTTGAGATGACCGCCCACCATTAGGTCTTTTACTTTTGCAATTGCTCCGGCGTGAAATGAACCACTATTTGTCATATGTGATATATCGATATCATAAGAGTGACCGTTATCCATTAGGCCAGTATTATTAATTCCACCATACTGAATACCAAGTTCGTTAAGGTCGTGGACTTGAGTATTATTGTCATAAAACATTTCTCTGTGAATAGTGTGAAATTCTGAAGAATTATTTGGAATTATTTGATGAGCAACTTCTTCAGTATGCTCCCCGATTATTTGTGTTCCAGCTGCAACGTGCTCATGCAAATTATTTGGACCAAGATGATTTCCAAACCATTGTCTTATTCCCTCAAGTGCTGTCACGTGGCCTGCCCCCTTATTTATTCCAATAGCATGTTCGATCAAACCCTGTTGGTTTGCATTAAAGAATGACGATACTTCTTGAAATAAACCACCAATAACAAGTCCTGTCGTTACACCTTTCGTAACCGCACCTGCTATTTTTTTTATTTTTAATTTTTTAAATATACGGTCCTTGTCATCTATACCACCGTCCCCGTCATACAAATTTCTATTCTGCAAATTCATTACTGATGCATATAATTCATCAAAAGTTTGATTGCCCGGTAAAGTCATGACTCCACTCTCAACTATATTCCTTAATTTTACTTTTGCCTCAGCACGAATAACATCAAGGTTAAGGCGTTCTTGTTCAACTGATTTATAATCTGAGTATGAAATAAGATCAATTTTTTCTTTGTCTGATAATTGTATTCGTGACTCAGCTTCAGAAAGAGCGTCTACTGCAGCAAAATAATCTTCTGGAGACTCTATTTTGCTTGATAATTGTTTAATAGAATCACATAATGATTTTGATGAAACTGTTTTATATATTGCACCTTCTAATTCAACTCGACGCTTCATATCTTGTGTCATCTCCTTACCCTTAGCTCTTTCTCTGGCGTGTTGTTTTCTTTCTTCTGTTATTCTCAAACTTTCTTTTGCACCAGCAACAGCTCCAGTTAATGCAGCTGAACCAAGACCAAATGTAACTGGGGCTAATACTTTATTAGCTCCAAATCTAGAAAGTTTAGCAACAGCTGAATATGCGAGTGCAACACCGACGGCTACCGTTGTCTCATTTACAAATCTACCGATTCCTGTGGAATGCATTTTATCAATTATCTTATCTACAGTATTCATCTTTGCTTCGGATCTTACACCGGCTTTCGCTTTACCAACAATAATTTCGACTTCTTGATCTATTTCATCAATATCAGCGTGGTGTTCATATGCCAGTTTTGCCTCCTTTGCAATCTGAAATAAGTTATCTGTATAACGAACTGTATTTTTTAGTTCTTTTCCGCTTAAACCAAGTGTGATAGAAAGAATTTTATTTCTTTCATCACTAAAAATTTTATCATCAATTTTACCTTCAGCATAAGAGCGAATTAGACTACGAACGGAAGAGTTTAATTGTGAGTTCTCTGCTTCGCTTGAATCTAAAATTTCTCTTTCTTCACCAGCTTCAGTGTGTATAGTTTCGTCGTACTCAGAAATAAACCTGTCTACAATTGCCCCCATCGCTTGATCATGTGCTGTTTTATCTGTGTTATTTTCTCCTATATAAATATTTCCTGAATTTTTTATTTCGTCTTTGGCTTTATAGTATTCCTTTTGTCTATACATCTCACGGGCAATATTACCCTTCCAAATATTATTTTTGGTATATTCCCATACAGCAGATGCTTTCTCAGACATTTTTAAATGAGAAAAATCTTTAAATTTCTCACTAAGTTTTTTATTCGTTTCTGTTTTAGATGTTGTTAATCTTTCCTCAGCAATATCACGTGCTTGAGACTCAACAATGTCACCACTGTCAACAATAACAATTTTTCTCTTTTTTGTTTTTTTAACTTCCTGTTCCTTTATCGGTCCTGAGTTATTTAATGATTCTGATGTCATGGTATTTTGGGGATGATTAATTTAACACATTTGCTAAATATATCTCTCGTAATCTCAATAGAGCACCAGCGACAACTTCATCTAAATTCTTTATATGTTTACTACAAAATTCTTGAATTTCACTATCATTTCCCTTATCGATTTTTTTCTCGAAATCAGCAAGCTTGTCTTTTGGCATATTGTTTACCATCTCAGCTATAATAATGTTTTCAGCTCTTTCTACAAGATCGTGCCTTAACTGGTCCATTAACTCTTTGGACAAACCAGTAATACCTTTGTCTTTTATGAGCTGAGCTGCAAAATCATCGATATTGTATTTCATATAAATATATAATTAATAAATGATAATGATTAAATTATATAGTGCTCACCAAATATTGTAAAGTAAAAATATTATTTATACGTGATGAAATATGGCTTAAATTGGGCATAATTATAGAAAAGGGTGGTTGAAAATTGACTCCTTATATTTGTCATTAGTTTAAATAAACCCACTTACCTGTAAATCCCAAAGATTCTTGTACAGGCCACTTTCTTTATTTGCTAATTCATCATGTGTTCCATCTTCAACAATCAATCCTTTTTCCATAGAAATTATTCTATCCATTTTTCTTATTGTCGAAAGTCTGTGAGCAATTACAATTGTTGTAGAATTTTCCATCAAATGTTTCAAGGCATCTTGTATTAGTGATTCAGAATATGAATCTAAACTAGATGTCGCCTCATCAAAAATAAGTATTGGTGCTTTTTTCAATATTGCTCTTGCGATTGCAACTCTCTGTCTTTCACCACCAGAAAGTTTAATTCCCCTTTCTCCAACATATGTGTCATATTTTAGTGGCAAACTTTCTATAAACTCATCACAGTGAGCAAGCTTTGCAGCCTTTTTGACTTCTTCATCAGTTGCCTTTCTATTACCATAACGAATATTTTCAAGAAGTGTTCTATGAAATAGAACTGGGTCTTGTGGAACAAAACTAATATGCTCACGTAGACTATCTTGCGTCACAGCGCTTATATCTTGACCGTCAATACAAATTGAACCCGCTGTTAAATTATATAGTCTCATTATAAGTCTTACTAAAGTTGTTTTTCCTGCACCAGAGTGTCCAACGATTGCAACTTTCTCTCTTGGTTTTATTACAAGATCTAAGTTATCAAGGATATTTGTATCTTTGTTAAATTTAAATGTCACACCCCTGAATTCTATTTCACCTTTTTTAATAATAAGCTTTTTTGCATTTGGTATATCTTCTATCTCATATCTGGTAAGTAAAATATCTACCATCTCTTTAGAATCTGCGATACTTTGATAGAAATTACGAATAGTTTTATTTAATCCCCAAAGTTGTTGCGACAAACCAATAATATATGTTTGGCCAAGTACAAATGTACCAATACTTATCAAACCAACTTTCCAATACTTAATAGCAAAATAAAATACCAAAAACTCAACTATGGTAATAAGAAAAACCTGCACAACATCAGAAATATTTCCTAACTGCCAAGAAAATAAATATTTTTTTGCCTGATCATTTGAGACATCTTTGAAGCCTTTTGATTCATAATTATGGCCAGTAAAAAATGTTACGGCATTGTTATTTGTAATAGAATCTGATAAATAACCAGTGGTTAAAGAATCAGCAGCCGCAACCAACTTATCATATTTAATTTTCCAAGTAGAAAATATTATACTAAATATTACATAGATAATAACCCATATTAATAGAATGATTGCAAATACTGGTGCAATAAACCAAGTCACGATAATTGAACCAAAAACAGTAACAACAAGAGGCATAAAATTATATACCAAGCCATCACTTATGTTTTCAAAGGCACGGCTAAAGCGCCCAACTTTTTGAACAAGACTACCAGAAAAATTATTTGTAAAAAATGAGTGTGAATGTTTTATTAAATAATCAAACGAAATTTGCTTTAGACGCGCCATGACCTTTGAAACCGTTGGTAGATAGAAGTAATTTGCTACTTGCCAACAAGCTTGGTCAGCAAAATTCAAAATTAAAATTAAAATTATAATATGGATTAATTTTGGTGCTGTGATATTTACATCATTAGATTTACCTATAACATCGAAGAAATTCTTGTAAAATAGTGGGACAATAACCATAATTATTCTCGAAACAAAGAAAAAAAACACACCAGAAAAAAGCGATGGTTTTAAATTTCCTATTCCATACCAAAATTGAACAAGTATTTCTCTAATCGTAGTTTCACTTATTTTTTTGTTATTATTGTTTGTCATTTGCCGTAAAATATCAGACGACCATGATTGGCCGTCTAATTTATTAAGAAACTTTTATTATGGTTATGATTTACATCATGAGTTTTCTTAACTCATCCTGATGTTTTCGCATCACTTCCATCGAGGCTGCGGTCTTGCTTTTTCCTTCTTTTACTTTCTGTTCAATTTCTTTTGCAATATTCTCAAAAAATTGTGGGTCCTTTTCTATAGCTCCCATCATCATGTCTTGCTGTTCTTTTGGAACACCTTTCATTTGAGATTTTATTGCATGCTTCATTAAAAATGTTTTTAGTCCCATGTTTATTTTTGATTATTTTATAACTATATATTTATATCATAAATGGTGGATTTTTGCGAAGCAAAAATCCACCATTTATTTTTCTTTATAACTTTAAATTTTATAGATAAATATCACTCATACCGAAGCGCCTCCATTGGACTCTTTTTTGAAGCTTGATTTGCTGGATAAATACCAAAAACTAAACCAACGAGTCCAGCCACCACAACACCGAGAATTGCGGCACTCCATGGAAATACAAAACTCCAATCAAGTTTAATTACTGATGTTAAAATAATAGATATGACATACGATAAAGATGCTCCCAAAATAATCCCTATAATGCCACCAGAAGCTGTAAGTATAACCGCTTCGAGTAAAAATTGGGTTAAAATATCTTTACCTGTTGCACCGATTGCTTTTCTCAAACCAATTTCTCTCGTTCTTTCGGTTACGGAAACCAACATAATATTCATGATTCCAATTCCACCAACGACAAGAGATATGGCGGCAACTGCCGCTAAAAATGCAGTGAGTGCATCAGTGATTGTGGATAAAGTCGCCGCAACATCAGCTGAGGTTGTGACAGAAAAATCATCTTTTGCTGGATCAGTAATATTGTGAGAATTTCGCAAAGTTATAGTCACATCTTGAACTGTGGATTTTAGATTTGCTTCAGTATCAGTTTCAACAACAATTCTACTGTAATATTTCGTACCAGTAATATACTGTTGTACTGTGGTATATGGCATAAAAACAGAATCATCAAAACTTGAAGAAGAACCCTTTTCAGGTAAAACACCAATAACCTTAAATGTATTATTTTTAATTCTAATTTTTTGACCTACAGCATCGTCACCATCAAAAAGGTGTTGTTTAACTTTGTAACCTATAACAACAACTGATGACAAACTCTGTACGTCTTGATCTGAGAAAAAAGTTCCTCTATCGGGATTTAAACTAAAAATTTCTGGAACAAGCTCACCAGAACCAAAAACAGATACTTGGTAAACATTGCTACCATAAACTGCTTTTCCAGCTCCTACCACCATTGGCATGACATATTTTGCATGAGGAACATTTGTTTTATTTTTTATTAAATTTAAATCTTTTTCTTTAAGCGAATCATTCATCGTTTGTGAAGCCATTGATGGTCCAAAAGAAATTTTCCCTGGCAAAACAATAACTGTTGTAGCTCCCAAACCTTTTACTTGTCCTAAAATAAGATTTTGTGCTCCTTGCCCAAGTGACATAACTAAAATAATTGACGTAATACCAATGACAATTCCAACAATAGTCAAAGCTGAGCGCGATTTGTGCGTTGTAAGTCCTGTCACTGCTGTTTTTATACTGTATCGTAATTTCATTTTTATTTTATAAATTTATCTGAAACTGTTTTTCTATTTGTAACTTGTTCATCACTTGCAATTTGACCATCAAGTAGACGAATAATTCTTTGTGCATATTCCGCTGTGTATGTTTCGTGAGTAATGAGAATAATTGTGTGGCCTTTTTCAGTATTTAATTTTTGAATAATTTCAATAATAGCTTGACCAGATTTTGAATCAAGATTACCAGTTGGTTCATCGGCAAAAATAACTTCAGGTGAAGTTACAAGCGCACGAGCAATAGCAACTCTTTGCTTTTCTCCACCAGAAAGCTGAACAGCAAGGTGATGCATACGATGTGCGAGACCAACAGAAATAACGGCTTCTTCTGCAAGTTTGTTCCACTCTGATTCTGGTTTGTCAGAATAAATTAAAGGTAATTTAACATTCTGTAAAACCGTTTCGTGTGGCAGAAGATTGAACGCTTGAAAAACAAATCCCATTTTTGAATTTCTAATTTTTGCAATTTCAATTTGGTCATATTCGCCAAGATTTTTTCCAGAAAAATTATAAGTACCTTCAGTATGATTATCCAGGAGTCCAAGAATTTGTAGTAGGGTTGATTTACCAGAACCAGAAGGTCCCATAATCGCCACAAACTCCCCTTTTTTTATTTCAATAGAAACACCACGAAGAGCTTCCGTTTTTGTGCCCTCGCTATCATAAACTTTCCAAATATTTTTTGTTTCTATTAGAGCCACGGGGTTATAAGTTTGGTGATGCCAATATTTTATCACCTTCATTTAATCCAGAAATAATTTCTACATAACCATCGACACCTCTCATACCAGTTTCTACTTTTGTTTCTGTAATTGTAGCTAAATCATCTCCGCTAAGTAATTTTACATATTTTAATACATCAACAGAATAAACTGACCTTGATGGAACAGCCAAAACACCATCTTTTTGGCCGGTTAAAATATCCAAATTTGCTGTCATCCCAGATTTAATTCTATCGTCTGAAGAAGATACAAATTTTAATGTGACCTTGTATGTTGGCACATTTTCTATAACAGTTTCTGCTGGGTCAATTTTAATAACAGAAGTTTCAAAAAATGTACCGGAGCCATACGCATCAAGAGTTGTTGTGGCAACGTCTCCAATTTTTATTTTTGCAATATCTGCCTCTGAAACAAAAGATTCAACTTCATATTGTCCATAAGAAATAACGGATAGCGCTGGCATTCCTGCTTGAATAGTCTCGCCAACTTTTGCAACAATATTTGTAATGACTCCATTTATTGGTGAATTGATTATTGATTTGTTCAATCTTGCTTCTGCGACATCAACATTTGCTTGCGCTTGCTCGACTGTGGCCTCTTGTGCTTTTAATTGATCCGCTGTTGCACCAGTTTTAGTTAAAGTAAGTTGGCTGTTTACTATGTTTAAAGCAGAAATTGCTGATTGATATTGATTATAGGCAATTGATAAATTATTTATAACTAAAGAAATACTTGATCTAACTGTGGAAACATTTGTTTTCCAAAGTGTAATAGTTGTCTGACTTACAGAAGAATATGGGTTTAATTTGTTTACAGCTAACGCAAGATTTTGCAGCAACAGTTGTATAGCAGAAAGATTATTATTTGATGTCACAACCACATCATCGATATTTGAATTTGTAGTCAAATCTAATGTTAATGTATTCCATGCATTTAAAATGTTTTCAATACTTGCTCTTCCTGTAACAATATCATTTTGTAATTGAAAATCTGTTTGAAATTGTAAAGAAGGAATTATACTTCGTGGATTTGTAAACAATAAATCAATATAATTTCTAATTGCATCATCAGATTTATTATATGCGTCTTTTACTGAATTTATTAAAGTATTTTTTGCATCGGCTAAATCATTTTTTGCTTTATCAACTTGAGATTGATTGGTAGCTATTTGCTCTGGTGTTGCTCCATTTTGTAGAGACGATAAGTTTGCTTCGGCAATTTTTAATCCTGCCTTTGCTTGCTCAACCGCCGCCACTAAATCAGCATTTGAAAGTGAGGCTAAATATTGTCCTTGATACACTTTATCGCCAACAGAAACATAAACGTGAGAAACTTGGCCACCAGTTTCAAAAGAAAGATCTAAATCTGAAATTGGTTTTACGTTTCCAGTTGAGCTGACGACTTCTACTATATTATGTCTCGCAACGGCGATACTATCAGCCACTGTAGATTTTTTACCACTAAAGATAAGTACACATAAAATCAAAACCACTATTACAATTACTGCCGTCCACCATTTATTTTTTTTAATAAAATTTAAAATACCAAAAAATATTTTTTTCATATTTAATAATTCTATCATATTTTTACTGAATTTGAAATAAAAAATTTTAAAATTTTTGTGGACTTAGGCAGAATCGAACTGCCGTCTCGTCAATGCGAATGACTCGTACTACCACTGTACTATAAGCCCAAAATTATAAAAATGTTTTGAAATCTATACCTCAGCCTTAAGACCAAGATTGTTCTCTAAATAATTAATCGATATCTTCTTTCCTTTAATATTTTTTTCAAACATTTCTTTATTTGTAAAATAAACCTTTACACCATTCTCAACCATTGCCTTTAGTGCAGAATCAAAATGTATTTTATTTAATGGTTTTACTTTTTGTTTTGTTGCCCACTCTCTACTCCATTGCTCGCGGTCGTTTGTAAAATTAGAATCTGGCAATACATAAACAGTACCGCCTTTGTCGAGCTCTCTAAACTTATCTTTATCAGAAATCACAAAATAATATATCCCGTCTTCATAACCCTTGCGTGATTCATTATCAAACATTCTTACCAAAAAAAGAGTTGCTCCAGCAATATCCGGACTTGCAAATAATAATTCACCCTCTTCTTTTTTTCTATAACTTTTTTGTTTTGGCTCTAGTTCAATAATGTCCTTATTTGCTGAGCCATGATAAAAATTTTCTGGTTTTTTTTCCATATAAAAATTATAACACTATATTAAATAGAGGCCAAATATCATCATAAAACCAGATATTTTTTACGTTTGTGGACCGCACCGGACATCTCCACCTACCGTGGCGGGTATCTTTCCATCTCACTTTGTTCGATACGAAAAGATCTTTCAATCCCGGGACAAAAGCAAAGCAGTTTGCTTTTTCGTCCCACTACTCCGTAGTGGACCGCACCGGGATCGAACCGGTCGCCTCATCCATGCCATGGATGCGCTCTACCAAATGAGCTAGCGGCCCTTTAAATTTGACCAAAAAAGTATATTATAAAAGATGTAAAAAATAAAGGACGATTAGCTCAGTTGGTTAGAGCATACGATTCACATTCGTAAGGTCACTGGTTCGAATCCAGTATCGTCCACAAAAGCAGAAAATCACGCGCAGGCGTGATATTTCTGTCTTTTGTGGAAGGCACAGGTATAATTTGTTAACAAACAAATTACCGAGCCGGGGTCGCGAGTACTTACGTAGAATTCGAGCGCAGTGAAAAAATTATACTTAGTAACTCGTGATACACAATTTAAAACCCTGCGATTCTAGTAACAATAAAAATTAAAATTATTCCTAAAATAGTTGCAATTGTTGTCCATGCTTTTGGATGGCCATGATGACTCTCTGGCAATAAATCGCTTGCTCCAATATAAATAAAAAATCCACAAAATACTGAAACAATTATTGGTAAAATATTTATTGGAATAGTAACAAAAATAGAAGCTATTATTCCAACTACTGGAGCAAGTGCATCTATAAAAAGCCATTTTTTTGCAACTTTATTGTCACCCCCTGCACGGACAATCATATTCACAGTATTTATTCCGTCAGAAAAAGCGTGAATAAATATCGCGATTGCTAAAGCAATACCAATTGCTGGAGAAACTTGAAAAGAAAGTCCGACAATAATTCCATCAAACAAACTATGAAGCGATATACTCCCCGCTCCCAAACTTCCATTATGTTTATGATTTTCGCATTCTTCTTCATGATTTGAATGTGGTATTAAAAATCTATCCAATATAATATAAGCGACAAAACCCAAAACTATCCAAAGTGCAATCGTACTTGGTTGATAAAAAATGTTTCCCATTTTATACGCTTCGGGTAATAAATCAAAAAAGGCTACGCCTATGACAGAGCCAGCAGAAAAACCTAAAATTAGGTGAAGTTTGTCTTTAAACCTCAGAGCAAAAGTTCCGCCAAAAATTACAGAAAGAAAAATGGCTGTGGCTGAGATAATTAAAAAAGTCATAATAATTAAAGTATCTGCGTTGATTCAATATCCTTTAAATGTTTTTTTGATTTAAACCAGAAATATGCAACGGAACCGAATGTTATAACTGGAGAAAGCCAGCTTGGGATATTAAACCCGAAACTATCCGCAAGCATAATCATACCAAGAAATAATATTGAATACATTGCCCCGTTTTTTAGAAAAATATATTTTTTTATTCTCTCAATATTACCGACGGTCAACTGTCTTACAACAAGAGCGCCCAGACCATTTCCTATTAAAATTAATGGAACTGAAAGCGTAAACGCAAATGCTCCAAGTACTCCGTCTATAGAAAAGGTTGCATCAATAACTTCTAGATATAAAATTTTGCTGATATCTGAAAGACCTTCTTTCATTAATTCTTTTTCTCCCTTTTCTGCATTTTGTTTAAAACCGTGTGTAATAAAAAATGCTGTTGAACCAATAACGGCACCAAAAGCCATCATTGGATTTATTTTCATTGCAAAATATACTGTGACACACAAAATAATTGAAACCACAGCATAAAACCAGACGCCTAACTCCATAAAAAATTTTTCGTGCTTCAAACCAAAATTTTTAGCTTCCAAAAATAGCCAATGAAAAAATAGAAAAATTAAAAACATTCCACCCCCAGCAAGAAGAAGTGGCGCACTTTTTTCAATTGAATCTTTTACGCCTGGATTACTGCTGAACGTCGCTGTGAGCGAACCAATAAACCCAAGCGATGGATTTGTCACCCAAACAATTATCCAAGGAAGTAATCCTCTAACAACAAATACTGCGAAAAGTAAACCCCAAAATAAAAACCACCTTCGCCCTTTTGGTTTCATTGTTGAAAGCACCTCTGCATTAATAATAGCGTTATCTATACTTGAAATAACTTCAAATAAACATAAACCACCAATAGTTATTATTATTGTAAAAATATTCATAACAAAATAATATCATAACTAATAAAAAAATACATTCCCACATGGATAATACTTGGAAAAATATAATTTTTGTGTTAATCTCTTAGCTACTGGGCCTGTAGCTCATCTGGTAGAGCGCCTCATTTGCAATGAGGAGGCAAGCGGTCCGAGTCCGCTCAGGTCCACAGTGATTAAAAACCGCATCTGCATGCGGTTTTTTATACACTGTGAAAGACGCAGCTATATTTTTGTTTTACGTAGCAAAGGCAAAAATAGCGAGTCGGGGTCGCGAAAAATTTCCGTCAGGAAATTTATTTGTGACCACAATAAATAGAAATTCCTTATTAAAATATTTAGTGATTCGTGATACACAATTTTTTGTCTAAAATAGATGTCACCATAGGCTGATAGTTCACTTTCTCAATCCATATAATCAAAAGAAGTAATTGGTTTCTGCCCCAAAGCTAAAGTAATTACATGATCTAAAAAGTTTGACAGTGAACATCCAATAGCCTCTAAAGATTTTGGGAGTAAAGACTCTTTTGTTAGACCAGGTAAAGTGTTAACCTCAAGAATATAAACTCCCCTCTTTAGACTAACAATAAAATCTGACCTTGAATAATGCCTTAAACCTAAAATTTTATGAGCTTTCACGGCCATATCTTGTAGAGATTTTTTTTCTTGCTCTGAAAAATTTCCTGGACAAGTTTCACTCGCTTTTCCAGAATATTTTGCTTCATATCCAAAAAATTCAAACTCTTTTAGTTTGATAACTTCAATTGGTAAAAGCGGATAAATTGCTTCATTTCTAAAATTTTCTGCAACTCCACATGTTGCTTCTTTTCCTTGTATAAATTCTTCAACTATAACAACATCAGAAAACTTTAACGCTTTTTCAATAGCTGGCAAAATGTCTTTTATAACTTTTACGACAGATACACCGATAGATGAACCACTTCCGCCTGGTTTTACTATTGCTGGAATTGGGAATGTTTTAAAAATAGTATGATCAATATTTGTTAGATTATCACCTTTTCTTACAACTTTATATATTGGAGTTTTTAAACCATTTTTAGCAAAAATTTCTTTAGACAAAACTTTATTCATACCCAAAGCTGAAGCTAGGGCCTGAGAACCTGTATATTTTACTCCAAAATGATTAAAAATTTGCTGAACTTTGCCATCCTCTCCATATTCTCCGTGCATCGCATTAAAAACAACATCAACATTTTGAAAGAGTTTTGCAGCAGTAATTTTTACACCATCAAGAAACCAATCTTTATTTTTTGCAACAAAAACATCAACAGGAATGTATTTGTCTGAAAGATTATCTATGACATTTTTTCCAGACTTTAGTGAAATCTCATGCTCATCTCCAGGACCACCACGAAGTACTGCTACTTTTATTCTACTCATATTGGACAATTATAACACCTAGAAACAAATAATAAAAACGTAATTATTTTCTGTTAATTATTTTTTTGTATGATTCGAAGTCAATTTTAGGTAAATTACTATCAGTTTTACATATATCTTCATATTTCTCGATAATTGTAAAAAAATCAAGATTTGCCAAAGCATTCTTAACAATATCTATATTTTGATGAGAAATAATGGCGTTTATCATTTCATAACCAACAATATAAAAAAAACCCATAGTTTCAAAACCTTCTTTTTTTGCATCTTCTATTTCTTTTTGATTTGTAAAATTAAGAAATTTATTAAATTTATCAAATGATAGTCTTACACCACGATCTAAGCTTAATGGTTCCCTATACAATTTCTCTAAACTTTGATTCGATACTTTTACTGCATAGCCTTCATTTAGTGACTTTAATAAAATATCTGCTTTATTATTATCTATTATATTGTAATTAGCTTTTGATACATCACTAATTTTTTGACGATTAAACCAAATATGAAAAACCTCGTGGGTTATACCCTCAATTAAAGTTTCCTCGGGAAATAAATTCCTTAATAGACGGCCCAAATCTACTATAATTTCATCATTATTGATGGCCCTAAAATCTGATTTCCTATCTAGAGTAAAAATAACCTTAAACTCTTTAAAATTATAATCTGGTATTAGTGTAGATAGTCTATTTTGAATTTCTTTTTTAATTCCCTCATAATCCCCAGAAATTTTTTCAATTAGCCCAACAACTTGTTCAGTTTTTAAATTCAAATCTTGTTTGACTAGTAAATTAGGAATTTCAGTTTCATTAATATATTTAAAAAACATTTTGTCTAAGTTGACTTTTGATTTTTCAAATATTTGTGCTATTTCTCGATAATTTTCCATAACAAAATTATATCACATATTATATTGTAAAATTTCCATCTCTTAATTTTTTATGATATTTAATAGCAAATCTGTGTGCCTCATTATTTGCAAGCAAAATATCATTTTTGTATTTATCAATTATGTTTCCTATACCTTGAATAATTTTTGGTCTATGTTTTTCATCCTTTGTAACTGCGATGATGGCAATTTTTAGACATTTTTCTTTTATTATTTTTTCAGCAATATTTTTCTGCGCAACTGAACCGTCTACAACAATAATCTCTGGGAACTTCCATTCTGCGTGGTTGAGTCTTCTTGTTAATATCTCTGCAAGTCCTGCAGTATCATTCCGAACGCTATTATTTATTTTAAATTTTCTATATTCGTTTTTATTTGGTATACCATTTTCAACTACAGTCATCACGCCAACAGTATTTGTTCCATTAATATGTGCTACATCATATGCTTCAATTCTAAAAATATTTGCTAATTGCTGTTCATTTTTTTCTGATTTTAACAGAGCAATGTCTTGAATGTGATTTAATGCGAAGATTGTATGTTTAATTTGTTCAGCTTTTTCAAATTCTTGCTTTTTTATAACAACCTTCATTTCTTTCTCTAAACTCTTCAAAATACTGGTCTTTTTACCTTCAAAAAATAGTTTGATATTTCTGATGTTTTTTGCATAATCTTTTTTTGCTTCTATACCAGAAATTTCTGGTGCTAAACCAATCTCTTTGTAAAATTTATAGCCAGTATTTTCTCTTGAATATTGGTCAAGAAATGGAAATATTTTGCGAACGATTTTTAGCGCTTCTTTTAGCTGGCCCCCATTTGTAAACGGTCCATATATATTTGATATTCTCAAATTCTTAAGAATTTGAGAATATGATTCTTTCTGTAAATTTTTTCCGCGTTCTATCAAAATTCTTGGGAACTCTTCTTTCGTAATAACAACATAATTATAACTTCTATCGTCTTTTTCTTTTGTATTATATTTTGGCTGATGTTTTTTTATTAAATTTGATTCAAGTATCAAAGCTTCGAGAACCGAGTCGGTTTTAATAAAATCAATATTATCAGCCTGAAATACCATATCAACAATAAGCGGGCCACGAGTAGCAATTAAATCATTTGAAAAATAACTTTTTACTCTATCTTTTAATAAAGTTGCTTTTCCTATATACATAATACCCTTACCTTTTTTAAATAAGTATACTCCAGGTAAATCTGGTAATTTCGTTTTTTTCAGGTATTGACTATCCATATTTATTATGATACCATAAAAATTAGAGAAATCCAATTAATTTTCAAGTATAAAGCACTGGGAGGTGCAAAATGAACTTATTAAAAAAACATGTTTCACCAATCTTCCCTTTTATAAAAGGGGAAGATGATTGTAAGAGTTTTTTGTGTAATGGGAAACTTTGCGACAAAGAATCCATCAAACTTGACAGGATGACTTCGAAAGGTACGCCTTTGAGTCATATATTTGAAACTCAAATCGCCATGCCTTGCAACAAATGCGGGAGGTTACACTGGTGGGAGGATGGGGAACAAGCGGTAGACGGGATGAACGGCAAAAAATTGTTTCGCAAAGAGCGGTAAATTAATATGGAGATAAAATATAACCCCCCCCCGAACCAAAAGTTCGGGGGTAGTTTTTATTTACTCTTCTTTAAAGCTCTTTTTAAATATTTTCCTGTATAAGATTTTTCGTTCATGGCTACCCCAGTAGTAGAGCCTCGAACAAGGCTCGGCTCACTACGGGGCGAGAAGTGGTTAATCCCTACCTGATTTATTCAAAGCGCGCTTTAAGTATTTCCCTGTGTATGACTTTTCATTTCTAGATACATCTTCAGGTGTTCCTTTCGCTATGACTTCCCCACCTTTATCTCCTCCTTCTGGGCCAATGTCTATTACATAATCAGAACTTTTTATTAAATCCATATTATGTTCAATAACAATAACGGTATTTCCAAGACCAACGAGTTTTTGTAAAATTTCTATTAGTTTTTTTACATCTTCATAGTGAAGTCCGATTGTTGGCTCATCAAGAAAATAAATAGTTTTGTGAAGTCCTGGTCTATAAAGTTCTGAAGCGATTTTTACTCTTTGTGCTTCTCCACCGGAAAGTGTTGTAGCAGATTGCCCAAGTTTTAAATATGAAAGTCCAACATCATTGAGACATTTTATTCTGTCATAAACCGCAGGCAAATCAACAAAGAAATTCATCGCTTCTTCCACCGTCATTTCAAGTATTTGGTGAATATTTTTTCCTTTGTATTTTACTTCCAAAGTTTCCTTGGTAAATCTTTTTCCATTACAAACATCGCAAGGTACATAAATTGTAGGTAAAAAATGCATTTCAACTTGTATGGTTCCATTTCCTTCGCAGTTTTCGCATCTTCCACCTTTTACGTTAAATGAAAATCTATTTGCCGCCCAACCTCTTTCTTTTGCCAAAGTTGTAAGCGCAAACATATCACGAACAAAAGACCACGCACCTGTGTAAGTGGCGGGATTTGAACGAGGTGTTCTACCAATTGGAGATTGATCTATCATAATGGTTCTGCCAACATATTCGGAACCAGAAAATGAAGCGCAATTGTGCGTTTCGTTTGAGCGAAGTTTTCTTTCAAGACGTGCCTGCAAATTTTTATACAAAATTTCGTAAACAAAAGATGATTTGCCAGAACCAGAAACTCCAGTGATTGTGACAAGTTTACCAAGTGGAACATCAACACTCATATTTTTTATGTTGAATATTTTTCCGCCTCTAATTTTTAATTTCCCTTTATCTTGATCTCGTCTTTTTTTAGGAATATCTACTTTTAAATCTCCACGAAGATAATCAAGTGTGATAGAACCCGACTCATTTTTCTTTGCGGTAAGAAGCTCATCTAAATATCCGGAAACTACAACTTCTCCTCCGTGAACCCCAGCTCCCGGTCCAATATCAACAATATAATCTGACGCATACATTGTGTCTTCATCGTGCTCTACCACCAAAATAGTATTTCCTAAATCTCTAAGATGTATAAGTGTTTTTATGAGTTTATCATTGTCTCGTGGATGGAGTCCAATTGTTGGTTCATCAAGAACATAAAGTGCACCCACAAGACCTGAGCCAAGCTGTGATGCAAGACGAATTCTTTGTGCTTCTCCCCCCGAAAGAGTATTTGCGCGTCTATCAAGTGAAAGATATTCAATTCCAACATTGCTCATAAATTGTAGCCGTGAATCAATTTCTTTTATAATTAATTTTGAAATTTCTATTTCGCTTTCGGTAAGTTTTAAGCTTTCAAGAAATTCTTTTGATTCAGTAATTGTTTTTGCAGTATATTCAACGATATTTATTCCGCCAATAAGCACATGGAGTGCTTCTTCTCTCAATCTTTTTCCAAGACACACTTCGCATGGTTCATCGGAAAAGAAATCTTTTGTACCAAGACCGTGACATGTTTCGCACGCTCCATAAGGTGAATTAAAAGAAAATAATCTTGGTTCGATTTCTGGATATGAATATCCATCATAAGGACACATAAATTTTACGGAAATCATTTTTATTTCCACAGGAGTTTCTATTTTCAATAGCCCTTTTGATTCTTCAATGGCTTTTTCTACCGCATCAGAAAGTCGCTCCTTTATACCAGATTTTTTCTCCTTAAATTCGCTAATATAAAATTCATCAACAAGCACATCAATATCGTGCTTTTTATTTTTTGAAAGTATTATTTGATTTCTCAACTTTTTTAATTCTCCATCTATTTTTACTTGCTCATATCCTTTTTCTAGCAAATCATAAAGCAACTGATAATATTCTCCTTTTCTGCCTACAACCACAGGAGAGAAAATTTTAATTTTGTCTGAACTAACTTCCACACCTAAAATTTCCTTTGATTTTTGTGAAGATTTTAAATGAGTGACTGTATGAATAATTGTTTCTAAAATTTCTTCTTTTGAAAGTTTTTTGATTTCTCTTCCACAAGTCAAACAATGTGGTCGTCCAATTCTCGCATATAAAATTCTAAGATAATCATAAATTTCTGTTATGGTTGCAACAGTTGAACGAGGATTATTTGAACGTGATTTTTGATCAATTGCAATCGCTGGAGAAAGCCCGCTGATTTCATCAACGTCCGGTTTCTGCATTTGGTGCAAAAATTGTCTTGCATATGAAGAAAGAGATTCAATATATCTTCTTTGACCTTCAGCAAAAATAGTATCAAATGCAAAAGACGACTTCCCGCTTCCGGAAATTCCTGTAACGGCAATCATTTTATTTCGTGGCATCTCAACATTAATATTCTTCAAATTGTGAGTTCTAGCCCCTTTTACAATAATTTTGCCTGCCCCGTTTGAATTTTCACTAAATTTTGTTTGTGTCATAAAATTAATATTTATTAAATACTTATTTATTTTAAAATTAAGATTATCCCTGAAAATTCTTTTCGGGGCCTTCCTTATGTGATTCTGCACTATAATCAGTTTTGGTCATTTTATTTATTAACCCGAGAAAATTTTGATTGACGCATTAAACTTTTTGTTTAATGCCGTAAAATCTTTGATTTTACATCAATCAAAACTTTTACGGGTAAACATAAATTGCCCCCTGGTTCATCCATAGGGGTATATATAGAGTATATTACTCTTTATGTGTAGCTTTGGCAAACCCAGTAGTGAATTTTGACGTCGTTTTAGAAATATTCTAAAACAAGTTCATCAATAATTAATTATACAATAAATTAAAAAATATCATCTTTCTAAATGTCAGGTAAATAAAAAATTTAATGTCAAAATCTACTACTGGGCAAATATAAAGCGGGACCCATATGGCCCCGCCCTTTATTTTAATTTTTATTATTTTAAAATCGTATCAATCTCCTCGACAATTTCGTCAGGAGATAATAGTGCTTTTACTAAGAATTTTTTTGCGCCAAGGGATACGCCTTTTTCAACATCATTTTCCTGTCCAAGATTAGAAAGTATTATTACAACAGTTTCTTTTTTCTTTTCATCTGCTCTTATTGTTTTAAGGACCTGAAAACCATCCATTTTAGGCAACATAATATCAAGCAGGACCAAATCAAAGATTTGATTATCTTTTATCATTTTGACTGCTTCTTCTCCATCTGCTGCATGAAAAATAGTAGCATTATTATCAACAAGCTTTTTAGATAATAATTTACTTAATAAAATATCATCTTCTACTAATAAAATTCTTTTCCCAGTAAAATTTGCCATATTTATATTATATCATAATTCGATTGTTAAATTATACTAAAGTTTAATAATTTGTTTTATAATCACTAATATTTTTATATTGGTAAAGTAAAATAAAAGCTTGTTCCTACATTTTCTTTAGATTCAAACCATATTTTTCCCCCATGAGCATTAATAATATTTTCGGTAAGAAAAAGACCAAGACCTGATCCATTTGGGTCAATTTTTTTTGCATTATCACTTCTAAAAAATTTAGCAAAAATCTTGTTTTGTTGATTTTTTGGTATGCCTATTCCAGAATCTTGAATTTTAAATACTATATTTTTGTTATCATTTTTTAAAGTTATTACTATTTTTCCACCCTCTGGGGAATATTTTATAGCATTGTCTATAAGATTTTGTACAGCAAGTTTAATTTTTTTCTCATCAATCTTTGCTTGTGGAAAATTCTTTGGTTCAAAATATTCGATTTTAATTTTTCTCTTTTTAATTGCATCTTTATAGTTATCTAGTACAGAATCAACAATCTTTTTCATATCTGTCATCGTGGTTTCGTGTAAATATGCTCCCTCTTCAATACGTGTTGTGTTTAAAAGATCACTGACTAAAACAATTAAACCTTCATTGGTTTTGAATGCACTTTCGACAATTTCTTTTTGTTTTTTATTAAGCTTTCCAAAATCACCATTTTTTAGCATACTCATGGACCAATTCATTATTGAAATTGGTGTTCTCAATTGATGTGCAGCCAAAGAAACAAATTCTGTTTTCATTTTTTCAACAGTTTTTTCTCTACTTATATCGTGAATAACAATCAAATGACCAATGTCTTTTTCGTTTAAATTCAATGGTATAACTGAAAGTTCTATAGTTAAATCTTTATCCAAAATAAGTTCTTTTTTTAATATATTTGTTAATCCTGTTTTTAATGCAGAAACAATAGGTATAGCTTTTGAAAAAACTGATAAAGATTGTATTGGTTTTTTTATTAATCCATTTATTTTTAATTCAAGAATTTTTTCAGCTTCAGGATTAATTAAAAAAATTTCATCATGTTCGTCAAGAATGATAAGGCCATCAGAAAAACTTTTTATAATTGTTGCGGTTTTATCCCTTTCTGTTTCTACTTTCATACGATTATTTTCAGATTGTTCTAGCATTTCTGTTAAATTAATTTTTGCTTTTTCTAAGTCTCTTTTCTCAACAAAAAATAATCTGCCTACAAAAAACAGAGCTATAGATAGCAAAATTGCTACCACACAGATTGGCCATATCATTTCGTGTGTAAAAAGATAAGAACCAACGGACATGAGCGCTAAAAGCAGGGCAATTAAAATAATAATTACCAGGGCATAAATAAAAGCCTTAAACAACACAGACCTTATACCCATTAAATGATACTTAACAATGGCATAGCTAGTAAAACCTACGACAAATATTGTAGCTGGGGTGTCAAGATTGCTGAATTGGTTAACTCCCAAAGATGGGAGAACTATTATCACAAGTACCGCCCAGATACCGAATATTGCTTCTCCTAATAAAAAATATAATATTTGCTTTTTTCTTTCTTCATCAACTTTTTTTATAAATATAAATGGTACTGAAAGAGTTGTTCCAATAAGAAAAACCATATATGCCGTCCAAATATAAAAGAGTGGTCCAGAAACTGGCGCAATAGCGGTACTTGTAAAGGAAACGAGATTTTCAAATAATAATGGAGTAAAAATAATTAACACAAAAAATACTGAGCAAACCAAAGATAAAAATATTTGTAACCATTTATTTATTTTTGTATTGCACAAGGCAAGAGTAAAATAAAGGCCGGTTAAAGTTACAATCGTTCCTATTGAGTAAGTAACTCTAAACCAAAATATATTCTTCTCAAATAGCATAATAAAATTAACAAGACACCACAAAAAGATAGCGAGACCGAAATAAAGAAAATTTTTGTTTATATTATCTTTTGAGTTTTTTTTGTAAACATAAATAGCCAAAAAAAGATTGGCTAATCCTGAAAAAATTACAACGACTTTAACAATGGTGTCTTGCAACATAACTCTCTAAATTATATCATATTTTTCTTTTTTTCTGCTATCTTTTTGTCTTTAGATTCTATTTTTTCTTTTAAAATTTTAATTTCATCACGAAGTATTGCAGCACTTTCGTCCCAGTACCATAACTTTGTTTCAGGACAAAGTTAGCTACGGGACTTCGAGCGCTTCGTTTCTTTGGGTTTTATTTTGTCTTCTATTCTTTTTTTGAGTATCATTATCTCATCTCGAAGAATAGCGGCGCTCTCGAAATCCAAAATTTTCACAGCAGCGTTCATCTGAATTTCTTTTTGTTTTATAAGCTTCTTTGGACTTTTTTTCATCATTTCTTCATCTATCCTAACAAGTTCTTTTACAGCTTTATCATGGTCGCTTCTCATATTTTCAGTGATATCGTGAATTTTTTTAATAATTGTTTTTGGAGTAATTCCGTGTCTTTTATTATAAGCGATTTGCTTTTCTCTTCTTCTGTTTGTCTCACCAATCGCTCTTTCCATGCTTCCGGTAATGCGGTCAGCATAAAGTACCACACGTCCAAGAACGTTTCGTGCGGCTCGTCCAATGGTTTGAATAAGTGAAGTATCAGAACGCAAAAAACCTTCTTTGTCTGCATCAAGAATTCCGATAAATTCTACTTCCGGCAAATCCAAACCTTCTCTAAGTAAGTTGACTCCGACTAGACAATCAAACTTCCCTTTTCTAAAATTTGTAAGAATATCAATTCTGTCAATGGTTTTGATTTCACTGTGCAAATATTCCGCTTTCACTCCTTTTTCTTTTAAATATTCACTCAAATCCTCCGCCATCTTTTTTGTGAGAGTTGTTGCAATGACACGTCCGCCATTTTTTACAACTTTTTCTGTTTCAGCAATAAAATCATAGACTTGTGAAAGATTTTTTCCTTTGACTTCAGTAATTGGTTTTACTTCTACAACAGGATCAACAAGACCTGTCGGTCTTATCACTTGCTCAACAATTTTTTCAGATTTTTCTTTTTCATAATCACCAGGCGTTGCTGTTGTATAAATAATTTGTCCAACTCTTTTTTCAAATTCATCAAACTTCAAAGGTCTGTTATCACGAGCAGATGGAAGTCGAAAACCATAGTCAATTAAAGTCTTTTTTCTTGAAGCATCACCGGCATACATTCCTCTGATTTGAGAAACTGTTACATGCGACTCATCTATGATTGTAAGAAAATCTGCAGTTCCGTCTGCTTTCTTTGGAAAATATTCTAAAAGAGAGTCTGGGGCTTCTCCTGGTGCTTTTCCAGAAAAATGTCTTGAATAATTCTCAATTCCATTACAATAACCAACTTCTTTTATAAGTGATAAATCATAGACAGTTCTTCTTCGAAGTCTTTCTGCTTCTAAATTTTTTCCTTCCTTTTTTAATTCTTCTAACCTTTGTTCAAGCTCTGCTTTAATACTTTTAAATGCTCTGTCTTGTTGTTCTTTGTCTGTAATAAAATGTTTAGCTGGGAAAATAAAAGTTGACTGAATATTATCTTGTGTCAAGACTCTTGACACAGAGTCTATTTTTGAGATTTTTTTAATCGCATCATTTTCAAAATCCAAACGAATTAAAATCTTTTCGTTTACCGGCATTACTTCAATAGAATTTCCGATAGCACGAAATGTTCCCGGTTTTATATCAGAATTTGTTCTATCAAAATGAACATTTATAAGTTTTATTATTATATCCTGTCGGCTAACTTCTTCTCCTACTTTAAGTTTCAAATTTACTTTTTCATATTCTTCCGGTGAGCCCAAACCATAAATACAAGAAACTGACGCGACAATAATTACATCTTTTCTCGTAAGAAGCGCCTGTGTGGAAGCATGGCGAAGTCTATCTATCTCTTCATTTATCATAGCTTCCTTCTCAATATATGTGTCAGTGACAGGCATATAAGCTTCAGGCTGGTAATAATCATAATAAGAAACAAAATAATGAACGGCGTTGTTAGGGAAAAATTCTTTGTATTCTTGGGCAAGCTGGGCTGCGAGAGTTTTATTGTGGGCTATGACAAGAGTTGGTTTTTGAATTTTTTCAATTACATTTGCAACTGTAAAAGTTTTTCCTGAGCCAGTAACGCCAAAAAGAGTTTGCTTTGACAAACCTTTTTCAACACCAGCGACCAACTCTCTAATTGCATTCGGTTGGTCACCGGCTGGCTTATATTCGGCTTTAATTTTAAATAATTGTTTTGACATACTAAATTAAAATAACATAGAAATGATTCTTTGGCACTAAATTTAAACAATGAATAAAAAATACTATCTTGTAGTAAAAGGCCCTTTATGCGTTCCTAAATATTCTGGTAATTCTAATTCTTGTCTACCATTATAATATTTTTTAATTTGTTTATTCTTTTGAAACAAAAACAGATCTTCGGTCGGAGTTCCGTCTATTTTTTGATATCTTATTCCTAAAGCTATCGAGTTATTTTTTGATTTTGGTATTGAAAAAGTACATTCAACCAAGAAGCCATCCTTATTTCGTATGTTTATATTATATTTTTTTAGCAGTTCAATAAATATATAGTAAGGTGGCATTTGCCCATCTGTATAATATTTATCAGTAATTGATTTTAATTCATTGTATGAATTATCCATTAAAAATATTACTATACTAAAAATTAATTTTTTAAAAATGTTTGCCATTTTAAAATTCTTGCTAATGATTCGAAACTGCCACTTTCGGACCATGTTGGAATACCGAGATAACAATCATTTTTTAAATCAATTGCCGCACCTCCAGAATTACCATGATCAACCTTGGCATCGGTTATATAATAGTTACCATCAAATCCAGATATTATACCGTCCGTCACAGTAACATCTGTCTGAGATCCTATTGTTGGATAACCAATTATTAAAATTTTTGCCCCTAAATCTGGTAATACATCACACATTTTATCTTTATTTATTGCTGAATTTTTGACATTCTCATCAGCATCATCAATTTGAATATATGCAACGTCTGGACCAGAATTAAGATAGTAAACGTTATTATTATTAATATATACAGAATAAACTTTATCAAAAGGAACTCGAATTTGACATAAAAATGCGAGATTACTATTTTGATCAGTAATAACATGACGATTTGTAGCTAAACTAACTTTACCAGCAGTATTTATACCTAGGGTACCAGAACCAGATTGTTGTTGATAAACAGTCCCATTTGGATAAGAAAACTGACAAGATAAATAAACGATGCGGGGATGCCATTCTTTAATAATTGTTTGTAAATCATTATTTATTTTTGGTAAAGCATTACTATCTTTATTTATTTGTTGTGTTTGGATATTATTATCTTTAGAACTACTAGCTGTAATAGATTTATCATTCGGTGATTTGTGTGAATTAACAGATATCAAAAACAATATGGCAATAATAATTATTATCCAAGTAGCTATTGCCAACATTTTCTGACTAGCAACATCATTTGATGAAATTTCAGTCTTTTTTAAATTTATATCTATAAAATTTATTTTGCTGCCACAATTTTTACAAAAATTTGCTTTATTATTTACTTCTTTTTGTCCACAATTTTTACAATACATATTACGGAATATTATACCACTTTTAATTATTTAACATATTTAGTCAAAAACTCCTTTTTATATTCCTCAAAATTATCGTCAAAAATACTTTGTCTAATTTTTTTTACCAAACCAACAATAAAATGGATATTGTGAATTGAAGCAAGTGTTCCACCGAGCATTTCTTTTCCATGAAATAAATGTGCTAAATATGCTCGTGAATAATTTTTACAAGTATAACATTCACAGTCTTCTTCAATCGGCTTCAAATCTTCTCTATATGTTGTATTTGTAATATGTATTTTACCGTATTTTGTGTAAATTGTGCCATTTCTTCCAAGTCGTGTAGGCAAAACACAGTCAAAAAGATCAACACCATTTTCAATTCCCATAAATAAATCTTCTGGCTCACCAATACCCAAAAGATGTCTTGGTTTGTCTTCTGGAAGAATATCATTAACCCATTTTACAGCTGTGGACATATCCTCTTTTGCAAATGAACCACCGATGCCAAAGCCGTCAAATCCAATTTCTTCAGCTTCACCTGCTTCGCCAAGGCTTCGCAGGACGCGAAGTTCAGATATGAACTTCGCGGATTTTTTTCTCAATTTCTCTTCCCTACCACCTTGGACAATTCCAAACAATGCAACTTTGTTTTCTGTATTTAATTTGTTGTGTTCGCGAAGAGAACGCTCTGCCCAATTGTGAGTTCTTTCAAGCGCTTCATTTTGATATTTCAAATCTTCACTTGGTGAAGTGCATTCATCAAAAGCAAAAATCATATCAGCACCGAGATTGTGCTGAATCTGAATTGATTTTTCTGGAGTAATATAATGTATTGAGCCATCAAGGTGTGAAGTAAAAGAAACTCCATCTTGCCCAACTTTTGCAAGCCTTGGTGCATCTGTATCATCAAATCTTTCTGGAATTAAAAGCGATGGATTTGTAATTTGTATAACTTTTGAAATTCCTTTTTTGTAAGCAACCCCGAGTGAGAATATTTGAAAGCCACCAGAATCTGTCATTGTAGGGCCGTGCCAATTCATCATTTTGTTTAATCCGCCCATTTTTTTGACTGTCTCATCTCCTGGCTGTAAATATAAATGGTATGTGTTTGCAAGAACAACTTGTGCACCAGCGTCTCTTACCTGTTCTGGATTTACAGACTTTACTGTAGCTTTCGTGCCAACTACAACAAAAGCTGGGGTTTCTATTTCCCCATGTGGTGTTTTTAAAATTCCAGCTCTTCCAAGCTTTCCTTTTAATTTCTTTTCTATTTTGAAGGTGATTGAATTCACAAAATTGATATTAGCATAAATGACTGATAGATTATAGTTCTGTAATATTACCCATTTACGCTATAGCGTAAATGGGTAATATATTTTTTTTTAATTATGCCATAGCGTAATTAAAAAAATACAAAAGGCAGGGTGTTTACGCCCTGCCTTTTGTATTTGTATTTTTTTATACTATATTCTGTATACTAAATACTATACACTTATTTAACCCCCAATAATTCAATTTCAAAAATCAAAGTAGAATTCCCAGGAATTGGACCATAATCTTTTTCTCCATATGCAAGTGATGGCGGAATCACTAAAATTCTTTTACCACCAACTTTCATTCCTTCAACTCCAATGTCCCAACCTTTTATCACCATTCCTGCACCTAATTCGAATGTAAAAGGTACTCCTCTGTCTAGCGAGCTATCAAACTTTTTGCCATCTGCAAAAACTCCAGTATAATTAACCGTGACTTGTTTTCCTGCCACAGCTATATCTCCTGTTCCAACAGTTATATCTTTTGATTGAATTTGTGCTGCTTGTTGCATAATAGATGTATCTTGTGTTTTGTTTGAACTAGTAAATAAACCTCCGACCAAACCTCCACCAATCAAGACCCCCACCACAACGACGGCTATTACCACTGCTATTATTGTTTTTTTATTCATTGTTTTTATAATAAATTAATACCCTTATATTATATCAAGCCAAAAAAATAAATCCACTCTTTTTATAAAGGCTTTTCAGAATTAAATAAATAATGCTATAATCTACGACATGAATTTAAAAAATATTTTTTCAAGAAATAGAAATGTGTTGGAAATCATAAATGGTAATCATATTGACGCCGGTCCATTAACACGTAAAAAAATGAGAGAAATTATCAAGAGGAGAGAAAAAATTACTGGTAAGGAATTTGATAAGGGTTATGAATTAATAGAAAAATATCCAAGGTCTGTTAGCATTTTCGGCTCTGCAAGATTTAAAAATGACAGTATCTATTATAAAAAAGCTGAATCATTGGGTGCCAGAATTGTAAAAGAATTAAAATATGCTGTTGTCACTGGCGGTGGCCCTGGGATTATGGAGGCCGCAAGTAAAGGGGCATACGAAGCTGGCGGAGTGTCATTGGGATTTACAATTAAACTTCCGAGCGAACAAATTATAAACAAGTACTTAACTGATTATGTTGAGTTTGAGTATTTTTTCAGTAGAAAAACTTTATTGTTTTTTGCTGCCGAAACGTATGTGTATTTCCCTGGAGGTTTTGGAACGTTTGATGAACTTCTAGAAATAATGACATTGATTCAAACACACAAAATTAATAGAACGCCTGTAATTTTAGTAGGAAAAGAATTTTGGACACCATTTTTGGATTTATTTAAACAAAAATTAGCCACAGAAAATAAAACCATAAACATGGAAGATACAGATATTTGCAAAATAGTTGATTTAGAAGATGAAATTATTGAGATAATAAGAAACGCACCGTACAGAGAGGAATGAGAATTAATAGCAAAAGAGCGGTGCCCTAGGCACCGCTCTTTTATTTTCTATTTATTTTAATCCAAACGCAGCCTTCACTGTCACCATAACATTTTTATTTATTTTTGAAGTATCATAAGTGCCATAATCAGAAACTTCTAAAGAATTTGCGGGGAGAACCTGAACAACACCACTAGCTGCAGATTTTAAATCTCCAACATTTCTTCCTGTTGCTTCTGCAATTTTCTGTGCTCTAGCTTTTGCATCTTTTATTGCATCAGAAAGTAGAGCAACTCTCAAATCAGGTAATTTTGTATAATAATATTCTACCGCATTAGTGCTAAATATCACGCCTTTATTTATCAAATCTTGGGTTTTTTGAGCTAGGGTAGTAATTTGATTTATGTCGGAAGAAGAAACTTCAACAGTCTGGCTAATTGTATATTCTTTCTCTGTTTGGGTATTATTGTTATTATAATTATAATTTTCAAACATAGAAACAGTAGAAATTGTAACGTTCTTATCATCTATTCCCTGGTCTTTCAAAAACTTTTGTACAGCGACTAAATCTTGCGCAATTTGAGCATAACCGGCTTTTAAATTACTAACTTTTACTATCCTTGAAAAATTTCCAGAAAACTTTGCACTGTCAGAGACTACTTCTTTACTTGCTGAACCAGTGACCGACAAAGAGTTGCTTGAATCTTTATTGTAATAAGATATCGCCCAGATAGAAGAGCTTATAATTAAACAAACCCCAATTATTATTGATAGTGCAAGATTATTTTGTTTCATTTTTTAAATATTATTTAGCTAAATTAATAAGTCAATTATAGCGCACTTTTATTTTTTTGTCGTGCTTCTTTTTTATTAAAGAAAGTATCTATCGCTCTACTAATAAAAATACCAGCAACAATTAGTATCACAATAAATAATATGTGTTTAACTTTTCCTATACTTTTTACAATTGGGGCATAGGATTCATTAAAGAAATAACCAACCCAGATTAGAAAAGGCGCGTAAATAAAAGTAGCTAAGGTATTATACGTCATGAAAGTCTGGTGTTTGACTTTTGTATGCCCAGAAAAAACTGGCCCAACGAATCTTAAAAATGGAATAAATCTACAAATAAAAACTGTTGCACCAATATGTTTGGTAATAAAATCTTTTCTTTTTGAAATTATTTTTAAAGATAAAACTTCATGAATTAATTTTGAAACATATTTATTATTTTTGAGAGTAAGTGTGTAAACAATATTATCCCCAATTACAAAGGCCATTATAATAAGAAAAACTGCGGGGATGGTGCTGATTAAATTTGATTTAATCATGTAACCAGTAATAATGAGGATCATTTCCTCTGGAAAAGGAATCAGAGTACCAGAAAATAGTGCGAAAAAGAAAATCGCCAAATAAGAAAAATGCTCAACTGAAACGATAAAAAGTGTATCATGCATAATAATTTATATTTAAATATATTACCATAAATATAAATAAAATGTAGTACACATTGTTTTATTTACCAATAACAGTTAATATAAAATTATGTTAGATGAAAACCAAAAAAGCATAAGAATAAATAAGTATTTAGCTATGCGGGGTGTAGCGACAAGAAGAGATGCTGACAAAATCATTGAAGCAGGGAAAGTTACAATAAATGGTAGGAAAGCAATACTTGGTGACAGAGTCAATGAAGGTGATAAAGTTGAAGTGTTGAAGAAATTGAAAAACAATTTCGTTTATTTTGCGTACTACAAGCCACGAGGAATAATCACCCACTCTCCGCAAGACGGAGAAACTGATATTATTTCGTCTATAAAAATTAAAGGTGTATTCCCCATTGGTAGACTTGATAAAGATTCAGAAGGATTAATTTTACTTACAAATGACGGCAGAATTACAGATAGACTTTTAAATCCGAAGTATGAGCATGACAAAGAATATATGGTAAAAACAAGAGTCCCAATAAAAGAATTCCAACTAAAAGTAATGGAAAAAGGAATGGATCTTGAAGGAATGATCACTGCTCCGTGTAAAACAAGATTAATTGATGATAAACTTTTTGCTATTACAATTTCAGAAGGCCAAAAACATCAGATAAGAAGAATGTGTGATGCACTTACACTACCGATCGATTCTTTAAAAAGAGTTAGAGTTATGAATATTAGACTCGGACAACTCAAGTCAAATGAATATAGAAAAATTGATGGTGAAGAATTAAAAACCTTTCTTTCTTCACTTTCTTTGTAAAAAATAAAGGGCCTTCGCTTTCGCAAAAACCCTTTTTATTTTTTTATGACTCCTTTTTGTTGAAATATTTTTCTTTCTTTCTTTGGTATTCTATACCAAAGATTAGAAAAAACCTTTATTCTTTTGTTTTGCTTCCTGAAATTATCTACTACCTCCTTATATAAATAAGAAATGAATTTAACAAAAAAATTTTTCTTATTACTTTTTTCGTACTCCTTCCAATGCTTACGCATTGAAAAAAGTCTTTTGATTCTGCCGTTGTGGTAAACGGAGTAATCGATTATCTCATCCTTAATCTGAGATAATCTTTTGGAATACAGGTTTTTGTTTATTGTATTATTTTCACCCGCTTTCCAGATTCTATATTTACAATAAGAAATTGCATTTTCAGCGTTTTTGTCAAAAATATATTTTGATAAAAACAAAATAAATAATAGTGCAAGACAAACAATTATTATTGACATTCAAACCACCCCCTTTTTATATTTTCAACAATTTTACTTCTATTAAAAAGATAACACTCTAATGAACTAAAATCAATTCACTAATTTATTTTTTAATAATAAAATATATTACCAAGACAATAATTGAAACAAAGATTTGTATAGAAATACCAAACCAAATATATTTTTTGTTTTCAATATCGCGACCCATCTTATCATGAAGTCTTTGAAAAAAAATAAAAGGTTGCTTTTTGAATTTGTAATACAATAATTGGAAAAAATCTGGCAACCATGCGCCAATAATACCTAGAAGGGTTATGACAGCACTTTTTTCATCTTTCACAAATATTAAAAAACACAAAATAAGAGCCCCTATCGCTTCAAGTATAATGAACAGTAATTTTATTGCCGCTGCTGAACTCTTGAATATAGACACCATCGTGCTTGTTTTCTTATCCATAAAACTATTAATATCGTAATCCTTGTGTGGGATCATATCCAAAACATAATGACTGAAAAACGCAAGCGCAAAGCCCAATACTGGTTCATTTGGAACCAAATTAGCTACTGCGGCACCTAGAAGCGCATGGGGAGTTAAAATCATATCGTTTTAATACAAGTATTATATGCTGACACCTCTTTGTTATAGTCAGCGACCCTAGCTTTTATTTCTGATGCTAAATTGTTATAAAGTCCTGCCAAAGTATTTCTTTCTGCGACTTTTGAATTATACGTTTGTGTATCAGTAGCACTAATTGTTTTTAATTCTGTATCAATAGTTTTTATGTTATTTAAAATACCATCTGCTGAATATTTATATTGGGCAATCTTGTCTTTTAAAACCGTATCGGGAGATGTACACCCCGCCATCGGCTTACCAAAAATTTGCGTAGCAATCCAAACAGTTTGGCCATTATAAGTTCCCTGCACTGCATAAACTCCAATTTCTGTATAATTTTTATTTAAAATATTTGCTCTGTGCCCCGGGCTGTCCATCCAAGCGTTAACAAGACCTTCTGATCCATTAAAATTCCCAAGTGCAATGTTTTCCCCAATGGTAATATATGAATAACCATTTTTTACGGCTTCTTTTGAAGCATTGTCACCTGTCGGAGAATTGTGTTCAAAATATTGCTGTGCAAACATGTCTTTTACACGCACCTCGGCAATGTTTGATAAAACGCTATTATATTTTAAATCAATTAGACTTGGGTCGTTACTTTTTCTTGCGTTATTTGTCAAAGTAATAATTTGGCTAGCATTTAAATCACCACCTCCAACACCGACATTTGTCACGTATATGTCTGGTTCTGGATTATTTATAGATGACGTATTTGGTAATTCAGTATTTGAAATGCCACTGTTACCATTTAAATTTTGTAGGGTCGTTTTGTTTATTTTAGCAGTTGTATCTGCTGGTACCGAATATGAAGTGCAAAATCTTTTTCCAAGGTTTGATCTTAATTCCCCATCTTTCCATTCTCCGGTTGATAGAGACAAAATATAATTTTTACAAAAATCATTCTTTACCTGCCCAATTATTTTTGTACTAAAAAAATTTATAATACCTGAAAAAGTATCAGTAAAAGTAGATGCTTTGGCGACATTACAAAACACCACCAAAAATATTAAAAGTAAAGAAAAAAGTAATAAAATTATCCGCTTTTTTAAAGTAAATAACATATGATAATATTATACAATATAAACACCAAAGACACTATAAAAAATTATGAATGAGTGATATAATTGGTGAGTGAAATTTATTACAATTATTCTTGGCTATCTTAAATGGCATTATGGAAAAGCGCTAGCGACAACTTTTGCGTTTTGGAAAAATATTTTGGTATATTTGTTCAATTACTTCTCACTTAAAAATCTAATAGGTAATTTTTTTGCCCCATGGAAAAGGCTTGCCGATAGTTACCCCAAACAATTTAATTTTAAAGTTTACTTTGGTATATTCATTGTTAATACAATCATGAGAATTGTCGGTATAATTATGAGAACGATAATTATAATAATTGGATTATTTGTATGTGTTATTTATGTTGTTTTTCTACCTGCTTCGCTACTTTTTTGGCTAGCTCTACCAGTAATAATAATTTGGTTGATAGTGTACGGCTTAATTTTAATATTTTTTTCTTAAACTATGAACATACGAGATTACTTGAAGCAGAGTTCTACATATAATGTGTTGGCAACAGAATCTTTTGTCTCAGAAGATTTTAGAAATAAATTGTCAAGGATATCAAAAATGGTAATAATCATTTTAGTATTTGTTTTACTTTTATTTTATTTTACTAAAAATTCAGTAAAATTTTCTGGTTTTAAAAACTTTATTATTACATACAATCTTATAAGTAGAACGGTTGGTCTAATCATGCTCAATGTTGGTATATATATTTATTCACATTTAGCCAATTTTTATCTAGCTACAGAATATTATTTTGAAAAAATTACACAAAATAAATATAGTGATGATGAGCGATATACTTTTTCTGCTGGAAGAATTTTATATTCAGGAAAAAACACTGACGTATTACACGGTTTTCTCACCTCAAAAATGGGAAAACTTATACTAATTAGATTGGGAATTGATAATAAAAATATCATTGCTTTTTATAATTCAGAAAAAATAATTTTAAATGAAAACGTGCCAATGATAGATGGCCAAATATTAAAATTAAAAGATCTTACAAAATATTTATACAACACAAAACCAAATTTTGTAAAATTTTTAAATGACAGAGGCATTAGCGATAATGAGCTGTTTGGTGCAGTTGAATGGGTTATTTATGAAATAGAAACAAAAGAATACCGATCACAATGGTGGAGACCTGAAATTTTATCTACAAGAAAAAGAATTGCTAGTGATTGGTCTTTTGGAAAAACTTTTTTACTTGAAAAGTACGGCAGAGATTTAATGAATGACCCTGAAGTCAATTCTGAAGCAATTTCATTTGAAAGCAGAATGACTGAAATTAGCCAAATTGAAAATGCACTCTCAAAATCGAGTGGTGCAAATGCAATGCTTGTCGGTGAACCTGGTCAAGAAAAAATGCAGGTTATCTGGAGCATGTGCAGAAATATTAAAAATAATACCATTTCTCCAGCATTACAAAAGAAAAAACCGGTTTTACTTATAGCAAACTTTTTAATATCCGAGTGTAGGAGTAAAGATATTCTAGAAAATCAAATATCAAAAATTTTTGATGAGGTAATAAGCGCGGGAAATGTAATACTTGTTATTGCAAATTTTACTGAATTATATAAGTATGCAGAAAGCCTTGGTTGTGATTTTCTAAATTTAATTAACCCATTTCTTAGCAGCTCAAGCATACAGGTTGTTGTTATGGTGAATTCTACAGATTTTCATCAATATTTTGAAAATAATAAAATATTAGTAAACAATATTGAAACTATTTTAGTCAGACCGTTAACTTCTGATGAAATAGTTAAAATTGTTTATGCTGCGGCCCTTGAATCAGAAAAAATTTATAAAATATATTTTACATATCCAGCTGTTCGAGAATTTGCAAATAGTGCGAACTATTATTTTCCAAATGGCGTTTCCTCTGATATCGCGATAAACCTTTTGAATGAAATATCGCCATGGTCAAAAAGAAATGGGTATAAGGTAGTTGGAAAAGATGAAGTACTTGAATATATTGAACAAAAAACAAATATTCCAACCAGTGGAAAAATTTCATCAAAAGAAAAAGAGAAATTGCTTGATTTGGAAAATCAGATAAGTAAAAGAGTCGTCGGTCAAAAAGATGCAATTGTTGCTATTAGTAATTCTTTGAGACGCGCGAGGACTGGCGTAAGAAATCCAAATAAACCAATCGGCTCCTTCCTATTTCTTGGCCCAACTGGTGTGGGTAAAACTGAGACGGCAAAAGCACTTGCGTATGTGTTTTTCGGAAGTGAAGATAATATGATGAGACTTGATATGTCAGAATACCAAACCGATGATTCAATGGAAAGACTTATAGGTTCATTTAATACAGGTAAGCCCGGTGTATTTTCTAGCATGATAAGAGAAAAACAATACGGTGTCATGCTTCTTGATGAATTTGAAAAAACACACAAAGACGTATTAAATCTTTTCTTGCAAATTTTGGATGAAGGTTTCTTCTCTGATACATCTGGTCAAAAAGTAAATACAAGAAATATTATTTTTATTGCGACTTCAAACGCTGGTGCTGATACTATTTTTGAAATGGTTAATGCTGGAAAAAATCCAAAAGATGCCCAAGATGAAATCATTGATGAAATCGTTAAAAAGGGACTATTTAAACCTGAATTGATAAACCGTTTTGATGCAACAATTATTTATAAACCCCTCGAAAGTGAAGACCTAAAACAAATAGCAAAAATAATGCTTACAAAAGTTGCGGGTAGAATGGTTGAGAAAGGTTTAACTCTTAATATTTCTGATGAGCTTATAGATTATGTTGTTAAAAATGGTTCAAATAAAGCCTTCGGTGCAAGACCGATGAATAGATTCATTCAAGAAACAATAGAAGGAACAGTTGCAAATCTTATATTAAAAGGTGAAGCAACATCGGGAAAAACGATTACATTTTTAGTTAATAATAACAGTCTTGAAGCAAAAATCTCTTAAATAGAGCCCTAAAAAATCACTTGACAAAAATGCTCATGGGAGTATAATAGTGGTATAGATTTTTAACTTCGGTTAGAAATCTAGAATTTGGGGTCGATCATTTATTTTTGATTAACCCTAGTCTGTGCGATTATCCAGATACTTTTGTATCCAGACTATAATATCGCATCCGTTCTTTTTTGTTTTCCCGCAGTTGATAGGCCTGTTAATTATAATTTTTACTTTTGTAATTATATAATTTATCCAACCTATCCGGCTTCCTTTTTTCGGGGAGCTGTTTTTTTATTTTAAAATACTTGACAAAGATAAATATATTGGTTAGCATATTAATTGGGAAAGGGGGTGATTAAAATGATAGTACTAAGCAAAGAAAGGGTTGGTGAAATCGCATTTGCCTATCTTAAGATAGAGGTAAAGGCAAAAGATTTACCAGCACCAGACAGCGTGAACAACCTGCATCGGGAAATCGGGAATTTGATAAAAAAGTCTGATTTTATGGATGCGGGGATAACGCTGGAAGAAGCGATGGCGTTCCATTCACTGCTTTATAAGGATGCCGCGCTAGAATTAATCGCCAATATTGAAAAAGGGGTAAGGTAAATTCCTTAGGGAATTTCTAAAGGGGTAATTGAACCTCCCGTCAACAGACGGCAAGGGCAGAACAAGAACCCTACCTCCCCCTAAGACGCCGCAGAACATCGCGGCGTCTTTTTATTTTATTTAAATTCTACTTTTCAGATAAGCAATTCTCTTGTTTTCTTCAAACTTTTCAATTGCGTAACGAAGCATTGTCCGTGGCATTTTTATATAATATTTTTTGAGAAATTTTTCCTCTTGAAGTTGATTTCTCTTCCCTATTTCTCGAAGCATCCAACCAACTGCTTTGTGTATCAAATCGTGTTTATCATTCATTAAAATTTTTGCTAGTCGAAAACTATCAGCAAACTTCATATTTTTTATGAATGTATATGTGGAAATAATAGAAATTCTCCTTTGCCAAAGATTTTTTGAAATAGCAAATTTGTATAAAATATCTTTATTTTTATCGAGTAAATAATTCCCCACTATTTTAGGACAAGACAAATCCACTAAATCCCAATTGTTAGCACGTTTTGCATTTTTAATATAAAAATCAAATATCTTCTTTTTTTCTGTGTCATTACTTTTTGCAAACTTATCAACCAATATAAGAAGCGCACAGAGTCGCTCTTCATGAATTCTGGAATACAATAATTTCTTAATTTCAGAAAGTGATAATTCTACAAATCTATTAGCCACTTTTCTAATGTTTGGTACTTTTACTCCGATGAACACATCTCCTTCACCATATTGACCTTTCCCAGTCTTAAAAAACCATTGCAAATTATTGGCGTGTTCAAAATTTGCTAAAAACTTTAAATCATTTTTTAATTCTTCAGCAATCATATTTTTATATCCTCTGTTTCATATATAAACTGAATATTCTAGTAGAATTGATAAGCGGAATAAAATCAGTTAGAAAATTATAAGCAGAAGCACCAGTAGGTTTTAAAAGACTAAACAGTACGAGTGCCAAACCAATTGTATTCGTAGCACCCCAAATAATAAAATCTTGATTTGCGATTTTCATAACGTATTTTGAAAGCTGAATCAAATCAGGTATTTTTGAAAAATCATCTTTCATCAAAATCACATTCGCAGACTCAATCGCCACATCATATCCCACAGCACCCATAGCAATTCCAATATCAGCAAGTGACAAAGATGCAGCATCATTGATCCCATCTCCTACCATTATTGTTTTGTAATTTTTACTTTGAGTTTTCTTAATGAAATCAAATTTTTCTGCTGGCAATAAATTCGCGTGATATTCTGTAAGACCAACGGAATCTGAAATTCTTTTTGCAACTCTTTCATTGTCACCGGTAAGCATAATAATTCTTTCTACCCCGAGACTTTTTAATCTTTCCATATCGTTTTTAATATCAACTTTTATTTCATCGGCAACTACAAAAAATCCTTTTAATTCATTATTCAAAGAAATTAGTGTGGTATTGAAACCATTATTTTCTTCAGCAGTAATTTTTTTTCTCATATCGTCAGAAATCAATACACCGCTTTCTTCTATATAAGTGGTTTTTCCAAGAATAAATCGCTCTCCTTTAAAAACTGCAGAAATCCCCTTGCCACTTGTTTCAGCAAAATAATCTGGAGTAATTGTCCCGATATCTTCCTCCTCATCCGCCTCAATGTAATTTACAATTGCTTTTGATATCGGGTGATCTGAAAGAATAGCTAAGATACCAGAATAATTTAATATTTTTTTCTTTTCTTCATCGTTACAAGTATCCTCATCACAAATAAACTTCTCTACCTTTAGCTTCCCTTTTGTTAAAGTTCCTGTTTTATCAACAAAAACTACTTTTACATCACGGAGTGCTTCAAGATAACTTGCCCCCTTAATAATAATTCCGTTTTTTGCACAATAACTTATCGCGGTTAAAAATGTTAAGGGCACGGCAACAGCAACATCATCAGCACATACAACAAGTAAAATGGCTAAAACAAAAAGCAAGTCTTTAGTCACAAAATAAGCCACAGTTGAACCAATAAAAACCAAAACTAGATAAATTGAGGCAAATCTTTCAGCGGAAGTATGGATATCCGGTTTGTCGATTTGTGCTTGCTCAACAAGTTTAATAATTTTTTCAAGAGTGGTTTCTGCGCCAATTTTTTCTGTTTCTACTATTAAATGACCGGAAACAACAAGAGTTGAACTATATACTTTATCATTTTTAATCTTTGAAACTGGAATTGATTCACCGGTAAGAGATGATTCATCGATTGTTGACTCACCCTCAACAATCTTTCCGTCAATAGGAATTCTTTCGCCTAAATCGACAACTACTAAATCACCAACCTTTACTTCTTTTGGTTCAACCTCAATAATTTTTCCGTTGCCTTGTTTTATCTTTATTTTTTTGGGTTTAAGCTTCAGCAAGCCTTCAATATTCTTTCTTGCTCTAGCTTCATTGTAGGTCATGAATATTCTCGCGGAGGTAAGCATCAAGTTTATGAAAATTGCTGAAAGCCATTCTTGACTTGCAAGTGAAAAGATTAGAGCAATGCTTGCAAGCAAATCAACAGATATTTTTTTATTTGAAATGCTTTTGTATGCACTAAATAAAACAGGCACCGTAGCGATAATCGCAATAATAATTAAAAAATATTCTTGTAATGGCAAAAGTTTCCAGTAAGTAATTGGAAGAATGACTAGCAAAAAAACAAGTAAAATATTATCGAAACTAAATATGTTATAAAATTTTTTCATCCCAGTTGTAAAAATCTAAAGCTTCTAATATTCTGTGTATTCATTATATAATATTTTTTATTAGTGTAGTAACTTAGAATTGATTATTTTTTCGCATTTTACAACGGGACAGGTTCTATTTTTTTAATTTCTTTTTTAGTACCCCATATTCATGCCCAGTTAACAATACAACAATTATATCAAGTATTGTAAAAGCTAAAAGCCAAATTGAGTGTGTAAAATAATATTCATAAACTTGATAAAAGATTAGTAAAGTAAATACCACAATACTGACTGGATACGCCCATATTTTTCTTCTAAATAAATTAATAACTAAAAAAAGTTTTACTATACCGTGCAAAAAAAGATAAGCACCCAAAAAATATTGCGAACTAACAGAAAAAGATGCTGCAGAATTAACAATAAAATTTGCAACTACATCTTTTGGGTCATCAGATAATTCGTTGTGCAATAGATTTAATACAAAAGTGATTAAAAAAGCTTTACTAATGAGCCAAACAGAAATCCCAGTTAATATATCACTCAAAGCTCCAATACTTTTTAAATAAAGTGTCGTTCTAAAAAAACTCAAATATTCTTTTTCTTTTATTATGATTGGCTGCATAACAAAATTATTATAGCATTATTTTTAAACATAAATACAAAAGGCGGGTTCGCTTCGC
>CAIJUJ010000028.1 GCA_903823865.1 uncultured bacterium
AGTCTCCCAGAAACATATAAAGCGACAAATTCTGGTAGTTTTACAACACTTCCTATTCCAAAAATACAAAATATCCCATCAATTTATAATTTTACAGCAACTCCTACCAGCAATGAGATTATTCTAAATTGGAATAACCCAGAAAGCACAGATTTTTTTGGAGTAAAAATAGTTCGTTCACCATTCTTTTTTCCGACATCTCCATCTGAAGGTAAAATTATCTACGACGGTAATGGTATTTATGCCAGAGATTCTGATTTAGTTTTGGATACAAAATATTACTACTCAGCATTTTCTTATAATAAAGATATGGTTTTTTCTTCAGGTGTTTTGGTGGAAAGTATTTTAAAATCAAAAACCGCACCAATTAGCGAAGGGGTTGGAGGCGATACTGAATATTCAAATGTAAATATTTTACCAACTGATAAATACATTTTTATTCAGGGTGATTTGGAACTGCCAATGTCTTCAAGTAGCATTATTCAAATATATCCTTTCAATGATTTGAAGATAGTTTTTGATGCAAATAGGTTTCCACCAGACACAAAAATTTTGATATTAAAGATACAAGATACAAATGACAAATCAAAATACTACTCATATAGTTTTAAATTAGACCCAACAAAAAAGTTTTATTATACCGTCATCCCAAATCTAGGGATAAAAAATATTTATCCTTTCACAATAATCTCTTATGATTCAAACAATAAAGAGAGCTCCATAGCAAGAGGTGTGTTTGATGTTAAAGCAGTTCCAGAACCAAAATCAATTTCATATGAATGGGTTGTATATTTGATTATTATCATTTTAATATTTATTATTTTAAATTTTTTAGTATTTAATAATCCGCTACACGTTATATTTAAAAGGTATTCTACTAAATAATAGTTTCAAGTAGGGCGGTTTGGCTTCGCCAAACCGCCCTTTCTCCACCCTATTTTTATCCACAGCATTATACACATATTTAGCCTATCAAATGTGTCGTATTTACTTTATAATATAGGTAGTAAATCAGTTGCCGATATTTGAGAATTGTGAAATCTCGGATATCCGATATCCATAAGCTTTAATTGATATTATGGTCATTTCAAACGAAGTAATTAGTCTAAGAGAAGCATCAGAAATTTCTGGATATCATTCAGATTATTTGAGCTTTCTTATTCGTTCTGGAAAGCTCAAAGGGCAGAAAGTTGGGCGTGCATGGATATTGGATAAAAATGATTTTAATCAATTTTTAAATAACCACGAAAAGTCTGCTGACCTCGTGGCAAGCGAAAAAAAGTCCGAGAGTAATCCTACTGAATCTATTTGTTATTCCAGTGTTTCTTCTTGTCATTCCCGTGTAGACGGGAATCCAGTATTAATTCAACCCACACTAGATTCCCGTCTTCACGGGAATGACAGTAAGGGATGCGATAATGACAAAAACAATTTTGCAAAAATTCTACATATCTTAAAAAAAAATTCTGCATCTTCAAATATTATTTCAGTCATTTCTAAAAAGACAAATAATATTTGTTTGTTGTTAATAGGAAAGTGTAAAGATATAAAATTTGTTAATTCAATTGTGAGTTATTGTCATTCCCGCGCTTCTTTTTGTCATTCCCGTGTAGACGGGAATCCAGTATTAATTCATTCCACACTGGATCCCCGCATTCGCGAGGATGACACAAACAAAAGTTGGAAAAGTTTATTTGGTGGAAGTAAAAACAAAAAGCCAAAAAATACTTTGATAATGTTTTTCACTTTTGGTTTAATTTTTGCAATCCTATCTATCACTTTTGTAGCAAAAGCAAACCCAGGTATTTTTTCCAAATTTTTTGGTAATTTTGCCACAGCATTTTTGGCTGGCGAAAGTGCACAAACAAATTATCAGGGTAAGCTTACAAACAGTGCTGGCGTAGCCGTTCCAAATGATACTTATAATATTAAATTTAATCTTTACGCCAGCTCAACAGGAGGAACATCAGTCTGGGAAGAAGAATATTCAACCACAAATAAAATTCAAATCACAAGTGGCCTTTTTAGTGTGATGCTTGGTTCTCTAAATACTTTGTCAGGAATCGATTTCAATCGACCTTTATATTTGGGAGTCACGGTCGGTGGCACAAGTACACCTGCTGGCTGGGATGGAGAAATGGTTCCCAGAAAAAGGATTGGTGTTGTGCCTTCAGCTTTTGTTGCAAATACTTTAAATGGAGTTTCTGATACACAATTCATCCGCTCTGATACTTCAAACTCAACAAGTTCAACTGGTGCAATTTTGACACTTACTCAGACAGGTGCAGGTAATATTTTAGATTTGGTTTCTGTTGCAACAAAAGTGTTTAGTGTTACGAGTGCAGGCAACGTCGGAATCGGCACCACTACTCCATCCACTGCACTCTCTGTCATCGGCACATCCACCACACAAGGATTAAATATTTCAAATCTCGCCAGTGCATTTCTTGCAGTTGATGCAAGTGGAAATGTGGTGGCGACAACAAGCCCAACGAATTCACAATGGACCTCAACAAGTACAAGCATTTATTATAATGGGGGAAATGTGGGGATTGGGACGGCGGCACCTTCACAAAAACTTGATGTTTCAGGAAATATAAACTTAAATACAAACGGAACTTCTGCTTTATTTTCTACCTATAAAGGTGCTAATTCAGATGGACGTAATATCTGGATAGGTGGAGGTGGACAGAGTTCGGTAGGTGCAATTGGAGCAACTTATCAAGGTAGTCTCAACTCTGCAATAGGTGTGAGTGCTTTACAGTCCAACACAACAGGATATAATAACACAGTAATTGGTTACAATTCTCTCTCCGCCAACACAACAGGATATGATAACACAGCAATTGGTGTGGATTCTCTCTACACCAACACAACAGGTTACCAGAACACAGCAATTGGTTTTAATTCTCTCTTCGCCAACACAACAGGATATAATAACACAGCAATTGGTTATCAGGCTCTCTTCGCCAACACAACAGGGGTTGAGAACACAGTAATTGGTTTGACTTCTCTCAACTCCAACACAACAGGGAGTAATAACACCGCTATTGGTAGGAACGCAGGTCGTTATTTCGCAGATGGAACAACTGCTCTCACAGACCCAGAAAACTCTGTTTATATAGGTCATAGTGTGAGAGGCAAGGATAACTCTGATAGCAATAGTATAGTAGTTGGATATTTAGCAATAGGAATGGGAGCAAACACAGCAGTATGGGGAAATACATCAATACTTAACCATTATTTCTCTGGTAATGTAAATGTTACTGGCAACATCGGCATAGGAACAACTTCTCCATCTGCTAAACTTGATATATATGGCACATCATCCGCACCAACAACAGATTTGTTCGGAGTTTCTTCATCTTCAAATGCAAGATTATTTACAATA
>CAIJUJ010000029.1 GCA_903823865.1 uncultured bacterium
CCCGCCCTCTTTGTATTTTATAGTAATTCTTTTAACCCCTTTTCTAAATCAATTTTTGGCTCCCAATCCAATAAAAATTTCGCAAGTGAAATATCTGCCAAAGAATCTTTTGGTTCTATCCTAGGTAATAAATATTCAATCGGTCCTCCAATAATTTTTGCAATATCTTTTACAGAATATCTTTTACCGGTACCAATATTAATTGACTCCCCTTTTCCAATCATTTCACTTTTCGCCGCTAAAATATTTGCATTTACAACATCTGAAACATGAACAAAATCTCTTGTTTGCATACCATCACCAACTATTGTAAGTTTTTTACCTAGCTTTTTTTGCTCTAAAAATACAGAGACGACTCCAGAATATGGGCCTGTTACACTCTGACCCTTCCCATAGGCATTGAAATATCTCAAACAAACTGTTTCAAGTCCATAAATTTCTGAAAACATTTTACAATAAAGTTCCCCCATATATTTCTGCACTGCATATGGACTTTTTGGATCTGCAATTTTCGTTTCCATAATTGGAAGTTTTGTTACATCACCATATACAGAACTTGATGCAGAATAAATTACTCTTTTAACACATGCGTCCTTTGCAGCTGTAAGCACGTTTAAGGCGCCGTTAACATTTACATCATTTGTAATTCCAGGATGTTCAATTGAAAACTGCACTGATGGAATTGCGGCCAAATGAAAAACATATTTTGCTCCTTTAAATACTGGTCTAATTTTATCTAAATCTCTAACATCTAAATTAAAAAATTTTGCTTTTGGATGTACATCTTTAACTTTTCCTGAATAAAGATTGTCAATTACAAAAACATCAAAACCAAGTTCTACAAGTTTTTTTACTAAATGTGAGCCTATAAATCCCGCTCCACCAGTGACCACAACTTTTTCTGAGCCCTTTTTTATTTTTTTTGTTTTTTTCATTTTATTTTCCTTTTCTTGAAATTAATGTTCTTAAAGTTTTTAGTCCGATTTGTAAATCAAGCATTAATGATTTATTTTTTAAATAATATAAATCATATGAAAGTTTGGTTTTTGTGTCTGTAAAATTTACACCGCCTTTTGGTGGATTATCCTGACAAATCTGCGCCCATCCAGAAAGACCGGGCTTAATAATGTGTCTAATACTATAATACGGTATTTCCTTCTCATATATGGCCACAAATAAAGGCAGTTCTGGCCTTGGACCAACAAGAGATAAATCTCCCTTGATAACATTCCACGCCTGTGGAAGTTCATCAAGACGAGTTTTTCTCAAAAATTTACCGACAGTTGTAAGTCTATTTTTCTTTTTCAATTCTTCATCTCCTTCATCATCAAAAAACATGGTTAAAAATTTATAAATTTGTACAACTTTTCCACCCTCACCAATTCGTTTTTGTGAAATTAAAACTTTTGTATTTTTTGTATTTAGCATAATAGCAATAGAAATTATAGGAAAAAGTGGAATTAAAATAATTAAAATAATTAGTGATGTCAAGATATCAAAAAATCTTTTTAAATATATATACGCGAAATCTTGTCTCAAGGAAATGTTTTCCAAAAACCAATCATATTGCAAAAAAGATAGCGGGACTCTATCAAAAACATTTTCATAAACCTTATCCATATCTATAAATTTTACACCAGCAAAAATCTGGTTGTATAAAATAGGCAAAATTGGCTCTATTCTTTTGTCTTTTAAATCAATAACCACCACTGATATAGAATCTGATTTTATTTTTTCAATTATTTTTTGCACATATGAAGTCCCCTCTTCTTTGTCTAAATCAATGTCTAATCCAAATTTTAATTCGGACCTTGGATTTCCATTTATTTCTTTTAAAACATTCTTCATCTCTTCACCACTACCTATGATTATTGCTGGCTCCTTTTCTTTTAAACCAAGAACAGAATGTATATAAAATCTCCAAGCATAAAATAAAATAAAAGTGATTATCAAATTTAAAAACAAAATCGTCTTTGGTGTAATGCCAAAATACGGAATTAAGTAAAAAAATATGACCGCAATAGCACTGTTTACTAATTGTGCGTTAAATATTATTGAAGACATGCTATCTTTCAAAATTGTCCTGTATTTATCATAAAGACCAGCAATAAAAAAAATAATGAGCCAAGCAATAAAAATAAACATGAAAGGCACAATGTGTACCTTGAAATTTGACCAAAGGGAAACACTGTTATCTCTTAAAGCAAGAGAAATCCAAAGCGACAAAATAAATATTAACAAATCTCCAAGAAGTAAGAAAAAGGTTTCTTTTCTGCTTGATATTATCATAGTAGACCATATATTAGCACTTTTACAAAAAAATGAAACCTTTAAATTTGGGCATAGTTTTTTTCCAAATAAGCCAATACGTCTCTTTCATTTAAGCTATTTTTATATATAATATGACTACAATGTATTTTGCAAAAAAGAAGCTTTTTATATGTATCACAAAATCAAATTGGGGGGGTGCTCAAAAATATGTTTTTGATATTGCAACAAATACACCGAGAGACCAGTTTGATACGACCGTACTTTTAGGTGGAACCGGAGACTTAAAGAATAAGCTTGAAGAGTTTGGAGTAAAAATTTTATTACTAAAAAATTCACAGAGAGACATCAACGCGAAAAAGGAGTTTTACTTATTATTTGAACTAATAAAATTATTTAGAAAAGAAAAACCTGACATTATACACTTGAACAGTTCAAAAATGGGGTTAGTTGGTGCACTTGCAGCTAGAATCGCTGGAATAAAAAAAATAATCTTTACGGCACATGGCTGGGCTTTCAATGAAGATAGAAATTTTATTTCAAAATGTTTTTTTAGAATACTACATATATTTACAATTATTCTTTGCCATGAAGTAATTTCTGTTTCTGAAATAACAAAATTACAAATTGGTAAAATGTTTGGTAAAAAGATTACCATAATAAGAAACGGATTGAGAAATATTGAATTGTTAGATAAAAACCATTCAAGAGAGTTTTTGCGTAATAAAATCTTGGAAAAGAATAGAAAAATAAGTAATGTTTTAGCGAAAAATCCATCGTGGATTGGTACAATTTCGGAATTGCATTCAAATAAAGGTCTAACATATGCAATAGAAGCAATCTCAAAAACTCAATTAAATGTTATATTTATTGTTATTGGTGATGGTGAAAAAAGGCAACAGCTCGAAGAACTAATTATCAAACTTGGGTTAAAAAATCGAGTTTGTTTACTTGGCAAAATAGCTGAGGCTTCTATTTATTTAAATGCTTTTGATATCTTTACACTAACTTCTATAACTGAAGCCCTGCCTTATGTATTACTTGAAGCTGGATTTGCCTCATTGCCTACTATCGCGAGCGACGTGGGAGGTATTCCGGAAATTATTGATGATGAAAAAACAGGCCTTTTGGTTTCACCAAGAAATTCGGAGGAAATTAAACACTCAATTGAATATTTGATAAATAATCCATCAAAATTAAGCTCATTTGGGAACGCATTACATTCAGTAATAACAGAAAACTTTACTCAAAAAAGAATGTTGGAGGAAACTTTTTATTTGTATAGAAAATGATATAATTATTGTATAGTAATATTTTATTAATTTGTATTATCTAAGAAATTTAAAAAATGTATATGGATAATAATTTAGTTACAGGATTAGCTGGTTGGTTAATTAAAATAGGTCTAGCGAAAGATGAACATTGTGCAAATGTTATTATGATAATATTCATAATAATAGGATTTGCCTACACAATATACTCGTTATTTAAATAACCTAGAGCCCTAAAAATTCATTTCTTACAAGATCTTTGTGAGCGTCTCTTCTATATCTACGCATTCCCATCAATATCCCTAGACCAACAAATGATGATAGTAGGTTTGTCCCGCCGTAACTCATAAACGGAAAAGTGATTCCTGTTACAGGCATTAGTCCTAGTGCCATTCCGGCATTAACCAAAAAATGACTCATAAATAATATTGCCAACCCTAAACCAAAAAGTATTTCAAAATTCGTTGCCCCATAATATGCATTCGTAACAATTCTCCAAATTAAAATACCAAAAACCAAAAAGAGTATAGCTACACCAACTAGACCCCATTCCTCAGCAAAAGTTGAAAATATAAAGTCTGATCTATATTCTGGTAAGAATTTTAATTTTGATTGAGTACCATAACCGATTCCCTTTCCTAGAATTTGTCCGGAACCGATTGCTATTGTTGATTGATATGCATTATATCCAGAGCCTCTAATGTCAGAAAGTGGGTGTAAAAAATTTATAACCCTACTTTTTTGATAATCTTTCAAGCCATAAACCCATAAGATTGAAAATGCGGTTGCGCCAATAAGAAACACAGCGAAAAGATGTTTTTTTGAAATTCCTGATACAAGAGTCATTCCAAACCATATTAAAAATATAATTAATGCGGAACCAAAATCTGGCTGAAAATATACTAGTACAAAGATGGAAAGGGCATAAAATCCAGAAACCAAAATATGCCTAATATTTGCAATTTCAACGTGTCTTTTTGAAAAATATTTTGCAAGCAAAATGACAAGGACTAATTTAATCGGGTCAGATGGTTGAAATGATAATCCCCCTATTTGAAACCAGCTTTCCGCGCCCTTTGCAGTATGTCCCAGCACAAATAAAACAAACAAAAGTCCAAGAGAAATAAAAAATATTGTAGTAACCACTTTTGTTTTATTTAAAAATCTATAATCAAAAAGACTTAAGATAAAAAAAACAATTACGGAAATAATAAGCCAAATGACTTGCTTTTTTACAAAAGTATCATCGCTTACATAAGAGGCCATTGTTAAAAGTCCTAAAATCGCAATGACAATAACAGAGGAAAACATTATCCAATCAATTTTTAGACTAGAAAATATAGACAGTATACCCTCTCTATTCTTGTGTTGAGAATCAGACAACATGCGTTTAGTTTGGTAAAACCCCGTAGTAGATTTTGACATTAAAAATGTTTTTTTGTTTCTTATAAATCATTTGGGGTTTATTTAATATATTAATTTTTTAAATCATAGTAATTTGACACATTTTTAAAAAACAATGTCAAAATTCACTACCGGGTAAAACTTTTGAGACAATATCTACTCTTACAATTTTTCCTGGAAATGGCTCTGGCCATGTAAACACGATATCAGCTGTACCGTCTGCATCTATCGAGTCGATTTTTGTTTTTGAAAAAGCGATAGCATTGCCATTTATATCATAGAGAATGGCAACTTCTTCTATATTTGAAATTGGATTAAGTGTAGAGTTTCTCATTGTTACAAACAGTTTTGGTTTCGTGTCTTCGTTAGTCAAGTTTTTCGATACAGCAGTAATATTTGATTCTTGATTTTCAATTTTTTGCCAAACTGGATTTCCAATAAATTTAAACTCTGTCCTTGCTGGGACTTTATCATTCAAACTAATATTGTCTTCGAAAATAACAAAATTATTATTTGGCGGAAGGTATGTGGTACCAGTTTTTTGATAAAGCAAAATATTATTTTTATCATAAACTTTAAAATTATACTGGGCATTGTAAGCCCCAACTCCAATATTTGGATTCTGTATATAAGTCAAAAAATTATACATTCCACTACTCAAAACCTTTGACCATCGCGGTCCCCAAATAACAACTGGGTCACTAAATTGTGCACGACACAAATTTACACATGGCCCACCGCAATCAATTCCAAATTCGCCTTGATTTTGTACGCCATCACTACAACTTGGTGCTTTATTAAATGTAGTAAATAAAATTATTGCCAGTATGATAACAAAAATAAATAATATTGAAACTATATAGGTTGTTTTTCTTCTTTGTGCCCAAGACATGTTTTTGTTTAAGATTAATTTTAACTGCTTTTATTATAACAAAAAACTGCCAAATTGGCAGTGTTTGTAAATTAAAAACTTAGTTCGGTATTTACTTTCCCCAACAGAGGGAGTTGGAGTTTGGGTTGGGACCAAAACTTCAAAGACAGACTGAGCGAAGGCGAAGGAGTCGGGGTCGCGAGATTTTTCAGCAGAAAAATACTCGTGACTCATCGCCTAAACGGTATCAAATTTAATTTGGGGTGGGACCCAAATTTAATTTCTTACATAACAAAAAAATACTCGTGAGAGCGTTTTTAGTATTAAAAACTTAGTTCCGGCGCCTAGCTACTTTCCATTTAAGTTGAGAGTAATTCATCCCCTTACAGGGGCAGTACACCTTTTGGATATTTTATTTCTTTTCAATCATAAAATATCTCAAAAGGTCTTTCGGTCGGGTCCCAATCCCGACCTCAACCTCAACGGGCTTAAATTTAAAAATAATTTTAATCAAAAACTTTGTTCTGGCGACTACCTACTTTCCCCTTCAGAGAGAGTATCATCGGCACTACAAGGCTTAACTTCTGAGTTCGGAATGAGATCAGGTGTGACCCCTGCGTCAAATCACCAGAACAAAAACTTCGATTAAAATTATTTTTTGAATGAACTTCTGATTCGGAATGAATCAGGTGAGATTTGGGCTGGGACCCAAATCGCAAGACCTTGAACATCTTGTTCTCGTGATGTGAAAGGTGTACAGCGTCTGTAAGAAGGAACACCCAAGACTTTGCACCAGAACTAAATTTTCAATTTTATCATGTGAAAAATATTCAAAATATTTTTTGAATTAATTTCACATAACAGGTTAAAACAAACGATTTGTGTATTTTTAAATTTCCTAATAAGAATCGGATAATTAGTATTGCTCGCCTGAATCGATTACTCGACTTACAGCTGCAACCTATCACCTGGTCATCTCCCAGGGTCCTCAATTGAATTCTAATCTTGGGGACGGCTTCACTCTTAGATGCTTTCAGAGTTTATCCGTTCCGAACATAGCTACTCTGCGTTGCCCTTGGCAGGAACAGCAGATAGACCAGAGGTTCGTTCAACTCGGTCCTCTCGTACTAGAGTCAAATCCCCTCAAAATTCTACGCCTGCAGTAGATAGGAGACCAACCTGTCTCACGCATGTTATCACTCATTACTAAGTGCATTGGACTATAGCTTCATTAAATCAGTATATGGTATGTAGTATACAGTATACTGTATACAAAATACTTAATACTCACTCAACTGTTGGTGTTTAGTCTCTACGGGCATATATAATAAATTATATATTTCCCTCGGTATAATCCACTTTCATGGAGTCCACCGATACTAACCAACTTGATCGTAATATTTTTTAAATATTAGACCGCCGTGATTTGATTGTGTCTTCTTTCTATTTATACTCAATAACAAAATTACTCACCTTGTTCATTGAGTTTGTTTAAACGAAAATTCCTCATGGGATTCAAACTATTAAAAAGATAATTCGTTATCTTCTTAACGGTTTGAACCCAGCTCGCGTATCTTTTTAAATGGCGAACAGCCATACCCTTGGGAGCTTCTCCACCCCCAGGATAAGATGAGCCGACATCGAGGTGCCGAACTCCGCCGTCGATATGAACTCTTAGGCGGAACTAGCCTGTTATCCCTAGAGTAGCTTTTGTCAGATAATCCCGGGCCGCGTCTAAAACGGGCCGTCGGTTCACTTTGCTCTGCTTTCGCATCTGCTCGACACTTACGTCTCGCAGTTAAGCCGGCTTTTGCCAATATGCTATCGGCACGGTTTCCATTCGCGCCTAGCCGACCTTAATAGGCTCCTCCGTTACTTTTTAGGAGGATAGCGCCCCACTAAAACTACCCACCAGATACTGTTTCTATGAGTTTTTTCCTCAAAGATTAGAATATATATTCAAAAAGAACGGTATTTCACTTGCGGATCCATCTTCCCCGAAAGAAAAACTTCAAATCCTCCCGTCTACGCTACGCATCCAAAACATATACTCAATACCAAGTTGCAGTAAAGCTTCTAGGGTCTTTTCGTCTAACTGCAGGTAACCGGCATCTTCACCGGTATTGCATTTTCACCGAGCTGATCTTCGAGACAGTCCCCCACTCATTACACTATTCAAGCGCGTCTGAACTTACCAGACAAGGAACTTCGCTACCTTAGGACCGTTATAGTTACGGCCGACATTCACCAGGGCTTACAGCAATCACCACTACCCTTGCGGATAGCAACGTCGCTGGTTGACCTTCTGGCATTGGTCAAGTGTCACCTCCTATACATCGTCTTACGACTTCGCAGGAAGCTGTGTTTTTGATAAACAGTTGGCAGAGGTACTTTTGATGCTACCCATATAAATATGGGCAAGCCTTATTGCTAACTTACGGCTGATATTTTGCCGAGTTCCTTGAAGATCTATCACTCGTTCACCTTACTCTACTCGAGCTAACCACCTGTGTCGGATTACGGTACGGTCTTTACATATTTAAGTTTAGGGAATTTTCTCGGAAGTTTGCTTTGATAAATTCACCACGGCGAACCGTAATGTTTATGCTGCACTTTCGCTCATCATTAAAGAAAGAATTCCGGATTTACCTGGAACTCGCAATTATGCTACAAACGCAAATCCATTAATGCGCTTATCATACTAATCTTCGTCCTCCCATCACAATATATAAAGGTCATGGAATATTAACCATGTGTCCATCGTGTGCGGCTATCGCCATCCACTTAGGGCCGACTAACCCTTCGCTGATTGTCATCGCGAAGGAAACCTTGGTTTTTCGGTGTGTGGGGTTCTCACCCACATTGTGGTTACTTGTGCCAACATTCTTACTTCAACACGCTCCACCATGGGTCACCCCTTTGGCTTCATTGCAGAGTTGAATACTCTCCTACCAATATAAATATCCGAAGATATCTATAGTCCTAAGTTTCGGTATCATGTTTAACCCCGATTATCTGCGGCGCAAAATCTCTTAGTAAGTGAGCTGTTACGCTATCTTTAAAGGATGGCTGCCTCTAAGCCAACCTCCTTACTGTCTGAGAAAAATTACCACCTTAAGTGTACTTAACATGAATTTAGGGACCTTAAATTTAGATGCGGGCTGTTTCCCTTTTGACCATGGGGCTTAGCCTCCACAGTCTAACTGCTGAACAATTTACTTCTCGGTATTCGGAGTTTGATAGGTCCTGCGATATTTCTATCTGTCAGGACCTTCCAGTGCTCTACCCCCGGAAGGTACATTCAACGCTAGCCCAAAAGCTATTTCGGAGAGAACCAGCTATTACCAGGCTCGATTAGCTTTTCACTTCTTATCTCAAGTCATCCAAGACTATTGCACGGGTCACTGGTTCGGACCTCCCCTCTGATTTCTCAAAGGTTCATCCTGCTCAAGATAAGCTCGCTCTGGCTTCGGGTCTGATCTGTAAAATAAACGCACTATTAATACTCGGTTTCCCTATGGCTCCACCCGGTAAAGGGCTTAGCCTACTTCACAGATCAACTCGTTGGCTCATTCTTCAATAGGCACGCCGTGACGGACATCACACTACAAACGATATTTACAAAATAAAAATTAAAAAATATATAGCAAAAATTACCGCATCAAAATGACACTAGTATTTTTGGTTTTAGAGTTTTTAATTTCAACTTGCAAACATCACATGCAATGTGATGCCCGCTCCGACTCCTTGTAGGCGCACGGTTTCAGGTCTATTTCACTGCCCTCACCGGGCTGCTTTTCACCTTTCCCTCACGGTACTTGTTCACTATCGATCTCTAACAATATTTAGCCTTACCGGTTAGTTCCGGCAGATTCCCTCAAGCTTTTCGTGTCCTGAGGTACTCAAGAATAATAACGGAAAAGATATTTTATTTTCACTTACGGGACTATTACCCACTAGGGTTCTGCTTCCCAGCAGATTCTGTTAACAAAATATTTTGTAACTTTTCTCATTTATAAATAAATGACGTCACCATCTTACTACACCGATCATAAACTTTATGTACAAAAATTTTATACACAAAGTTTATGATCGGTTTGGGCTACTTCCTTTTCGCTCGCCGCTACTAGGGAAATGTTGTTACTTACGTAACATTGTTTTCTGTTCCTCCAGGTACTGAAATGTTTTACTTCCCTGGGTGTGCATCTTACATCAAGTGCAAGATAACCAACAAAGTTGGTTGAGTTTCCTCATTCGGAAATCTCCGGATCAAAGGTTGCTAAGCACCTCCCCGAAGCTTATCGCAGCTTTACTACGTCCTTCATCGCTTATTAGAGTCAAGGCATCCACCATGCGCCCTTAAATTTCCCATTAGGAAATTTAAAAACCACAATCTTTAATTAGTTTACATCGTAAACTAATAAATTTGTTTTAACCTGTTATATGGAATCAATTCCTTATAACAGTCTTATCAAAATTAATTGATAAAATTATTTTAAATCATATCATCTCTCTCCAAGAAAAATGATTGATTCACCTGCCTGCCTATAATACCTATAAAAGACCCAATCCACTTCGCGTGGAAAATTGGTGGTACTATGACAGAATAAAGATTTAAATTTAAATAATCATCAAGAGATAATCACTGAAATCTTAATCTTATTTTTCAAGTTTCAATCTTTCTGTGAAAAAAACCGCTTACTGCGGTTTGTAGTGCCAACATTAAAAATGCCGACTATACTTTCCGCTGTAATAATTGGTTTTTTATAAACATATCTGTGTAAGAACGAGTATATAGGAAAGGGTATGTAAAGTCAAGGAATTTTTGAGGAAAAATCTAAATCATTGTAAAACCAAAAAAGACCAGCAAAATGATAGTCTTTTTCGTATTTTTTGGGCTTATAATTTTAGATAAATTATTCAAGAATTCCATCTAAATTTACATCATACAAAATAGCTTCTTGAATATGCTTATATTTTATTATCTCATCTTTTTTAAACCACAAATCAATTTCCTTATGAGCTTCATCCACACTTCCAGATGCGTGTATTAAATTTCTAATTGATCTCTCGTCTTGGTCAGACATTCTGTATGAATCTAAAACAAAATCACCTCGTATCGTACCGGTATCAGAAGAAAGTGGTTCAGTGCCACCAACAAGTTTTCTAACAATTTGTATTGCGTGTGCTCCCTGCCAAACCATAGTAATGACTGGCCCGCTTGAAAGGTATTTTTCTAGCCTCAATAAAACCTTATTTCCTATTTCTAGTGGGTCGTCAGATGGTGGAACAAACCCTTTTGATTTATAATTATCAATAGATTTTTGCCCAGCTTTTCTTACCCACTCAGGGTCAATAGTGTAATGTTTCCTTGCCATCTCCGGATTTGGAAGACACATTCTCATTGCAATGAGCTTTAGGCCAATTCTTTCGAATCTTCCTATTATTTCTCCAATAAGTGACCTTTGTACACCGTCTGGTTTTATGATGATAAATGTTTTTTCTGTTTTCATTTTTTTATTATTTTATTAAATTATTATTCAATCTCCGGTTCAGTCTTTTTATACTTTTCTAAAATCTCATTTTCAACCTCACCCTTATCGCGACCGTACTTAAGATAAGATAATTCTTTAATTTTATCAAGTAGAATTTTATTTCCTCTTGGTGGTAAGTTTGTTTCCATACTAAATGGCTTTACAGGCTTTCCATTTGCAAGCATTTTTACATACGAACTGTGATTGTCTATATTCATTAAATCTTTTGCCGAAAATACTGGAGTAAATTGTTTTTCTAAATATTCTGCGTCTTCAGAGCTTACACGAAATACTGACATAGAACCAACGTTACCAAAAACAGAATTCTTTATTTTTTCATCAAGCTGTGCGATAAATTGGTGCGCCACAGTAAGCGCAAGTTTATATTTTCTTGCTTCTGATAGTATTGTAGAGATAGAATCAGTTGTGACATTTTGAAATTCATCAACATATAAATAGAAAGGTGGAAAATCTTTTCCAAAAGAATCCGTTCTTGAAAGTGCTGCCATTAATAATTTGCCTACAATAATAAGACCGATAAGATTTGAGTTGATGTCTCCAAGCCTTCCTTTTGCAAGGTTCACTAGAAGTATTTTTTTATTATCCATAATGTCACGAAAATCAAAAGATGATTTTTCTTGAGAAACAATTGGACGCATAATTTCATTTGAAAGAAACACGTCAAACTTTGAGGTAATATATGGCACTATATTTGCAAGAGATGCTTCACCTCCAGCTTTTCCAGCAATTTCTCTCCAGAATTGTAGAACAATTGGGTTTTTACACCTTGAAAGTTTAAGCTCTCGGTATATTTTATCTGATAGAACTCTTGATACATCCAGAAGAGTTGAACCAGAATCTGGATCTTCCAGGACAAGATTTACAGCATTTCTAAAATATTGTTCAAACATAGGACCACCCGTTGCTTTCATATCAAAAAGTTTATTGAAAATTGAAAGCATTTCATTAACTACAAATGTTTTTTGTTCTGGGAATCTTGTATCAAACTCGAGCATGTTTAATCCCATTGGTCTTTCTGTATAGCTTGGATCAAAATAAATTACATCATCATATCTTTCTGGAGGAACAAAAGACAGGACTTCCTGAATATCAGAACCGTGTGGGTCTATCATACAAACTCCCTCTCCTGCCAAAATATCTTGGCGAATCATTGTTTTTAAAAGTGTGGTTTTACCTGTACCGGTTTGACCTATAACATAAAAATGCCTTAGCCTATCTTCCGGTGTTATTTTTATTGGTGTTTCCACGTTTCTATATTTATTTGTTCCCAAAAGTATTCCTTCTTTGGGTAGATCGAGTGGTGCTGGTGCGCTAATCGCTTCGGTCTTTTTTAGTTGTGATGCACTATTAAAGTCCGCCTCAGGTAAATGCATGATTGTTGTTAATTCTTTCAAGTTTGTATTCAATACTTTATTTTCATTAAAAATCCTAAAAGAATAATCTCGGGCTAATTTCAAGAGATTTTTACCTTCAGCCCTTTCAAATTTTATTTTATTACCATTTGTATTTTCAAATTGGTTAAATGAAGACTCAATATCGGACAAGATAGCAAAAGCTTCTTCACTTGCTGTAGATGAAGCCATAATTCTAATATTTACACTTGCAATTGGACTTGAAATTTTAGCTTTAATATTTTCGATTGGGGTAGTATTAGAAGAGCTGTTGTCTTCTTTCTTATCATCCTTATCTTTTTTTGTTTCTTTTATTATTTCTTTTCCAATCTGCCTCAAAATACCAAAGATTGAAGAATCAGCTTTTGCTAACGCCTCTTTAAATTTTGAACCCTTTTCCATTTCTTTTAATACCTTTTTGTAAAAAGACATTTTTGCGGCAGGGGCAGGTCTAACAATTATTTGTATTGATGCTCCCTCTCCATCTTTATCAACTTTTGAGAAACTGTTTAGTAGTACATTCAATGGGTCATAGTCAAATTGGTCATAAGTTTTTATTGGAAAAATATCATTTTTTGAAAACACGGCTAACGAACCTACGTATTCACCATTTTCATTAAAAATATTATAATCATTTTTCTTTTCTACAAGTTTTACATTTGGAAAAATAGACTGAACTTGTTTTTCAAAAAGTGAGCGTTTCGAATCTGGAATTGATATATAAAAAATTATTTCATCACTATGATTAGCTTTTGAAAGTTCGAGCGCAAAATAACCTGAGCCCTTTTTATCATCCTTGTCTACAGAAAACATCCCAGCATAAAATTGCTCCATTTTTGATATTAGTTCTTTTAAATTTTTATTTTTCTGAGCCTCATCTTTTATTGCGCCAGGCAAAGATACCTCGAATAGGGTCATCTTCAAAGCTTTAAAAACTGGGTTTTTTTCATTAGTGTTAGCGAGTCTAAAACCCGCTTTTATGTATTGAACTAAAAATCTATGAAAGTCATCTTCAATATGCGGATTATTTAGTCTGTCAATAATCGCTAGAGTATTCAATACTCCTTTTTCTTGTAAAATATCAATAAGTTCGGCCATTTTGGCATCATGCTCTTCTGGTGCCAAGTCAAGAACGATGGCCTCAACTTCATTCTTTTTCAAAGCATAATCTTTATCTAAAATATCTTCTAGTTTTTTATCGGCATGGGCATGAATTTCATCATGAATGACTTCATCTTGTATAACATCTTTGCCATCCTCAGCCATTTGTCTCTCGTGGTTTGAGACTTTTTCACGTAAATATCTCAACTCCTCATCAGGAGTTTTAAATTTTTGTTCTATTCTTTGACTACCAAATTGTTCAACCATATGTTAAATTATATCACAAAATATTTATATTTTGCACATTAAATCTTTGTGAGTATTTCTGGCTCGCCACTTGTAATCAAAATAGTATGTTCAAAATGTGCGCTTCTTGAGCCATCTTTTGTTTTAAAAGTATATCCGTCTTTATCTATAAAAACATCCTTCTCTCCAACATTTAACATTGGCTCTATTGCTATCACCATACCAGGCTTTAATTTATCTCCCCTACCTCGCTCGCCATAATTTGGTATATATGGATCTTCATGAACGTCGTATCCTACACCATGTCCGCACAATTCTTCGACAACAGAAAAACCATTTGCCTTGGCAACCCTTTCCACAGCGTAGCCGATATCTCCAGTAGTTTTATTTCCTTTTGCAGCTTTTATTCCAGAGTATAGGGCTTCCTTTGTAACTGAAATTAATTTATTTGATACTGGGTCAATTTTCCCAACTGGAACTGTAACGGCAGAATCTGTCACAAGCCCTTTGTGAGTAAGACACATATCCAAAGAAACAATATCACCCTCTTTTAATATTTTGGGATTTTCATTTGGTATTCCGTGAACAATTTCGTCATTAATAGAAACACAAATACTCGCTGGATATGCCCTCTTGGCACCTTTTGGTTTATAGTTTAGAGTTGATGGAGTGTCTCCAAGTTTTTTTGCAAGTTTATTTACCAAATCATTCAACTCATTTGTTGAAACTCCTGGTTTTACGGCTTTACTAACTTCCTCTAAAATATATGCTAAATTTCTTCCACATTCTCGCAGAATTACTATTTCTTCTTTTGTTTTAATAGTTACAGCCATTTGGATTATTTTCCAAAAACTTTTTTCGCTAATTCAGCATGAACTTCTTCAATAGTTTGCTCTCCATTAACATCTATAAAATCACAATTTTTATTTTTTTTGAAATATTCTATTGAGTCGGAAACATTTGTATCAAACCAATCCATTCTGTTTTTTATATCTTCTTCAGTATCATCTTTTCTTTTTCTTGCCAAAAGTCTTTCAGTTCCCCATTTTCTACTAACATTTATATAAATAACTTTATAGCTTGAAATGCCATAAAATTTTAGAGCAGCATCAAGAATCAATGCTTCTGGCAATCTTCTTGCTAAACCATCAAAAACTAGGTTTTCTTTACCAGAATAATTTTCAATAAGATACGAACTCCAAAGACCAATAACTAAAGATTCTGGCATAAGTGCTCCTTTATCCAATAGTTTTTTTGTTTTTTCAGCTGTGAATGATGTTTTTGTTGCAAGTTCACGGAGAAGAGACCCTGTTTCAATTCTTAAAGTTTTTAAACCATTAACTTCTTGTATTTTTTTTATAAAAAGTTCTACTTGTGTACCCTTTCCACAGCCAGATCTACCAATAAAAAGACAAGCCATTGGGCTCGTAGTTTTTCCTTCTTTTTTTAATGTATTTTTCATAAAAATAGTATAGCACGATTAGTTTCTAGGTTCTAGGTTTTAGTTATCCAACCCCAGAAATAATTTTTTATGTAAAAATACGACAAAATGCTAAAAAATCAGGATTGACCTATTCGGTCATCGCATTTTGCTTTTCAAAACAGATATTTATATTTATTTAGCTTTATTTATATAAAATAACAAAAAATTATTACGGGGTTAAAATTTTGTAAACATAAAAAAATCACCCAAATGCTAGGATGATTTTTTATGAACAAAATTTTAATATTCTCTCATCGTTATCTGAGCCTGTATTTTCTTTATCAAATCAATAACAACTGATACTACGATAAGCAAGGCTGTTCCTCCAACCGCGATTGAGCTGAGTCCAGAAGCAGATTGAACTATCAAAGGAAGAACTGCGATAACACCCAAGAATAATGCCCCTACTAAAGTAATTCTTGTCAAAACTTTTGCCAAATATTCTGAAGTTGAAGCACCTGGTCTTACTCCTGGAATAAACGCTCCGCCTTGCTGAAGATTTTTTGAGATTTGGTCTGGGTCAAAAGTAACTGCTGTATAAAAATATGTAAATAAAACAACCAAAACAAAATACAAAATACCATGAGCCCAAGGATTTGTTAGAAAATCATTTAGAGATAAGAATATACTTCTCCAAGTTCCACTTGCAACTGCTGTAGATAAAAATTTAAATATCATTTGAGGGAAAAGCAAAATGGACATACCAAAAATTATTGGAATAACTCCAGCTTGATTCAACCTCAAAGGCAAATATGTTGAAACGCCACCAGAAACTTTTGAACCAGTAATTCTTTTTGCATAAGTAACAGGCACAGGTCTTTCCGCCTCTGAAATAAATACGACTCCATAAATAACTGCTAAAAATACTGCAAGAAGAATAATATACATTGGAATCTGATCAATGCTAAAGGATAAACTCATTTGTGTGATTGTAGTTGGAAGACGAGCTACGATACCAGCAAAAATCAAAAGTGATGTTCCGTTTCCAATACCAAACTCTGTCATGAGTTCCCCTATCCACATCATGAGCATTGCTCCACCGACGATTATCATAAGGTTGATAAAGAAATCTAGTGAGCTAATATGTGTAATAACTGCAGAATTTTCTAGAAGTTTAAGGAAAGCAAAACCTTGTACCAAAGCTATCGGCACAGTGAGTGCTCTTGAAATCTGTGTAAATTTTCTTCTACCAATTTCTCCTTCTTCTTGATACATATTTTTTATCTTTGAAGACATCATGGTAAGAAGTTGCATAATAATAGAAGCAGTAATATATGGCCCAACTCCAAGCATGACAATAGAAAGTTTGCTCATTCCCCCTCCTGAAAATACGTTTAAGAAACTTAGAAAATCATTTCCAGAGAAAAAAGTAAGAAGTTTTGCTGGATCAATCCCAGGTATTGGAATAGCTGCTAAAAGTCTTGAAATAAGTAAAGCACCAAGCACAAAAAGCAATCTATTTCTTAGACCTTTATCCTGAAAAACCATTTTTATTTTATCCCAGAAGTTCATCCCAATTGTAATTTTTAATTTTTATAATTTATCTCAATTTTTTCCGACCAATTTCTATCCGCCAATGATATTCTTTTTTATATGTCCGTTGAAATTACAACGGGACACGTAGGTTTTATTTAACCGTTCCTCCAGCTTTTTCAATTTTTGTTTTTGCTTCAGCTGAAACTTTACAATTTGCAATATTTAATTTTTTAGAAATATCGCCTTGACCAAGTATTTTTACTTTTGGTTTTCTTCCCAATCTTGTTTCTAGTATACCTTTATTTACCAAAGTTGTTGGTGTTACTAAATCTCCACTTGAGAAAATTACTTCAAGTTGCCCAACATTTAGAACTACCGGTTTTGATTGAATCGTATTAAAAGAATATCCTCTCAATTTGGGCATTCTTTTGATAATGTCTCTCCATTCTGGTCTTATTTTGTGACCAGAACGAGCTGTTTGACCCTTTCCTCCTCTGCCAGATGTTTTTCCTCTTTTTCCACCACGGCCAATGATTTGGGTTTTTCTATTTTTTGTTACTCTTTTAAGGTTGTGTATTTTCATAGTCGTAAATTATTTTTTAACTTCTTCTTTTGTTTCTTTTTTTGCTTCAACTACTACTGTAGGATTTTTCTTTTTATCAAAAGCTGACAAAGCAATGATTGCTGCTCTTGCCATATTCAATTTATTTTTTGATGGAGAAATTATTTTTGCTGTAACATCTTTTATTCCTGCAAGCTCAATAACACTCTTTAGTGCGCTTCCTGCTGAAACTCCTCTTCCTTTTGCTGGTATCAAAATGACTCTTCCGCTGCAGTATTTTGCACTAACATCATGAGGAATAGACATTGTTTTTGTAAGATTCAATTGCATGATATTTTTCTTTGCATTTCTGTATGCTTTATCAATAGCAAGTGATGTATCGTTTGCTTTTCCTGTTCCAACGCCTACTGAACCTTTTTTATTTCCGACAACCATATGTACGCTAAAATTCAATCTTTTACCTCCTTTTGTAACTCTGGTAACTCTTCTTATATTTAAAATTTTCTGATCAAATTCTGGTTTGATTCTTTCTGGTCTTCCGTGTCCTCCTCTTCTTGGATTTTTTGCTCTATCTCCCCCAAAACCTTGTTTTGGTTTACTAAAAGAAACATTCTTTGATGAAAAAGTTTTTGCTGGAGCGGCAGCTACTGGAGCTGCGGGGGTAATATTTGTTTTTGTGGTTTCTGTATCCATAATTATTAAAATTTAAGTCCACCTTCTCTTGCGCCATCGGCAAAAGCTTTTATTTTGCCTGTATAAATAAATCCGCCTCTATCAAAAACTACTTTTGATATGCCTTTTTCTTGTGCGATTTTTGCCAATTCTTTTCCGGCATTTGCAGATTTTTCTAGAAGTCCTTTTCCTTTTGCTTTGTCAGCTGAATATGCAGCCAAAGTAATTCCCTTTGAATCATCAATAACTTGTCCGTAAACTGAAGTGTTTGATTTGTAAACACAAAGTCTTGGCATCAAAGAAGTACCAGAGATTTTTGCTCTGATTCTGTTGTGTCTTACTTCTATTTTTAATGATTTGGTTGGTGATCTTTTCATTTTATTAAATTTTTTTGTATTTTGTGTTTTTTATACTATATACTGAATACTTATACTATATACTTTTTATGCCGTTTTCTTTCCTTCTTTTCTTCTGATGACTTCGCCTTCAAATCTGATTCCCTTTCCTTTATATGGTTCTGGTTTCTTTATTGCTTTCAAACTTGAAGCAAAACTTGTAACCAATTCTTTATCAATACCATTTATTACAATAATTCCTTTGTCTGAAGTTATTTTTAGATTTTTTGGAATTGAAACTTTTACTGGATGAGAAAATCCTACCTTGAAAACAATTTCTGCTGGTGTGATATCTGCTTTAAAACCAATTCCTTCAACGACAAGCCTGTTTGAGTATCCTTTATTTACTCCTTCCACCATATTTGTAATATGAGAAGAATAAGTACCCCAAAGTGCTTTGTTTTCCAAAGTATCTTTTACTGGTTTTAATTCAACTTTATTTCCAACAACTTGGATTGTAATGTTTTTCTTGAAAGCTCGTGAAAGTTCTCCTAGCGGACCTTTTACAGTAACAACATCACCGTTCACGACAACTGTGGTTTTTGCTGGTATTTCTATTCCTTTTTTACCTAATCTTGACATTGTATTTTATAAAAATATTTACCAAATTTTGAACAATACTTCCCCACCAACTTTTTGTTTAACAGCTTCTCTGTTTGAAAGAATACCTGCTGGTGTTGAAAAAATTGTTGTACCAAATCCGTATTTAAAAGGTTTTATATCTCCTGATTTTTGATAGATTCTTCTTGAAGGTTTTGAAACTCTTTGTACTCCTGATATTTTTGGAGTTTTGTCTGATTTATAATTTAAAACAACATCAAGCATTCTGCCTGTGCTATTTATTGAAAATGATTTTACATAACCAGCCCTTGTTAGCGCATCTGCAATTGCAACTTTATTTTTTGAAGTATAAACAGAAATAGATTCCTTGCCAGCAAGGTTTGCATTCTTAATTCTTATTATAAAGTCTCCGATAATATCTGTTACCATGATGATTTTTTTACACCGGGAATTTTTCCCTGATTAGCAAACTCTCTAAAGCAAATTCTGCATAGATCAAACTCTCTCATGTAGCCGTGTTTTCTTCCACAACGGAAACATCTTCGCACTACTCTTGATGCGAATTTTACTGGTTTTTTTGATCTAGCTATAACTGATTTTTTAGCCATAATTAAATAAAAGCTTGAAAAAGCTTGTCGCAATATACTAGCAAGAACCTAGAGGAAAGTCAATGAAATGACGAGTCTTATTCAGATAAGACGACTATATTTCATTGACCCCGTCACTATTTCAGCAAAATCATAATAATTACTAAAATTGGCGATAGAAAACTTGTACTAAATTAATAAAAAAATTAACTGATAAAAATAGTGTTGGGGGTCAACAAAAAAACCGCTATTATGCGGTCTTTTTTCTTTTGCTCTTAATTCTTTTAGCATCCTCTCCTTTTTTGAATGGAAAGCCTAAATATTCTAGGAAAGCTTTTGCTGTAACTTTATCTTTTTGATTTGTAACGATTGTGATTGATAGTCCAAAAACATCTTTCAATTCTTCGTTTGATGCTTCTGGAAAAACTGAATTTTCTTTCATTCCGATTGTGAAATTACCCATATTGTCTATTGCGTGTGCAGAAAGTCCTCTAAAATCTTTTGTTCGTGGCAATGCAACATAAACAAGCTTGTCTAGAAAATCAAACATTCTGTGTCCTCTTAAAGTAACTTGATATCCGACCGGATCTCCTTCTCTTACTTTGAAAGTAGCAACTGATTTCTTTGCGACTTTAAGCATAACTTTTTGTCCAGAAATTTTTGTAAGTCTGTCTTCAACAACTTTGTTTTTGTTTTTATCTTTGAATGAACCGGTGCCAGAACTCAAAACAACCTTCACAATTTTTGGTGTTTGCATTTTGTTCTTTAAACCCAAAGTTCCCTTTAAGGATTCAAATGCTTTATTCTGTTTTTCTTTTAATGACATCATGATGTTTAATTTTTTAATACTGTATACTAAATACTTATACTATATACTGATTCTATATTTCTTTTCCTGTCTGTTTTGATATTCTGACAAATTTACCACCAATAAGTTTTTTCCCAACTCTTGCTCTCTTGCCTGCTTCATTTACCATAACGTTTGAAGCGTTGATAGGCATTGTTTTGTTTATTATCTGACCTTTTGAATCAGACTTTTTTGCTTTTTGGTGTTTCTTGCTGATATTTACACCCTCAACAACAACTTTGTTTAATTTTGGGAAAGCAGCAATAACCTTTCCGACTTTACCCTTGTCTTTTCCTGCAATTACTATTATGCTGTCTCCTTTTTTAATTTTCATTATAATTTTATTACTTAATTAAACAATTTCTGGTGCAAGTGATGCAATCTTTTTAAAACCCAATTCTGCAAGCTCTCTTGGAATAGGACCAAATACTCTACCTGCTATTGGATCTTTTTTACCCTTTTCAATAATAACAACTGCATTTTCATCAAATCTTATATACGAACCATCTGCTCTTCTGAAAGGCTGTCTTTGTCTGACAATAACTCCATAAAGAATATCCTTTTTCTTAGCCATTTTTCTTGGTTCTGCTTTTTGTACTGAAAGGACAACTACCTCGCCGATTTTTGCCCATCTCTTTTTTGAACTTCCAAGAATCTTAAAAACTCTGCCTATTTTGGCACCTGAGTTATCTGTTATTTTTATAATTGATCTTGGTTGTATCATTTTGGTATGTTAATTAAATACTAATCTTTATTTTAAAACTTTAAAATTCTTATTCTTTGAAATTGGTTTTGTTTCTATTATTTCTATAATTTCTCCTTCTTTACAAGTATTCCCTGCATCGTGAGCCATTATTTTATTTTGTTTCTTTATATATTTTCCATATTTTGGATGTTTCTTAAAAGAATCGATAGAAATAACTACAGTGTCTTTCATTTTTGTAGAAACGACTACACCTTTTAATATTTTTCCATTATTCTTTTGTACTGTTGTTTTTTCCATTTTATATTAGTTTAAAATTATGCTTTCTTTTCTTTTTTTGATTCGTTTAAAATTGTAAGTATTTGTGCAATCTCTTTTTTCAAATTTCTTCCAGCTTTAACATTTTTTGTTTTGCTTCCTGAAGTGCCGAATCTAAAATTGCTCAAAGCTACTGCTTTTTCCCCAAGCTCTTTATCTAGTTCACCTTCTGTTTTTTTTCTTAAATCTTTTATATTCATTGTATTAAAATTATCTTGCTAGAAATTTTGTATCTACTGGAAGTTTTGTCCCACCTTTTCTTAGCATTTCTTTTGCAGAAATTGCATCAACTCCATCAACTTCAAAAAGGACTCTTCCTGGCTTGACGATAGCAACATATCCTTGCAATTCTCCTTTACCCTTTCCCATTTTAACTTCGGCTGGCTTTTGTGTATATGGATGATCTGGGAAAATTCTTACCCAAATCTTTCCGCTCTTGCTCATTGTGTGTGCAATTGCTTTTCTTGCTGCTTCTATTTGTTGTGATTTTATTCTACCTGCTGAAGTGGCTTTCAAACCAAAAGAACCGAAAGAAACTTTAGTTCCTCTAGTTTCAACACCAACTTTTTCAGAGTTTTCTCTGAATGTATGTGCTTTTCTAAATTTTACTTTTTTTGGCATCAACATGACTTTTAAAATTATTTATTTTTTGTATCAGCGGCTTGTCCACTTTTCTTTGCAAAAATATCTCCTTTGTATATCCAAACCTTAATTCCCAAATCACCGTATGTCATGTGGGCTTTTTCTTGTGCGTAGTCAATATCTGCTCTCAAAGTTTGAAGTGGAATTCTTCCTCTTTTCAATTCTTCTGCTCTTGCGATTTCGGCACCGCCAAGTCTTCCTCCACAATAAATTCTGATACCTTTTACATCTCTATTTGCCATAACTTTTTCAACAGTTTGTTTCATAACTCTTCTGAAAGGCAATCTTTTTTCTAGTCCTTCAGCAATCATTTGTGCGACTATTGCAGAATTTGATTCTGGTGATTTTATTTCTTCTACATCAAGTTTAAAATCTGCTGGAATAGTAAGTTTGTGTCGTGAAGCAAATTTCATTATATCTTTTCGAAGTTTGACTGAGCCTTCCCCGCTTCTGCCGATAACAACACCCGGTCTTGATGTTTTTAATATCAATCTAAATGTTTTGTCATTTCTTTCCATTTCAATAGCACCAATATATTGGCCTCTCATTTTCTTTTCTAAATATTCTCTTAGCATCATGTCTGCTCTTAGAAAATCTTTATATTTTTGGCCAGTTGAAAACCATCGAGATTTCCAATCGCGGATTATGCCTAATCTATGTGAATATGGGTGAACTGAATGTGACATATTATTTATTTGGTTCTGACTTAACTTTTTCTGCTTTTTTTGCCTTTGGTTTTACTTCAACTTTTTTTTCTGTTGTTTCAGCTTTTACTACTGGCTTTGCTATAGTTTTCAACTTTGAAAGTTTAGACTTTTTTGCTGGCATATTATCTATTGTATCTAATTGTACAAAAACATGGCTTGTTCTTTTGTTGATTGGATAAGCCATTCCTCTTGATCTTGGCATTCTTCTTTTTAGAACTACGCCTGCATCTACTCTAAATTCTTTTACATAAAGCTGATCGGATGAAATATTATAATTGTGAGATGCATTTGCTACTGCTGAGTCTATCAAGTCTAAAAGTGGCTTTGCCGCTCTCTTTACCAAAAAAGTTAGAGAATTTTTTGCTTCTTCTACTTTTTTTCCTTTCACTAGATTGGCAACTAATCTTACCTTTCTTGGTGACTGTCTATAATCATTTAAATTTGCTGTAATCATCATTGGTTATTATTTTTTAGCTTCTGTTGATGCTTTAGCTGCTTTTGATGCTGAAATTTCTGATTCCTTTGCTGCGATATCAATATCTTTCTGCATTTTACCTCCGTGTTTAGTAAACTTTCTTGTTGGAGAAAATTCGCCAAGTCTGTGTCCAACCATATCTTCTGTTACCAAAACATCTATGTGTTGTTTGCCATTGTGAACACCAAAAACAAAGCCAACCATTTCTGGAGAAATCTGACTTCTTCTTGACCATGTTTTTATTGAACCTGTTTCTACGGGTTTTTTACCTTCTATTTTTTTTAGAAGATTTTCATCAACATATGGTCCTTTCTTTAGTGATCGTGACATCCCAGTTATAAATTTTATTGCTACTAATCTTTAAGTTTACTATCTTTTTTTGTTTTAAATTTTAACGCTTTTTTTACTATTCACTTCATCTCGTTATTTATAACGGGACAGGTAAAATATTTGCGTAAAATAAAACAAGAAGCTCCTAAGAGCTCGAGTAAACATATTAGCAAAATCCAAAGAAATGTCAAGAAAATAAAGAGCCCTGTGACAAAACAGGGCGACTATATTTTCTTGACCCCGTCACTATTTCCACTAAATCAAAACAATCATTAAAATTGGCGAAAAAACATGTTATTTAATAATAATCAATAAAATCAAATAATAAAAATGGTGTTGGTGGGTCAACAGCTAAAACGGTGTATTTGAGCCATACTTTTTAAAATGAGATAAATTACCTTTCAACATTAATACCAGCAGTATTATTTGTACTTTCTTTTGATTCAAAATAACCGGTAACTCCCATGATCAGAAAGCTGATACCAACAATGACAGCAAAGGTAATTAAAAATTTGAAAAATGTTGAATTAAACATACCTATTATTATAGCACCCGTCTTGGCACATTAAAAATTATAAAATATATGTGCAAAAGCCTTCATCCCATTTATGGGAATATCTATTAGTTTTGTCCAGAAACTTTTTGTGGATGAAGAAGTTACTGCTTCAGCAACTGTAGCTGTTTCTTGGAGATTGTCGTTTGTGGATAAGTTTTTTGTGTCATTAGTTATTGTGGTAGTTTTTTGTGGTGTTTGAGATACTGCAATCTGTTTTTTATATTGTTCAGCCAATACTTCCGCTTCAGCAACAGAAATGCTTGGGCTGTCCGATAATGTTTCGGCCTGTGTGGTTGTTGCAACACTCGATAAAACTGAATTTTCTTGTTCTCTACTTGAAAGATTAAAATACGCCACTTCCCTACCAGATGGATTTGCTAAAGCGACTCTTTCGGTTGATGAGCTAATATTTAAATCGTCTTTAGATAAAATAATTTTATTATTCGCACTTATTATTGTATCTTTTGGAAAAATAAAATCTTTTTCGATACCGCGAATTTTCCAACCACCAATATTAATTTCTGTTTTACCATTATTTTTTATTTCAATATCTCCGCCTAAAATTTGTACTATCGATATTTCTGGATTAATTACTTTTACTATAGTTCTAGACACTGAACTTTCTTCTCCGCAAGTGCCATTTAACACAACCTGATATTCACCGGCGTACTTATATGTATGTGTGATATTTTTTCCACCTACTTCAAAACCATCTCCAAATGACCAGCTAAAATTTGGTGTGCATTGATTTGTACTAGGTACAGAATATTTTGCATCAAATTCTAAAGGAGAGCCAACTAGAGCCATTCTTTCTCTACCAGCGGACATTTGAAAAATTGTTTTTTCTGTATAATTGCTTAGATCTTCTATACCCGAATGCGCGGAAACGTAAACAGTTCTTGTAACAATTTTTGTTGTTTGAGTATTGGTGCTTGTTGATATCGTACTTGAAGATGTATTATTTTGATTATTTGTATTATCTGTTGATGTTGATATTTGTTCTTCTATAAAACCAATGGTTGCAGCAGCAGTTTCCCAAATACCACCAATTTTTTGCAAAGAATTTCCATCTCCCGATGCACCCATAGAGGAATCATAAGACATCGAATCAATTATTACATTTTTGTCATCCTTAATAGCCACGGTTCCGGAAGCGTTTGTTAGAGTAAAACTGCTATCGAATACTTTTCCATGATAATTCGGGAAATTGATTTTAAAATTAATAGGATTGTCTACCAAAACCACAGAATCTCCTTTACTTATAGTCGTTGAACCATCCAAATCTTTAATCAAATGATTGCTATCGTTAATGGTCAATTTAATTTTGGAAATATCTATATCTGATTCATTATCATTTATGATTTTGACCCATTCCTTATCAGTGTCAGTGCCTTTGGCATCATACATAACTTCAACAATAGATATTTTAGCAAAAACTTTTTTAACAAAAATAAAATTAGTAATAAAAATTAATAATATACAAAATAAAAAGAACAAATATTGTTTGTTTTTTAGCATAATTACAAAATATTTTATCATCCCAAAAAGTTCTCTCCTAATTTTTCTGTGGATAACTTTCATCCCCGAGGTGGAGCCTCGGGGATTTTTTTTTGATTTTATTGCAAACAAAAAACCGCCTTTCGGCGGTTTTTTGTAACCTATTCTTCTACGACGAATCTCGTAGATAGAATCACAAGTGGTTAGTTAGACAAGTAGTTTTGATTTGATGTTGAATATGAAGGAATCAAAGACGCATCTAATTGACCTGAATTTCCTTCGACATCGTACCATCCTAATGTTGTTGGTGCATCCAATTGTGTTGTAAGAGCATCAGTAGCAACACCAACTGTTACGCTGTCAACACTGCCATATAGTGAGTAACTATATGTACCTGGAGCTAAATTGTAGTTAGGTACGAATACAACTGATCCTATACCTGTTGCTGTCATTACTGATGATGTCGCTACGACTGTATTACTGCTGTCTTTAAGGACAAGAGCTGCACCCGTTGTGGTTGCTGTTTTTCCTTGTAGAATAGTAAATCCAATTTTAGACATTTCAACCGTCTTACCAACAACTGTAATTGATATATCAGCCAATTTAAGTGAAGTGCTTTTTGTCAAACCTGTTCTTGATGCTGAGATCAAAGAAACAAGTGGGTAAGCAGCTACTGGTGACATAGCCAATGTTGATTTGTTTGGGTAGAACGTTGTTGTATTATTTCCTGCTTGATATTTAACAGAAGTTAATACTAACTGAACTGGAACTGCAGATGTAATACCTCCAGCTGTTACTCCAACTGTGTTATAAGCAACAGAGACTGGGATATTTGTACCCACATTTGAAACTGGGATTTGAATATTTAGACCAGAAATTGTTGTTGTAGCACCTGCTGAAACTGGAACTGTGACTCCTCCAACAGAAATTGATGTAATCGCATTTAAGTTTGTAGAGCTTGCCATAAATCCAAGGTCAGTAATAACTGATGTACCGATGGTTGATGTAAATGTATATGTTCCAATAACTGAGTTTGCTGATGTTGAACCACCAATAACAAGTTGTGCTGATGTTGGTGTAACACCTGATGCAAGACCTGATGTTGACAATGAACCATTTCCAACTGTCAATACCTGTCCATATATAGGTGTAACCTGTGAAGCGTCAATATTGCTATTAACACCTGTAGCTGTAACTGCCAAACTTGTAATAATTCGGTTTGTTGAGCTATGTGTACCGTTTGTAGCTGAAGCTGTAACAACTGGTGTACCAACTACTTTTGCAACTGCAGTAAGTGTTACTTTTGTAGCATCACTTGTAGCTGTTACTGTGGCAGAAGCGGCTGCGTTTATAGCGGCTGCGAATGCTGTCATTTCAGTTGTTGTTGCAACTGAAGCGACTTGGTAATTTACTGTCGTTGCGCCGATAACTGCAGTCAAAGTATCACCAACTTCAAGATTTCCTGGAGTCAATGTGGATACCTGAGATGCTGTATCAACACCACCGGCTAATACTGTTTGTGCAGCAGTTGTATTTGTTCCTCCTGCTGTTGTTGTTATAAGATTACCAACTGTTCCAGCTGTGTTAGCTGTAAGAGTGATAACTCCTTGGACTGATGAAGCTGCAACAAGAGATTGGGAAGCATTTATTAATGCTGCTAAGTTTGCTGCTGCAGTTGTAGAAGAAACTATTCCTCCTGCTGTATAAGAAACAAGAACACCGTTAATTGTAGTACTTGCAATTTGTCCAACCGTTAATTGGTTAGAAATTGTAACTGTACCCGAAGCTTTAGCTCCGGCAGATCCTGCGGTTGTTGTTGCTGAAACTAATGTTTGTGCTGTATCTGAGTTTGCAACTGAAGCAACTGCTCCAATATCTGCAAATACATCTACTACGTGTGTACCGTTTGCTGGGATTGTGAAGTTTACTCCAAAGTTGTTTGAACTTTGAGGATTTACAGATGTATTAGCATCTGAAATTTTCAAATTTGACAAACCTGACAAAGGCAAAGTGCTTGATGATGCAATACCTAACACCAAAGTAGTAATTCTTACTGGCTCTGATGAATTTGAGCTCAAATTAAACGAACCTATCTTAACACCAGTTGAATTGGCTGTTACAGATGAGTTGTTAAATGAAGCATTTGTAGCAACTGTCAAACCTCCACCAACGATTGTCATTGTTGGTCCAGCAATTGTAGAAACTACTGTTGGACAACCCTGAATTGTACCTCCCGTTCCAGGGAATGTACACATTTGTGAAGAATATGAACCCTGAGTGTTATTTGCATAACCACCCAAAGTTACAATAACTTGAGAAGCAACTGGTGTACTACTACCTATTGAATCTTTCAAATCTCCTTTAACTGTAAGTGTAACTGTTTGGTTTGCACTTATTACCAAAGAAGAACCTAGGCTAAACAAAGTGCTTGCTGTTGGTAATACATTTTGTGAGCTTGAAATTGCAATACCGTTTGCGTACAAAGCGACATTTGACAATTTTTGGTTGGCTGAGATGTTAAGATAAGAAATCTTTTCATCCTCACCGTAAGCTTTTAATGTATATTGTGCCAAAGGAACATTTGTTGAACCGTAAACTATATTTCCAGAACTCAAATTTGAATCCTGAGAGATAGATACGTTACCGACAGTAACAGAAATATTAACTGTGGTTATTGGAAGTCCTGAAGCCGCTATTCCTACGTTATAGTTTGAATCTATAACAGAAATATCAGCTGCATTCTGAAGTGATAATGAGAATGATCTTGATGAACCATTAACAATATCTGCTCTTATCTCAAGAGTTCTTGAGCTGTCTATCTTGTATGGCATTGCAGTAAGATCAAAAGTGATCATACCGTTTGCATCTATACCAGAAGCTTTAGCTGCTTGAACCCCTGAAATGTATAGGTTCAAATTCTGAAGTGAATTTGATGGGATTGAACCAATAACTTTAACTGCCAAACTCTTTAGCCAAACATATCTTGTTATACCAGATAATGTTGCTGACCAAATTGTTTGACTTAATGTCCCTGCTTGAACAGTTGGACTAACTGCTAAGTTTGCAAGACTAAGTGGTGAAATATCTCCTGCCGAAGCAACTGTCATAACTGCACCAGATACTGGATATACAGCTGAGACTACTTGGCTTGTTGACCCTAATGTTACACCTAAAAGTGAAACATTTACTGTCTGGCCTGCTGCTGCTGTAAGAAGAATGTCTGACTTAACAGCGACTGTGACTGAAGAACCTGCTGGGATTGTAAACAATCCTTGTCCAGCATTAAATGTTATTTTTCCTGCTGAAACTGTTGCTGAATCTGTCAATCTAACAGCACCTTGGAACAAATAAACATTTGAAAGTGATGTATCTGCTGATACTCCACCTCTTTGTAATGTTATATTTGTAACGACTGCTGGAACTGCTGATGTGTTTTGGAATGTATATTCCGCAAGATCAGCTGCTGCTTGACCTGCGATGATAGCACCTGATACAGGTGAACTTGCAGCCAATGATACTGCAACACTTGAACCTGTTGGGACAACTGTTGTACCTTGTGAAACTGTAGTTCCTGCTGAAGCATTTACTACTCCTCTTGTTTTAGCACCAAAGTATCCTGCTGCTGGTGTTATTCCTTTTGACAACTGGAATTGTATCAAAGCTGCTTTTGTAAGCGCTCCGAAATATCCTGTTGCTGGAGAAATTCCTAGCAAGTTTTGTAATGCTGTAACATCAGCACCTCTTGATCCGACTGTTAAGTCTTTAGCAAAAGTATATCCTGATGAAACTGTTACGACTGATGCTGGAGCTATTGAAGCTGTAAGTGATGCGGCTTGTGAAGCATTGATAATCCCTGCGCTCAAAAGCATAGAGATATCACTTGCTGTCAAAGCTGATGCAACGTTAGCACCCGCCAATGAAAGTACCAATGCGACTGACGCAAAGATACCAATTAATTTTTTACTCATATCTAATTTGTAATTTTTAAATTAAAAGAAAAAACTTTCCCTAACATTAACTAATAAAAAACTAATAACGTTGGAAAGAATTATCTTTATTTTCTCACCAGTAAACTTTTTGATAAACAAAATTTTATTTTATTTATCTCGAGCAAAATAAAGTGTTTCGACTAAAAACAATTTTATTTAAATCTGATGAACGTCTATTCTCTCATTGAAATTTTTAAAATGACCTTCTAAAAATTTCGAGATAACACGTGGCCGACACATTGCACACGCGACTTTCTTTCTACTATTCCTAATTATTTATATTCTCATACACACGATCACCTTGAGCAGATGAAAGTTTTTTAGTGTTTGAGTTCGACACAAACAAAAAGGATTAGCTGACGTAAACGAAAACTGAACTTTCTGTGATTTTCCGAGTATTCAATTGTCAAAGTTCTCGACCACTGACAAATGGGTTTGAGCAAACCCGAATCAGTATTTCTGTATTGGTTTAACCTTTTAAAGTTAAACCGATTAGACCGCCTTTAAGCCGTCTAAATCTTGAGAAATATAAAGCGCTTTTAGGCACTTAATAAATCTCAATCTATATTATATATCTTGTTAGAATATCTAGCAAAATATATAACTGTGGATAACTAAAAAAAGCTTCTACTTATCGCACTTAACTCTTAAAAAATTAAAGGCTTTAAATAAAAACTGCAACTAATTACGACCACAACTATATTCTTACATATTATAAGCAAAAAGGCAATTATAAATTTGGTCTATTTTACACATGTATTTAATAATAATTAAGATGAAATTCTAAAAGTTTTAACATAATGGTGGTGAGCAGAAAGAGAAGCAAATAAAGGACAGAAAAATAGCCCTGTTTCCTGACTAGGAAACAGGGCTATTTTTGTCTTATTATTTGATAATAAAATATTTTGACCATCTTCTCTCGCCTTCTTTCTTTAGGACACCTTTTGAAACAAGTGATAGGAGTTCTCTTTGGATTGTTTTTTCGCTACAACCCTTAATATTCTTAGCAAAATCTTTGATTGTTAGCTTCACACCACTTTTTAACATTGATAGTATTATTTCTTGCCTACTATTTTTGTCCTTTACAGTTTTTCGTGAGACATCATTATTTGTTAAAGACACGTTTCCATCTATCACTGCTTTGTCCGATTGGCTTTGTCCTTTATTGTTGTCCTTTAGAAAATCATTCTTAGTAATGTCCAGACCCTGATGGTAATTTGGAAAGACCTGGTCTTGCACAAAATTATAATCTCCATCAAAAAGATTTGGTTCAAAAGCAATCTTTGCTGAAGAATAATTTGATGCTGAAGTAATCAAAAAATTAGCTAGTTTTGTTAGTTCTGAAGTGATTATATAATGATTGTTTTTTGATATCATTTTTGTGTGCTCTGCAATATCAAAAAGGGTTGATATTTCAGTAATAGCTGACAGTAAATTTTTATGATATGTTTCTTCCCCCCAAATTCTATCGGACATTTCCAAAACGTTACCAAGCATCTTGTGTGAGATATGTCTCGCTCTTTCTTTCATTGGCTCTTTATCAGACATGTGACTAGTAAGTAGGTATATACCTTTGACGAGCTTTTCTGTCTTTTGAAATATAAAAAGTCCGTATGAGTCACCATCAAACAATATTCCGATATCGGCTTTAACAATAGGGTTATTTTGACCTTGAGGATTAACTAAATTATTTTGATTCTTGTTTTCCATAATTAAGTTGATTATTGTCTTTAATAAAACGTCCTTTATTTTATTACTGTCTTTTAAATTTTGTCTTTTAAGATTTATTGGACAAATAGTTAAGTTAGATAATGATATTATGTCCATTAGGAAATGTAAAGAGCAAATACACCATTGCAAAACATATTCTATTGCTGTAGCAATAGGTATTGAAATATACATAAGTATTACTAATTTCTTGCGCGCGTGGCGAAGCAACCTAAGTTTTTATTGAATTTATTTGTGAACTATTTCACTACACCGACAACGGGGCTATATGATTTATTATTACAAAAAAAATCACAAGAAATAATATTGAAAATTTGATATAATTATCAGAAGTTTTTATGTTGTAAATTAAAAGTTTGAACTAAATAAATATTAAATGGCTAAAAAAAATAAAGATAAAAAAATAAACCAGAAGTCATCAAAAGAAAATATTTTAAGTGGAATTAAACATCAGACTAGACAAGGTATTTTTGCGGTAGTTTTTATTGTGCTCGCAATTATTTTTGTCCTTGCATCTATTAGTAATTCTAACGGTGGAAGTTTTGCTGGACCAGTAGGCCAAGAACTTTATAAAATACTTTCGTTGCTTCTTGGCATTGGATATTTTCTTTTGCCTGTATTTTTTCTCATGCTCAGTATTTCATTTTTTAAAGCAGAAGAAAGAAGTTTAAACAAATTAAAAATTTTTGGTGGCCTATTCTTTTTTATTTCAGGACTTGGACTTATAAATTTAATTTCGACACAATATTGGACTGCGCAAGGCGGATATGTAGGATGGGTTATCTCCACTCCCCTTTTGAAAATGTTTGGCTTTTACGCAAGCACAATAATTTTGCTAGCTCTATTGATTATTTCTTTCCTAATTTTATTTGAAACAAAACTTACAATTGATTCGCTCATGTTTTGGAAAAAGAAAGAAAAAGAAGTTGAAGAAAACGATGATGATATCCAAATGATTGCTGACAAGGCCGAGGAAGATGAAGAAAAAGCAGACGAGGTTGAAAAAGAAAAAGAGGACAAAAAAGAGAAAAAACAATCAAAAGGTTTCTTTGTAAAAAATGGTGATGAAGAAGATTCCGGAATTAAATACAATCCTCGAGCTCTCGGTAGCACAAAATATGTTCCTCCCCCACTATCATTGCTTGAAGACGACAAGGGGAGAGTTGTTTCTGGTGACATAAAAGCAAATGCAAATATTATAAAAAGAACTTTGCAAAACTTTGGTATCGATGTAGAAATGGATGAAGTTTCAATCGGTCCATCTGTTACAAGATATGCTTTAAAGCCTGCTGAGGGTGTAAAAATTTCAAGAATTTTAGGTTTACAAAATGACCTATCGCTTGCTCTCGCCGCACACCCACTTAGAATTGAAGCTCCTATCCCAGGCAAATCTCTTGTAGGAATTGAAATACCAAACTCAATAAAATCCACCGTTGGTCTTTCAATGCTTATTGGTTCTGAAGAATTTCAAAAATCTGATAAACCATTACTTGTAACTCTTGGAAAAGGTATTTCTGGAAAATCACACTTCGTAAACGTAGCAAAAATGCCCCATGTTCTTGTAGCTGGTGCTACTGGCTCTGGTAAATCTGTCACGATACACGCAATGATTACGTCGTTACTTTACAGAAATTCTCCTGAAATAATGAGATTTATAATGATCGACCCCAAAAGAGTTGAGCTTACTTTGTATAACAAAATTCCCCACCTTCTTACACCTGTTATTACTGATGCAAAGAAAACTATTCTTGCTTTGAAATGGGCAACAAAAGAAATGGACCGCAGATATGATATTTTAGAAGCTATGGCAGTAAAAGATATAGATTCTTATCATAAAAATATTTTTAATCCTGAAATTCAAAGAATAAATGAACTGAAGAAAAAAGGTACTTATAATCCTGACAAACATATTGCACCTGAGCCTATGCCATTCATTATTATTGTTATAGATGAGCTTGCAGATATTATGATGGCTTATCCACGCGAGCTTGAAGCTGGAATTGTCCGTTTGGCACAAATGAGCCGAGCTGTTGGTATTCACCTTATCATTTCCACACAAAGACCATCCGTTAATGTTATCACCGGTATAATCAAGGCAAACATTCCTTCAAGAATTGCGCTGCAGGTTGTTTCTCAAATAGATTCAAGAACGATTTTAGATACACCAGGAGCTGAAAAACTTCTCGGGGCTGGAGATATGCTTTATATGGGCGGAGAAATGTCAAAGCCAATTAGAATCCAGTCTGCTTTTGTTTCAGAAAAAGAAGTTAAAGATGTTGTTAAATTTTTGGTTGATGAATATAAAAATGAACTTATTGGTGGAGAAATTGACCTCGCTGAAGTCGCAAAGAGTGGAGAAAGTGATGGTGTTGGAGTATTTAATAGTCTAGAAGATGATGGTAGCGATGAGCTTTACGAACAAGCTAAGGAAGAAGTTTTGAGAGCGGGTAAGGCATCTACTTCATACATACAAAGAAAATTACGTGTTGGATATTCTCGTGCGGCGAGACTCGTTGATTTACTTGAAAAAAATGGAGTTATTGGACCAGGCGATGGCGCAAAGGCAAGAGAAGTTATTGGAGCAAATAAAATTGAAAATGTAGAAGAAAAACCACTTGAAGGAGTTGAACATAATGACGGAGATTACTTATAAACCCGTTAAAGTTTTTACTAACGCATTATGCAATACATATATGTTATACAAAGTGCAAAAGATGGTCAATTGTATACAGGTTGCACCAAAAACATTAAGGAGAGACTAAAATTGCATAATGCCAAAAAAATTACATCAACAAAAAAACATGCGCCATATGTACTTATTTATTACGAGGGGTATATTAATAGCAAAGATGCATTTAATAGAGAAAAATATATGAAAACACAATATGGTAGAAATTATATAAAAAAGGTCCTAAATAATTTTTTTATTAGTAAAAATTTTCTCGGGTAAATGACTGACAGACATTCAACAAGAAAATTACTTAAAATAATCATCATTTCAGTAATTGCTTTATTTGTTGTAATTTACACTGGATTTGAAATACAGAGAGTATTGTTTGGGCCAAGAATTACTGTTCTCTCCCCCAAAAATGGGGTTCTAGTATCGGATTCCTTAACAGAGGTCGTGGGTATCGCAAAAAATATTAAAGAGATAAGTTTAGATGACAGAAAAATATTTATTGACGAGCAGGGCAATTTTAAAGAGCAAGTTTTGTTATCATATGGATATAATGCAATAGATATAAAAGCGACAGATAAATTTGGCAGAAATACAGAAAAAATAATTGAGGTTATTTATAAATAAAATACAGAAAAGTGTATTCTGTCATTCCCGCGAAGGCGGAAATCCAGAATTAATTCAAGACAACCTAGATTCCCGCCTTCGCGTGAATGACAACGCAAAAAATATGATATAATTATTTAGAAATAATTTATAAATTTTAATAAGATAATTATGGTAAAGAAAACAAAAGAAAAAAAACAAGGGTCTGATGAATTGGTTGAAACACCAACAGAAAAAAAGGAAACGAATTCGCACAAAATAGAAGATGCAATTGATGCTATAAAAACCAAATTTGGTGATGATTCTATTATGATGCTTGGGGATAAACCAAGATTAAACATTAATGTTATTCCTACAGGTTCTATTGGTCTTGACGCGGCGCTTGGAGTTGGTGGACTTCCTCGCGGAAGAATAATTGAAATTTTTGGTCCTGAATCTTCTGGTAAAACAACACTCGCCCTTCATGCTGTTGCTGAAGCACAAAAAATGGATGGTGTTTGTGCCTATATAGACGCAGAACATGCAATGGATCCTGAATATGCAAAAAAACTTGGTGTAAAAATTGACCAGCTTTTAATTTCTCAACCAGACAATGGTGAGCAAGCTCTTGATATTGTTGATAGTTTAGTTCGTTCTGGAAAGATAGATATCATTGTTATTGACTCAGTGGCTGCCCTTACCCCAAAAGATGAGATTGAGGGAGATATGGGTGCATATCATGTCGGTAAACAAGCGAGATTGATGTCACAGGCGCTACGAAAACTCACTGCTATTGTTGCAAAATCAAAAACAATTGTAATATTTATAAATCAAATTAGAATGCAAATCGGTGTGATGTTCGGCAATCCAGAAACAACCCCAGGAGGAAAAGCTTTAAAGTTTTATACATCGGTCAGACTTGATATAAGAAGAATTGCTCAAATAAAAAAAGGTGATGAAATTATGGGAGGAAGAGTCCGCGTAAAAGTTGTAAAAAATAAAGTCGCTGCTCCTTTCAAACAAACAGAATTTGACCTTATGTATAACGAAGGTATTTCAAAAGAAGGTGAAATACTTGCCTTGGGAGAAAAAATGTTGATTATCAAAAAATCTGGTTCATCTTACGAATACAATGGAGAAAAAATTGGCCGAGGATATGATTCGGCGAGAACATTTTTGAAAGAAAATCCAAAAGTAGCGGGAACCATATTAAAAGAAATCAGAGCTAAGCTAAAAGAAATATAAAAATCAGTATAAGTATCTAGTATTCAATATATAGTATATGCAAATAACAAAAGACGAGTTTTCGCAAAGCGGAAACTCGTCTTTTTGTGTTTTAATTTTTGTATTTCTTATATTACATACTCATACTGTATACTGCATACTTATTTCCCCGCTCTTCCCACATAATCTCCCGTTTCAGTATTTACGGTAACAATCTCACCTTCAGTAATAAATAATGGTCCATTTATTATTGCGCCACTTTCAAGTGTAATTTGTTTTGTTCCACCACTTGATGTGTCTCCCCTCACAGCTCCCGGAGCGTCTGTAACTTTTAAATCAACTTTTGTTGGTAGCTGAACTCCAATAATTTTTTCATTAAAAATCATGGTTTCAACAAGAGAATTGGCTTTCATAAACTTTGCTGGACTTCCAATGATTTCTCCGTCTATTTCAAATCTTTTTGAAGGATCTTTTGGATCACAAAACCAATATTTCCCTTTATTTTCATATAAAAATTTTGCGTCTTTGTATTCAATTTCAGCTTCTTCCACTCTTTCGGATTGGTGAAAAGATATTTCTGTAACCTTACCAGTGATAAGATTTTTCAACTTTGTTGCGTTAACGGGCTTTCTCATTTGTTTTCTGAATACATGAGAAGAAAGTACTTCAAAAGGTTGACCCTCATGAATTATGATTTTTCTGACGACTATATCACTGTAATCTAGCATTGCCATAACAATTTAATTTTAAACTATTACTTATAATAAAATAGATTTTATCTTGCGACGAAAGGTAAAAGCGCCATAAATCTTGCTCTCTTTATTGCTTCAGAAAGCTGTCTTTGACTTCTTGCTTTGACATAGGTTTTCTTTTTTCCCTGCATTCTTGCATGAGGATTCAAAAACTTCTTCAAAAGTTCTACGTCTTTGTAATCTACATACTTTATATTATTTTGTGAAAAAAAACATTGTTTCATTTTTGTATTTTATTAATTATTTTTATTTAAAAAGGTATATCTTCTGGATTAATTTCTTCTGTTGGATATTCTATAGTGTCCATTTGTGGTGCTTTTGCTTTTGGCTCGGCTGGTGCACTTGGTTGGCTTTTTTTAAAACCTTCCCCACTTCTTCCGCCGGAACTTGGCCCAAACTGGAAATTATCAACTATTATTTCTGTTCTGTATTTTTTCGTACCATCATTTTTGTCATCCCAACTTCTTGTTTCAATTCTTCCCTCTACGAAGACACTGCTTCCTTTCTTTAGGTATTGAGCCATTATTTCAGCCTGTTTACCAAAAGAAACTATATTGTGAAAACTTGTACTTTCTTGCTTAACGCCATTTTTATCTTTCCATGTTCTGTTTGTAGCAAGACCAAATGACACAACTTTTATACCAGAAGGTAGAGATTTGAGTTCTGGGTCTCTTGTTATATTTCCAAAAAGAAATGCTTTGTTTAAATACATGTTTTTAAAAAATTAAATTTCTTCTGACACCAATGCGTCAATTGATTTGTCTATTTCTTCAATTGTTGCTGTTTTTTCGGCTTTGACTACTTTGTCTTCTTTAAGATTTGTTTTGATTTTTGCATCTTTGTCTGAGAACACGGTAATTTTTGGAGAATACATTGTGTTTTCTCTAACTGTTTTGATAACAATATATCTCAAAATTGAATCATTGTTTTTCATTGCCAAATCAATATTTCTGACATCCCCTTCTTCGGTAAGCTCAAATTTAATAAAACCAAAATATGCTTTGTCGTAAGTTTTATAGATACCACCAAAACCTTTCTTGATAGAATATGCCAAAGGTCTTAGCTTTGGAGCTTCTTCTGAGATAATAATGGCCTTTTCTTTGGCCAAATATGCTTTGATTTTCTCTACTTCTGCCGGAATATTCTCTTCTGCAACAGAGGAAATAATGTGATATCCGACTTCGTATATCTTTTCTTCGCTATTTTTTGCAACTTTTTCCTTTTTACTCATGAGCGAAATCCTATCATAATACTGGCCTTATTGCAACAAAACGACGCCTGTCGTTCCCGCGAAAGTTGAAATTTGGGTTGGGACCCAAATGAAAAACCTTTTCAGAATTTTTGTGAAGGAGACGAAACAAAAAATCGAAAAGGTTTACTGTTCCTGTAAGGCGGGAATCTAGAACTCACAAACATGGATCCCCGTCTTCACGGGGATTACACCGAAAAAATTAACCATTAAATTATTTTAGAAATGGAGGACACCCTTGAATTCTTTGTTATCTTTAAACTTCCCAACTATAGCCAAGTTTAGCCCACCATCTTTAAATATTCTTTCTGCGACAAACTTTATTTCATCGGCGGTTACAGCTTTGATTTCTTTTATAATATCTTCCGGAGTTTTTAAATCTTTTCTCAAAACTTCTTGACCGCCCAAAAATCCTGCCTGCGAATCTGAAGACTCAAGGCTGAGATTCAGATTACCTATCAAATATTGTTTAACTTTATTTAATTCATCTTGTTTTACTAAAACAGTTTTTAATTTATTAAATTCGGAAATAATTGTGATGATAGCTTCATTTACTCTTTTGCTGTCCACGCCTGCAGCTACTGAAAGAAAACCATGATCTGTATAAGTATCATTACCAGAACCAACATAATAGCAAATACCCATTTCGTCCCTCATTTTCTGGAAAAGCCTTGAGCTCAAACCGCCAGACAACACACTATCCATTACTCTAATAATTGGGTTGTATTTATTATATGTATTAAATGAGCGGACTCCGAGAATAATGTGTGTCTGATCTGTATCTTTGTAATGAACAACTATTTGTGGGACTTTTTGGTGTTCTATAACTTTTTCTTTTTCATCTTTTTTCCATTTACCAATATCTTTAAAGGCGGTGATGACTTTTTTTGTGACTTCTTTTTCATTTATTCTTCCTGCAACAATAACGGTGGTGGCACTTGCAACATAATGTTTATTTCTATAATCAATAAAATCTGTTCTTTTCATTTTCTGGATATTTTCTTTTGTGCCAGCAATACTTCTGCCAGCTGGAGTATCGCCATACAAAAGTTTCATGAATTCTTCCCCAACAATCCTTTGTGGTAAATCATTATACATATTTATTTCTTCAATTATCACACCTTTTTCTTTTTCTATTTCTTTTTCTGGAAAAATTGGGTTTAAGTATAAATCAGAAACAACATCTAATATGGTATCGAAATTTTTATAATCAGATTTTGCATAATACCCAGTGTATTCATGGTCAGTAAAAGCATTGTACTGAGCCCCAATACCATCAAGTTCTTTTGTTATAGCAAAAGCAGAAGGCCTTTTTGATGTTCCCTTAAAACAAACATGCTCAAGGAAGTGTGAGATACCACTATTTTCTTTATTTTCGTATTTTGAACCTGTTTCGACAAGAACGTATATTGTTGTCGTGGGATTTTCTTTCATTGGAATAGTAATAATTCTCATTCCGTTTTTGAGTTTCTTTTTAGTATAATTCATATGCTAATTTTATCATATAAATCAGACAAACAAAAATAAAGGGCTGGTTCGCCTCGCGAACCCGCCCTTTATTTTTGTTTTCTATAATTTCTTTGCAAAAAATTCTTTCAGCTCATCAATTTTTACCCTTTCTTGATTTCCAGTATCCCTATCTCTTACTGTCACCATATTATCTTTTTCAATTGTTTCAAAATCTACAGTGACACAATATGGGGTACCAATTTCATCCTGTCTTCGATATCTTTTTCCGATATTTCCATTATCATCAAACTCACACATAAAATCTTTTCTTAAAATATCATAAATTTCTTTTGCTTTTTCAACAAGAGTTGGTTTATTTCTCAAAAGTGGAAAAACTGCGATTTTTATTGGCGCCAATTGTTTTGGTAATTTCAAAAATAGTCTTTTTTCACCACCTAAATTGTCTTCGGTATAGGCATTGTCCAAAAACATAAGAATGAGTCTATTTAAACCAACTGACGTTTCAACAATGTGAGGAATAAACCTCTCTTTTGTCTGATCGTCATAATAACTCAAATCAACACCGGAGAATTTTGAATGTTGTGACAAATCCCAATCGCCTCTTGCGTGAATCCCCTCAACTTCATCAAACCCACCGAGACTAGAAAAATCATATTTAACATCATAAGCTTCCGATGCATAGTGCGCCAATTTTTCATGTTTATACCATTTCAATTTATCTTTTGGAATTCCCTGCTCTAAATACCATTTCATTCTCGCATTTTTCCACATTTCATATTTTTCTTTTGTATCTTTCTTGTGGATAAAATATTGCATTTCCATTTGCTCAAATTCTCTTGTTCTAAATATAAATTGTCTCGCTGCAATTTCGTTTCTGAAAGCTTTACCAATTTGTGCAATACCAAATGGCAATTTTGGATGTAGTGAATCTACAGTATTTTTGTATTGTAAATAAATACCGCCACAAGTTTCTGGTCTTAGATAAACAACATTTTCTTCTTTTAATTCATCGGTTGGCGAACCGAAATTTGATTTAATCATCAAAGAAAACTTTTTTGCAGACGTTATATCAGAAAGTCCACAAGTGGAACATTTCAATTTTTTCTCCTCTCGAAGTTTGTCCAACTCTTTATTTATAAAATCAATTGGCATTTTATCTGCTGATATACCAAAACCTTCAAGAATATGATCTGCTCGCATCCTATTGTGGCATTTTCTACATTCAACTAAAGGATCATCAAAATTACCAACATGCCCTGAAGCAACCCATGTTGTTGGATGCATAAAAATAGCGCTGTCTAACAAGTAGACATCATCTCTGTCTTGAATCATACTTTTCTGCCAAGAATCTCTGATGTTGTTTTTTAATAGAGTCCCATAATGACCATAGTCATACACCCCACCAAGCCCACCATATATTTCAGAGCCCTGAAAAACAAAACCCCTTCTTTTACAAAGAGAAATTATTTCTTCCATTCTTTTGTTATTTTCTACTTTAGCAATTTTTTCTTTTGTCATATCTCCAATTTACTTTAAATATTAATTTTTTGCTAGTCTTTCCCTACCTTATAACTTTACCAATACCATCAACATATTCTGGATCGGAAGTAATCGTTGTTGTCACCGGACTTTTTACCTCACCGATTCTTGCCCCAGAATAAACATCGGTTCCACTGATCGTTGCTTCGTTTAACAAATTTAGTTCCTGCCCAACTTGAGTAATTGAAGGAGTAATTGCAACCTGAAAAGAAACTGTTCGTGCTGGGGAATTTACGCCTATACCATATTTCATTTCACCTATATTCCAATCAACCTCACCCGTTCCTTTGTCATAAGTTATAGTTTCTGAATCTGGGCTAGTGTATCCAGTCCACGTTACGTTTGGGGGTAAAAATGCAGAAACTTTTGCACCAGTGATATTATTGAATGAATCTGACGCAGTCCATGTAATAGTGTAGGTTGTTTGATTATCAACTTGTGGAGGAAATGGCCCACTATTCTCGAATGGCCCAACCGTTCTAAATCCACGAGATAACAGTTTTAATCCTGAAGATAATTTGAGTGTTTTTGTATCGGAAAAAAGTAATTCCTGCGTCTTTGATCCGTTGGCACCAACTACGTTTCCAGTAACACTTATGTCCATTTTTATTGATGAGTTCCCAAAAGGAATAGGTGAACCAATATATGGATATAAAGTACTAAAATCAAAATGTAAATCTCCCTGGTCTGAGGGATTTACTGTTGAAAAACCTCCCTGTGCTCCTTTATCAAAAATAATAGAGTTATTGGAAGAATTATAAAAACCATTTACGATACTTACTGATTCTTTATCTAATATTTGACCGCTTAACCCAATTTTTATCACCATGTCATAAACCTGCTCAGTCAAATTATTTTGCCAAGAAATATCCGCGGAATTCTTACTACCAACATCAATTGCTGTGCTATCACCTGCTTGTTGATTAATTGTCATGACAAGCCCTATAGAAGATTTTTTTAATGATATTGTCGAAACATAAGTTGCAAGTGGTGTTGTTACAGCTGTATTGTCATTATTATTTGCAATACCAACAGTAAATTTAATCACTCTTTGCTCACCATCTTGCCCAACAATAGCACCTGATATTCTTATTGTTCTTTTCGCACCGGGTGCCAAATCTCCGATCGCAAAAACACTGCCGTCAGAACTTATAGATTTTGGATTGGATGATGACAAATTAAACCCAAAAGGATATTCTGCTTTTAATATTAAGTTTTTTACTATACTCGTGGAATTTGAACTTATATCAATTGAAAAATCTGTAAGCTGGTTTGAATTGATATCCGTCGGCCCACTAACGCTTACGTTCACAGGGGAAGATGAGATTAAAACGTTAAAATCTTTTTCTTTACTAAAAACTGCATTTGAGCCAGTCGTTCTGTATTCAACTGTAATTTTTACAACTTGTTGAGAATTTTCTTCACCAAACAATACTGATTTTACTAATCTTTTTTGGCTTTTACCTATATTTATATCACCGAGCAACTCACTATATCTTGGATAGTCCTGAGATTGATCAACCGAACTTTTTGTACCAACAGGATACTCAACCTTTAAAGCCACGTTGTTCAAATTTACATTGTTGTTATTTATAATCTGAATATCTAAAGGTAGTTCTTCACCGCCAGCAATAGAAACCGGCCCACTTACTAAAATGTCAATATTATTTCCGGAGACAATATTGCTTCCTAAAAAAAACTTTGAGAAAGTAAAACCTAGAGCTAATACAAAAAATATAAAAGCTCCTAAAAGGATTTTTGAGTAAGGTAATTGGAAATGACTTTCAACTTCTTCGTCTTTAATATCCCATGAAGTTGGTGTATTTGTATTTTGCCCTTCTTGTAAATTATGTCTTCTTTTTATAAAAATATTATCAATAGTCTTTGAGTATAGAGACTCCTCTACTTTTTCTATTTTATCTTTTTTCTCATTTTGATCAAACATTTACTCGAGAAAATTTTTGCTGATGAAAATGTGTTGAGGTTATATGAGTGAGTACCATCTAGTTAGATTTACTCTAATAAAAAAGTATATCCATTAAATCCCCATTTTCAACACGTCAGCAAAAACTTTAACGGGTTAATTATACCACAATGTTTTTATAGAAAAATAGAGCTATAAATGGGTTTCATTCAAAGCATTATTGATATCTAAAATTGCAGTCTGCCTATTTTTCTTAAATAAATCTAAAATATCTAAAGACAAATCATAATTTTTTACGAAATCTGATAGGTCAACCCCGACGCCCTTAGCTACCGACGATTCTGTCGGAGAGCCGACCGCACGCGTCGGAGATGTAGTTTTGAAGTAGCCAAGATAATATAAAATTCGAAGCACAGTAATTGTCTCCAGATTTTTTATATTTTCTAAATTTAAATTATTTTTGAGTAAAAAATTATAAAAAGATTCTACGCTAACAAAAAGCGCTTCGTTTTTTTCTTCTCCATGAAGCAATCTTGTGAGTAAATTGAAAACATTTTTAATTGCAATAAGTTTATTTGTATTTTTTATAAAATCACCAGCCTCAATAGTTTGAACGCTTGTGATTCGCCAAATATCTTTTCCTTTCACCAAAGAAATTTCAACAAAACAAAAATCTTGCAAATGTCCTTTGAGCTTCGATTTGTCTAATCGCACGCCTTGAGCGGTAGCTCTTATAAAACCCAAATCTTCCGTGAGCAAAAAATAGTATTTATTCGCCTCTCCAATAGGAATACTTCTGATGATTATGGTTTTGGTAGTGTAAATGTGGTGCATGAGCATTAGTCTATCGAGTTTTTAGCTATATTTCAAATCTTCTGATATAATTTTTTATATGAAAACGGTAAGTAATATTATAGAAAATGTAAAAAAGAATGGAGATAAAGCTGTAAATAAATATGCAGAAATTTTTGATGGAGTAAAAATTAAAAATTTTAAGGTAAGCAAAAAAGAAATAAAAGATGCGTATAAAAAAATAGATAGAAAAACTCTAGAAACGATAAAATTAGCGGCTGCAAATATAAAAAGATTTGCTAAAGAACAATTTAAGCAATTTAAAAATTTTGAATATAAAAAAGAGGGTGTGATACTTGGTCAAAAAATAATACCGATTGAAAATATTGGAGTTTATATTCCAGGTGGAAAATATCCCCTGCTATCAACCGCTTTAATGTGCATAATCCCAGCAAAAATAGCTGGCGTAAAAAATATTATCGCTTGTTCGCCAAAAATTATGCCAGAAGTTATAGTGGCCGCAGATTTTGCTGGGGCTAATTCAATTTATAAAATCGGTGGAGTACAAGCAATCGCAGCAATGGCTTATGGAACAAAAACTATACCAAAAGTAAATAAAATAGTTGGTCCTGGAAATATATATGTGACTCAAGCTAAAAAAGAGATATTCGGTGATTGCGGAATAGATTTTTTAGCTGGTCCAAGTGAAATAATGATTATAGCTGACAAGTGGGCGAATCCAGCCTTTATAGCAGCAGATTTACTAGCTCAAGCTGAACACGATTTGAATGCTAAACTTATTTTTGCTACAGATTCTCAAAAACTAGTTGATGAAGTTAAAAAAGAATTAAAAATTCAATTAAACAACATAACAACTAAAAGTATAGCTGGAAAAACTCTCAAAAAAATAAAAATAATTAAAGTAAAAAAATTGGAAGAAACAATAGATATAGCTAACGAATCTGCCCCGGAACACTTAGAGTTGCAAATTAAAAATCCTAAAAGATTTATAGATAAAATTAAAAATTATGGTTCTTTATTTTTGGGTGGCTACTCTGCAGTAGCTTTTGGAGATTATTGTAGTGGAACAAATCACGTTCTTCCTACAAACAAAGCTGCAAAATATACGGGAGGTTTGTCTGTTAAAGATTTTATAAAAATACAAACTTACCAATATGTAACTAAAAATGGAGCAAAAAAATTAGCAAGGATTGCTGCTAATCTTGCTTCTATTGAAGGATTGGATGCTCACAAAAAATCCGCCATACTTAGATTAAACTAATTGAAAAGGGCGGCCACTTCGTGGCCGCCCTTTTATATTAGTTACTCCAAAAGCAACCTGGCTTTTAGTCCATCAAGTTCAATAAGTTCTCCTTCCTCCATTTTTTCAAAAGTTATTTCTTTCAAACCAGTAGCTTTTGAAATTTCTTTATCAAATTTTTCAAAGATATTTTGGCCTGCTTTGTCTGTGTCAATGACAAGACCAACCAAATCTCCTGGATTTAATTTCTTAGCTTTTCTCATTTCTTGAATTGCACGAACAATATCGCGCATAATTCCCTCTTCTTTTAGCTCTGGGGTAATATTTGAATCGAGCAAAACATCAGTTTCAATATTTTTATCAAAAATTATTTCTTTTACATTAACTTCTGCTTTAATCAAGTCAAAATATTCTGCGTTTCCTTTCAATTTTTCACTTTTTACTTTCAAACTTGCAAGTGGTTGTCTTACTTTTAGCCCAGCTTTCGCACGAGCTTCAAGTCCAATTGAAACAACGGCTCTCGTTTCTTTCATTTTTTCTAAAATATCAGCTTCTGCTTTTCCAAGTTCACCAACGAGATTGTCAGGCCAATTTTCCAAATGCACACTTTCCTTTTCCATCCCTCCGGTGATTTTTAAATACAAATCTTCAGCAAGAAAAGGCATTGATGGCGCTAAAAGTTTTGAAAATTCAAAAATTACGGTTTTTGTTGTAAACATTGCAGAATTTCTATCTTCTACATCTTCAGATTTAAATCTGTCTCGTGACCTTCTCAAAAACCAAGTTGAAAGGTCATCAACAAAATCAGCGATTGGTCTTGTCGCTCTATCTAGCTCGTGGTTGTCTGTAGATTTTGTGATTTGTGTCGCGGTTTCTTTAAGTCGTGCAAGTATCCATTTATCTAAAATGCCGTGCCCTGTAGTGAGCTTTGCTCTACTACCGGGGTTTTTTGACTGGTCTTTTTGTACATCTTTCAAATCAAAACCTCCGTACATTTCAAAAAATGAATAAACATTTTGTAATCTCATAATAATTTTTTTCAAAACTTCATCAACAAACTTGCTTGAAAAAGCTACATCTTCTGCTTTTACCGATGGAGAAGAAAGAATAGAATATCTAAATGCATCAGCACTATAAGTCGATATGACATCCATAATCTCTGGATAATTTTTCAAACTTTTTGACATTTTTTTACCATCTTCAGCAAGCATCATCCCGTTTACAACAACACTTTTGTATGATGGCTTACCAAAAAGTGCGACAGAAAGTACAAGCATTGAATAAAACCATCCTCTTGTTTGATCCACCCCTTCTGCGATAAAATCTGCTGGAAAACCAATTCCTTTTTCTGGATTAAATGTATCTAAATTTTCAAATGGATAGTGAGACTGCGCATAAGGCATTGAGCCAGATTCAAACCAACAATCAAAAACTTCTGGAATTCTTTTCATTTCTCCTCCACAAAAACATTTCAAAGTTATTTCATCAATAAATGGCCTGTGCATATCAAGCTCGTAATTTCTATTGTGTGGAATAGGCGCAAAATCAAGTTTTTTTATTTCAGAATTTTTTATGAATGGTTTTCCCGCTTCTCTTATCGCCATTGCCTGCTTTGGTGTCAAACCGTTTGCCCCAGAAAACATCAGCCAAATTGGAGTATTGTGAGAAATAATCAAAATATTTTTGTCTTCGTTTTTTGCATTTGCTTCATACAAAAATTCTGTCATTCTGTTTTTAACAGTCGTATAATTTTCTCCACCTTCAGGAGTTTTTGTAAATTTAGCTTCTCGAGATTCAAAAAACGCTTGATATTCTACATCCGGTTTGCCATCAAGCACACCGACAAATATTTCGTGCAATCTTTTATCATAAACTATTTTATCTTTTGGAAAACCAATTTTTTCTGCAATAATTTCGGCGGTCTCCTTTGTCCTCAAAAATGGCGAGCAATAAATAACATCTATTTTATTTTTCAAAAGATTTTCTCCGGCAACTTCAGCTTGTTCTTTACCATTTTTGGTCAAATGATGTTTTGTTTTTGGATTTGAGCTGAGAATTCCGAGAATATTACTTTCCGCTTCACCGTGTCTAACAATGAAAAAATTATTTCCTTTGCTTGTTCTCTTTTTTATATCATCGATTGAACCAATGAATTCTTTTTCTGGGCAACAAGCACATTTCCAGACTGGAAGTGGTGCTCCCCAAAATCTACTTCGAGAAATTGCCCAGTCACGAGCGCCTTCAAGCCATTTTCCAAATCTTCCATCACCCACTTCATATGGAACCCAGTCAATTTTTTTATTTGCTTCAACTAATTTGTCTTTAATTTTTGTAACCTCAACAAACCATGAGCTTGTCGCGTAATTTAACAGTGGTGTATTGCATCTATAACAGTGTGGATATGGGTGTATAAATTTTTCTTTTGCATAAAGCGTTCCTTCTTTTGCTAAATGTTTAATAATTTGGATATCGGCTCGTTGTGGATCTTCTATCGGTTTTACTTTTTCTCCAGCAAAACCTTTTACTTCAGCTTTAAATAGGCCATCCATTCCAACATGTTGAATAAATGGTAATTTTTTCTCTTTTCCAAGATTCATATCGTCTTCTCCAAATGCAGGTGCGATGTGAACAATTCCTGTTCCATCTTCTGTTGTAACAAAACTTGCATCATAAACCTTGAAACCATTTTCCCTATTTTTTAATTCACTATTATCATAAAAGTTAAAAAGAGGTTTGTATGAGAGACCAACCAAAGCTTTTCCTGCAGTTTTTTCAACAATTTTATATGGTTCTTTAATTGTTAAAAGTCGTGATTCTGCCAAAATAAATTTCTCTTCTCCAATCAAAATTTTTACATAATCAATGTCTGGATTTACCGCCAAAGCCACGTTGCCAGGAAGAGTCCACGGGGTGGTCGTCCAAGCCAAAAAGAACGTTTTTGGCCCTGCCCCGTTAGAAGTAGCGCTTGCCGCGTCAGTTCTGATGGGGTCGTCTAAAAGCTCAAATTTGGCCGTTATAGAGATGTCAGTAATGTCCTTGTATCCTTGAGCAACCTCAAAATTTGAGAGGGTTGTACCGCAATGTGGACAAAGATGCATAGATTTGAAACCTTCATAAACTAGGCCTTTTTTGTGCAATTCTTTAAAAATCCACCAGACAGTTTCGGTGTATGTTGGGTTCATCGTTCTATAATCATTTTCCATATCAACAAAACGCCCAGTTCTTGGAATTATTTTTTTCCAGTCGTCTGCATAAGTAAAAATTTTTGTTCTTGCTAAATCGTTGAATTTTTCTAAACCAAAATCTTCAATATCTTTTTTAGATTTTAATCCTATTTCTTTTTCAACAATGTTTTCAATTGGAAGACCGTGTGTGTCCCAGCCCCATCTTCTTGCAACATGCTTGCCTTTCATTGTCTGATACCTGCCCATGTAATCTTTCATTGTTCCGGGAATAATATGTCCATAATGTGGAAGTCCGGTAGCAAATGGAGGGCCATCATAAAAAACATATTCGCCCTTTGGTGCATCTTTTTCTAAAGATTTTTTAAAAATCTCTTTTTCTTGCCAAAATTTTAAAATTTCCTCTTCTCTTTCAGCGGTAGAACTTTTCTTTACGGCAGTTTTGCCTGCCTGCGCAGGCAGGCTTTTTGTTATAGGGTTTTTACCCTTTTCTTGTTTTGGATTTTTCATATTGTTACATTTTCATTTTAGCAGTTTTTAGCAAATAAAAAAAGAGATCGGAGAGCACACGTCTGAACTCCAGTCACCGCTCATTATCTCGTATGCCGTCTTCTGCTTGAAAA
>CAIJUJ010000030.1 GCA_903823865.1 uncultured bacterium
TAATTAAGAAGTAAGTTGATTTTTGTAAGGATTAGTCGTCTTTCGTTTCAAGTGAGATCTTAAGGTTTATTAAGTGCGAGTAATATATAAAGAATGAAGAAATTATATGTAGGTGGTGTTTCTTATAGCACTACAGAGCAAGCATTATCAGACGCTTTTTCTAAAGCAGGAGAAGTTGCATCAGTTGCTATCATCATGGACAAAATGACTGGTAGATCAAAAGGATTCGGCTTTGTCGAAATGACAACAGACGAAGGTGCAAAAGCAGCTATAGAAATGTGGAATGGTAAAGAACTTGATGGTAGAAAATTGACCGTCAACGAAGCAAGACCAAGAGAGGAAAGACCAGCAAGATACTAATCTTAAACTATCTTTTAAGAAAAATTTAAAAAGTCGCTGAAAGGCGACTTTTTAAATACCAGCTCCGTTAAAAAAGACCCGCTAACTGCGGGTCTTTTTGTTTGTGCAAAAATTTTGTATAATGTATTTAATGAAAAATAAATTTAGTATTGTCTTGATTTGTATTTTAGTTGCAATGGGAATTTGCCTTTTTTATTTGTATCAAAAAAATTGCAATAATAATTTATCAGTTTCTTCAAATGGAAATTCTGGCGTAATAGTTGGTGGCGACAGAGACATTCATGGATGTATTGGAAGCGCTGGATATTCTTGGTGTGAAGTTAAAAATAAATGTTTAAGAGTTTGGGAAGAAAAATGTGATTCCATTATTGTAAGTCCAGCAACAACTACAACAAATATAGAAAGTTTATGTAAACAGAAAAATGGTGTTTATTATTCAACTGAGAAGCTTTGCGAGGTAAATCAGCTATCAAAAACACAATGTTTAGCACAAAATGGTCAATTTAATGAGTGTGCATCTGCTTGTAGACACGATCCAAAGGCTCAAGTATGTAATATGATGTGTGTTTTAACTTGTACTTTTAAATAATATGTATAAACCATCAAAAAAGATTCTAGAAAATTATGCAAATGTATTGGTGAATTTTGCACTAGGTAGAGGAAAGGGAATTAAGAAAGGCGACGTAGTACATCTTGTTGTAGATGAAATAGCAAAGCCACTATATATTGAATTAAGGAAAGCTATCTGGAAAGCTGGCGGGCATGTGATTTCAGATTATCGTCCATCAAATGACAGTGAATATAATGTAGACAAAGACTTTTATCTTCATACAGAAGGTCATCAAGTAGAATTTTTCCCAGCAAAATATTTAAAAGGAATTGTTGACGAAGTAGATCATTCTTTACTTATTCTTAGTGATACAGATTTAAAGTCATTACAAAATATTGATTCAAAAAAAATCATAGCACGAACTAAAATATTCAAACCATACAAAGAATGGAGGAATCAAAAAGAAAATGCTGGTAAATTTACTTGGACTCTTGCTTTATTTGCAACAGAAGGATTGGCAAAAGAATCAAAAATGACTTTAAAAGAATACTGGGGTCAAATTATTAATGCATGTTTTTTGAATGAAAGGAATCCGATTAAAAAATGGAGATTTATAGCAAATAATATAAAAAAAAATATAGAAAAATTAAACAAGATGGAAATAGAGAGTGTTCATATAAAAGGACATGATGTTGATTTAAATATTAAAATTGGAGAAAAAAGACAGTGGCTTGGAGGGCGTGGAGCAAACATTCCAAGTTTTGAAATTTTCACTTCACCAGATTGGAGAGGTACAAATGGTTTTATAAAATTTAATCAGCCACTTTATACAAACGGAAATCTTATAGAAGGAATTGAACTAGAATTTAAAGACGGAATAGTTGTAAAAAGTAAAGCAAAGAAAAATGAAAAACTTTTAAAAGAAATGATTGCAGTAGAAGGAGCAAATATGATTGGAGAATTTTCTATGACTGATAAAAGATTTTCTAAAATCACAAAATTCATGGCAGAAACACTTTATGATGAAAATGTCGGTGGAAAATATGGAAATTGTCACATAGCAATAGGTAGTTCTTATCATGATTGTTATTCAGGAAATGTAAGTAAAGTTTCTAAATTAACGTTGAAAAACCTAGGCTTTAATGAGTCTATTATACACTCAGATATCATTACAACTACTGACAGAATCATTACTGGATACTTGAAATCAGACAAAAAAGTTGTTATTTTTAAAAATGGCCAATTTTGTATATAAATGGGCTTGACCCAGTAGTAGATTTTGACATCAAAAAACATACTGTTAATAACTTTTTCTTATTATATTACAAATCAAAATATATCTAGTATTTACAACACTTATTTTTATGTTTTTTAAAAATAATGTCAAAATTCACTACGGGGTTGACTTTAAAATGATTATAGAATATATTATTACTAACTTTAAATAGAATGAGTTGCGGGCGTAAAGTGCCATATTAGGCTAGATTAAGTTGCTAAACATCTTGCTTAGAAAAATAAGATAAAAATTTAAGAGGAAAATAGAAACCTTTGTGGATAGGGTTGTCTTTTTTTTATTAATTTTTTGGTCAAGTTATAAACAGTCAAACTTGACAATCGCAATTATTTTTTTGTGCGAGAGACAACTTATTAAGTTTAATTTTATTAATTTTTATTAATTAAAATAACAGAATGAAAAAACCCGCAAATATTTTGACAGAGGGAGTACTCGGAGGTGAACTGAAAAAGAAATATTTCAGTAAATATAAAAAACCTCTTATTGATATGCCAAATTTGGTAGACCACCAAATGAAGTCATACAAGTGGCTTTTGAAAGAAGGGATTGGTGATATTTTTAAAGAATTTTCTCCAATCAAAGATTATGCTGACAAAAAATTTGAATTATCTTTTACAGGATTTGAAGTAAGTCCTGCAAAGTATGATGAGTTCCAATCTAAAGAAAAGAAAATTTCTTACGAAGGTCAACTTAAAGCAAAAGTTAAACTAAAAAATAAAACTGTCGGATCAGAAAATGAACAAGAAATATTCTTATCAGAAATTCCACTTATGACAGACCACGGCACCTTTATTATAAACGGTGTTGAAAGAGTCGTTATTCCACAACTTGCCAGATCATATGGTATCTTTTTCACATTAAATGATGCTAAAGGCAAGAATTTGTTTGGTGCAAAAATACTTCCATCAAGAGGTGCTTGGATTGAAATTGAATCAGAATCAGACGGTGCTATCTATGTAAAAATCGATAAGAAGAGAAAATTTGCGATTTCCTCACTTCTTAGAGTTTTTGGTGCAAAAACAGACAAAGAAATTTGCGCACTATTTAAAGACAACGAAGAATACTTAAAAGTTATTGAAACAACTATTCTAAAAGATCATGCAAAAACACAAGATGATTCTTACATTGAAATTTATAAAAGATTGAGAGACGGCGATCTAGCTGCGCTTGAAAACGCAAAAGAATATGTTAACTCAATTTTTAATGCTGATAGATACGACATTTCAAAAGTTGGTAGAGCAAAATTCAACAAGAGATTTAGCTTACCTATGGATGAAAAAACACTTGAGAAGAAACATATTACTTTGGAAGATTTAGTTATCGTTGCAAAGAAAATTGTTGATTTGAACAATGACCCAGAAGCTCATGAAGATGATATCGACCACTTAGGTTCAAGAAGAGTTCGTTTCGTGGGAGAACTTCTTCAACAAAAAGTTCGTGTTGGTATGGCACAAATGAAAAGAAACATTCAAGACAGAATGTCTACTGTAGACCCTGACATAAAAATGCCAGTGCAGTTTATTTCTGCAAGACCACTTCAAGCAAGAATTAAAGAATTTTTTGCTACCGGTCAGATGTCTCAGTTTATGCAACAAACAAATATTCTTGAGGAACTTGAACACTTGAGAACTTTGTCAGCTCTAGGTCCTGGAGGTTTAACTCGTGAAAGAGCAGGGTTTGAAGTTCGTGACGTTCACCCATCTCACTACGGAAGAGTTTGTCCTATTCACACACCAGAAGGTCAGAACATCGGTCTTATTTTGAGACTTTCAACATATGCAAAAATAAATGATTTTGGAATGATTGAAACTCCATATGCAAAAGTAAAAAATGGAGTTATTACAAATGAAATAAAATATTTTAACGCTGTTGAAGAAGAAAACCATAAAATTGCTCACGGTGCTACCGCATATGACGATGATGGAAAAATCACTGAAAAAGAAGTTGAGGTTCGTGTTAACGGAGAACCAAAGCTTGTAAAAAGAGAAGAGGTGGACCTTATAGACGTTTCCGCAAATCAGGCATTTTCTGTCGCAACCTCTATGATGCCATTCTTAAATCACGACGATGCATCAAGAGCTTTGATGGGAACAAACATGCAAAAACAAGCTGTTCCTTGTATTGTTCCTGAAGCACCACTTGTCGCAACAGGTATTGAAGCAACCGCTGCCAGATACACAGGTAGAGTTATTTATTCAGAAGAAGAGGGAACCGTTACTGCAGTTGATGCACAAAAAATAATTGTTAAATCTTCAAAGACAGGCAAAGAAAAAGAATACAGATTGATTACCTTCTCAAGAACAAACGGATTTACTCCATTCCACCAAAGACCAAGTGTTGCTTTGGGGCAAAAAGTAAAGAAAAATGAATTACTTGCAGATACATCATCTACAGTAAATGGCGAAATGGCTATTGGCCAAAACGCACTTGTCGCATTTATGACATGGAGCGGTTCAAACTATGAAGATGCAATTATTCTTTCTGAAAGATTGGTAAAAAATAGCAAATTCTCATCTGTCCACATTGAGCCATTCGTGGTAAATGTTCGCGATACAAAGCTTGGACCAGAAATCACTACCCACGATATTCCAAACGTTGGGGAAACAAAATTAAAAAATCTTGATGAAGATGGAATTATTAGAATTGGAGCAGAAGTCGGTCCAGGAGATATTCTTGTTGGTAAAATAACGCCAAAGGGAGAAACTCAACTTACTCCAGAGGAAAGACTTCTAAGATCAATTTTCGGAGAAAAAGCTCGTGATGTAAAAGATACCTCAAAGAGACTTGAGAGCGGAAAGAGAGGAAGAGTTATTTCTGTAAAAATCTTTTCAAGAGAAAATGGAGATAAACTTGAATCAAGTATTATAAAAAGTATTCACATTGAAATTGCACAATTAAGAAATATTTCTGTTGGAGACAAACTTGCAGGAAGACACGGAAACAAAGGTGTTATCTCAAGAATATTACCAGTTGAAGATATGCCATACATGGCAGACGGTACACCTGTTGATGTTATTCTTACACCACTTGGAGTTCCAAGCCGTATGAACTTGGGTCAGATTCTTGAACTTCACCTTGGACTTGCCGCAAACACATTAAATTATCAAGCAATTGTTCCTCCATTTATGGGAGCAACTGATAAAGAAATTAAAGAAGAATTGGTTAAAGCCGGATACAAAGAAAACGGAAAAATGAAACTCTTCGACGGAAGAAACGGCCTAGCATTTGAACAAGACATTGCTGTCGGTTATATGTATATCTTGAAACTTCACCATGAAGTTGAGGACAAGATTCACATGAGATCTATCGGACCTTACTCAATGATTACTCAACAACCTTTGGGAGGAAGAGCACAAGGAGGAGGACAAAGATTTGGAGAGATGGAGGTCTGGGCACTTCTTGGTTATGGCGCTGCATACACACTTCGTGAAATGCTTACAATAAAATCAGATGATATTGTTGGAAGATCATCAGCATTCGATTCTATTGTCAAAGGAGAAAGAATTAAATCACCAAACTTGCCAGCATCATTCAACGTATTATTAAACAGCTTGAGAGGTCTTGCACTCAACGTCGAACTCAAGAATGAAAAATTGGAGGATGAAAGATAATCTGATAAAAATAACTAACAAAACAAACATATGATAAAAACAAAACAATCATCAGATCAAAATTTCAACACCATTTCCATTCGAGTTGCTTCACCAGAAGTTATTGCAAAATGGTCTTTTGGAGAAATTACAAAACCAGAAACTATAAATTATAGAACGCAAAGATCAGAAAGAGGCGGTCTTTTTGATGAAAAAATATTTGGACCTGACAAAGATTACGAATGTTATTGCGGAAAATATAAAGGAATCAGATACAAAGGAATTATCTGTGAAAAATGCGGAGTTGAAATCACAAGATCAATCGTAAGAAGAGAAAGAATGGGACACATAGAATTGTCTACTCCTGTTTCTCATATTTGGTTTTTGAGAGGAATTCCATCAAGACTTGGTGCAGTTATGGGAATGTCAGTTGCCGATCTTGAAAAAGTTATTTACTTTGCCGGATACATTATTACAAAAATTTCACAACCAGAAAAAGACAGAATCTTAAAAGAAATTGAAAATGAATTCAAAAACAAAGTAAAAAACGTTACGGACGACAAAACAAAAGAAGCTTTGAAAGAAATGGCACAAAATGCCAAAAAAGAAGTTGAAAGTATTGTTGAAGGAAAAGTTCTTGACGAAGCAAACTATCACAAATTCTCAATCAAATACGGCGCAACTTTTGAAGCCGGTATCGGAGGAGAAACAATTTTTGAAATCTTGAAAAAAGTAAATCTTGATGATTTAGAAAAGAAAATTGTTGCTGGTTTAGAAAAATCAAACACTGCAGATACAGAAAAATTAAACAAGAGATTGAGCTTGATAAGAATGATGATTGCATCAAAATCAAGACCAGAATGGATGTTTCTTACAAAAATTCCAGTTATTCCACCGGCACTTCGCCCTATGGTTCCGCTTGATGGAGGAAGATTTGCAACATCAGATGTAAATGATCTTTACAGAAGAGTTATTAATAGAAATAACAGACTTTTGAAATTGAAAGAAATTAGCGCACCAGATGTTATTTTGAGAAACGAAAAAAGAATTCTTCAAGAAGCAGTTGACGCTTTGATTGATAATTCAATCAGACACGGAAATGCATTATTCTCAGCAATGGGTTCTGCTTCAAGCAAGAGACCGTTAAAATCACTCGCGGACAATCTAAAAGGAAAGAGAGGTTTGTTTAGACAAAACCTTTTGGGTAAACGTGTAGACTACTCTGGTAGATCCGTTATCGTTGTTGGTCCTGAATTAAATCTTGATCAATGTGGACTTCCAAAACACATGGCGCTTGAATTATTCAGACCATTTATTATTTCTGAACTTTTGAAAAAAGAACTTGCTTACAACATAAGAGGTGCCGGCAGACTTATAGACGACGGTGCATCAGAAGTTTGGGCAATTCTTGAAGATGTAATCAAAGACAAATACGTTCTTCTAAACAGAGCTCCTACGCTCCACAGACTTGGTATTCAAGCATTCAGACCTATTCTTATTGAAGGACATGCTATTCAAGTTCACCCACTTGTATGTTCTGCTTTCAACGCAGACTTCGATGGAGACCAGATGGCTGTTCACGTTCCACTTGGAGAAGAAGCACAAAAAGAAGCAAAGGAAATTATGGCTTCTGACAAAAATGTTTTGAAACCAGGAGATGGAGACCCAACAATTTCATTCAAACTTTTGGATATCGCACTTGGTTGTTACTGGATGACAAAAATAATTCCTGGAGATAAAGGAGAAGGAAAATATTTCCAATCAACAAACTCTGCTATTACAGCTAGAGATTTTGGATTAATTACTTACAGAACAAAAATCCATGTTTTGCCTTCAACAAAAGCAAAATATGCGCAATTTGAAGGAAAACTTTTTGAAACAACAGTCGGAAGATTATTGTTTAACGGTGTACTTCCATCTGATTATCCATTCGTAAACAAAGAAGTTGATATAAAACTTTTGAGAAAAATTATTGATGACCTTATCATCCAACACGGACCAGACAATATTGCTCCAATCATGGACAAAATTAAAAACTTTGGATTCAAGTTTGCAAGCGTTTCTGGTGTCACATGGGGTATTGATGATGTTCAAGTTCCAAAAGAAAAAGGTAGCGTTATAAATTCAGCAAAAGCAAAATCAGTAGAAGTTTCCGACCAATTCACAGAAGGTTTGCTTACTGATGAAGAAAGGGTTAGAAAAAATGTTGAAATTTGGCAAGGTGCTAAAAATGAATTGGAAAAACTTATTCCAAACACACTAGATCACAACAGCTCTGTATACGACATGTGGAAATCTGGAGCAAGAGGATCTTTGGGATCTCTTGTACAAATGGTTGGTATGAAAGGTATGATTCAAAATACTATGGGAGAAACTATTGAGTTCCCAGTTATCAATTCATCAAAAGAAGGTTTTACTCCGATTGAATACTTCATTACGACTCACGGTTCAAGAAAAGGTCTTACAGATACTGCTCTAAACACCGCAAAAGCTGGTTATCTTACAAGAAGATTGTTTGATATCGCACAAGATATAATCATTAAAGAAGAGGACTGCGGTACAAAAGAGTGCATTGTTGTCAGCAGAAATGCTGGACAAGATACCGGTTCTTCTATTGCAAAAAATATTAGAGGAAGAATTTTGGCTGAAGATGCTATCGGTAAAGACGGAAAAGTTTTGTACAAAAAAGGTGCACTTCTTACAAAAAATGACGCGCAAGCAATTGAAAACGCTGAAGTTGAAAATATTTCTGTCAGATCACCGCTTGTTTGTAAAACACTTCATGGAATTTGTGCAAAATGTTACGGTATGGATCTTGGAAAAGGAATAATTATCGATGTTGGAGAAGCTGTCGGTACTATTGCAGCACAAGCTATCGGTGAACCAGGAACTCAGCTTACAATGAGAACATTCCATGCTGGAGGAGCCGCATCTGCAGGTGGAGATATTACACAAGGTTTGCCTAGAGTTGAGGAAATCTTTGAAAAGAGAAGACCAAAAAATCCAGCTATCATCGCCACAGTAAATGGTATAGTCACTTCAGTAAAAGATTTTGGAAAAGAAAAAATAATTACAGTTATTCCAGATCTTGAAGATAAAGGTAAATCAAAGAAATCAGGAGAAATAGAATACGTATTCAATCCAAAAAGAATTGTTCATGTAAAACAAGGAGATAAGATTACAAAAGGACAATTGCTTACAGACGGTTCAGCAGATGTTGATGAAATATTTGAATTTGCTGGAAGAAATAAAGCAATCGATTATATTATCACCGAAGTCAGCAAACCTTATGAATTACAAGGTGCTGCCGTTGCTAGAAAACACATTGAGATTATTGTTAAACAAATGTTCTCAAAGAAAGTTGTATCAAATCCTGGTTCTTCAAACCTTTGTGTTGGCGACATCATAGACGAGCTAGATTTGAAACTTGAAAATGAAGAAATAAAAGAAAATAAAGGTGAATTACTAGAAGCAAAGCCAGTAGTCATGGGTATCACCGAGTCATCACTTTCAAGAAGAAGCTGGTTGTCAGCCGCATCATTCCAACACACAGTAAGAATCCTTATTAACGCTGCAATCAAAGGTACAAATGACAGCCTTATCGGTCTAAAAGAAAATGTTATAATTGGTAGAATAATTCCAGCAGGAACAGGTTTCGTCGGAAGCAAGAAGTATGAAATGATTCAAGAAGTTCAAAAGCAATTTGAAGACGAATCCGATTATTAACCCGCTAGAGTTTCTTTAAAAGTAGGTGGGATAAGTAGGTGTCATTCCCGCGTAGGCGGGAATCCAGTGTGAAGTAAACTAATACTGGATCCCCGCATTTGCGAGGATGACAATTCAAAAATTATCTAATAATTTTTAAACATGTCCTCATCAGTAGAACAAATAAAAGAAAGATTAAGCATACAAGATGTTGTCGGCTCATATCTAAAATTAGAGAAAGCCGGTAACAGCTTGAAAGCAAAGTGTCCTTTTCACAACGAAAAGACGCCGTCTTTCTTCGTGTCTCCCGACAGATCAAGTTATTACTGTTTTGGATGTGGTGCAAAAGGAGATATTTTTACGTTCGTTCAAGAATTTGAAGGAATAGATTTTCTCGGCGCGTTAAAAATACTTGCAGACAAAGCTGGCGTAACACTAGAAAAATTCACATCAAAAACGGGTGATAAAAAAGAAAGATTATATCAACTCATGGAAGCTACGACATTATTCTTGCAGAGAAATTTGCAGTCAGAAGAAATCCCACTAAGCTACTTGAAAAAAAGGGGACTTAAAGACGAAACAATTAAAAATTGGAGAATTGGTTATGTTCGAGACGAATGGCGCACAATTTCCGACCATCTAAAATCAAAAGGTTTTCTTGACGATGAAATTGAAAGAGCTGGAATATCAAAAACAGAAGGAAAAAATACCTACGACAGATTTCGAGGTAGAATAATGTTCCCAATCTTTGACAGCGCAGGTAGAGTTATCGCATTTTCAGGAAGGATACTTCACGATGACGGTCAGTCCGCAAAATATTTAAATTCGCCACAAACGGAGCTTTTTGACAAATCAAAAGTTCTTTACGGATATGATAAAGCAAAACAATCAATCAGAAAATTTGATTTCTCAATCCTGGTTGAAGGACAAATGGATATTTTGATGGCCCATCAAGCAGGTTTTACAAACACAGTCGCTTCTTCCGGCACAGCGCTTACAAGCGAACATTTATCACTTCTAAAAAGAATTTCAAATAAAATAATTATGTCTTTTGATTCCGATAACGCCGGAGCAAAAGCAGCAGAAAGGGGATGGGCACTCGCACTTTCTTGCGGTATGGATGTCAAAATTGCAGAAATTCCAAAAGGTTTTGATCCAGCCGACTTGATACTAAAAGACAAAGAAGAATTCAAAACAGTCATTAAAAACTCAATTTTCCTTATAGATTTCTTGCTAAATAGAGTAAAAGCCGAGATACCAGACAAAAAGAAACTCTGGCAAACAATAAAGACGAAAGTTTTGCCTTATATTTACTTATTAGATGGGAACACGGAAAGAAGCAGATATGTCAAAAAAATATCTGAGATGATAGACACGAAAGAAGATTTTATTTGGGATGATTTGAAAAAAGTGAAGCTTGATGAAGAGTTCCAACCAAAAAATCAAACAGAAAATAAAACAATTGAAAAACAAATTGGAGAAGAAATATTAAAAAATGGTTCAGCAGAGAAAAATCTCGCCGTAATACTCGCCAAACAAGAAAGCTTAAAGATAAACACATCAAAAATACAAGAACAAATAAAAAATATAACTGGCGAAGAAAAATTTAATAATTTTGCAAAAGAATACAAAGAAAAAATAGACGAGTTAACTTTTGAAGCAGAAAGTTATTACAGTGAAGTAGAAGAAGAAAAATTAGCAAAAGAAACCGAGTATCTTATCTTAAATCTCCGCGAAGAATATTTCAAAAAAGAACTTGAAAAACTTCTCATAAATCTAAAAGTCGCAGAGAAAGAAAAAACGATAGAAAAAATAAACGCAATATCAATCCGCCTAAAAGAAATAATGCAAAAGTTGAGTGAAATTAAGACTGAGAAACATCATTTTTATAAGTCATAAGAAAGGTCAATATTTATTAGTAATGTGTCATTCCCGCGTAGGCGGGAATCCAGTGTGAATTAAATTAATGCTGGATCCCCGCATCCGCGAGGATGACAAAATAAAATAACAATTTATGAAGAAACATAAAAAAACAAAGAAAATTTCAAAAGCCAAGCCAAAGGTCAAAAAGACCAAGAAAACCCCTAAAAAGGCCATTTCTAAGGCAAAAAAAAACACAAAAAACGCCTAAGGTTACCTTAAAACAGCGAGACCTAGACCTCAAGGCCGACAAGCTCATCTCAAAAGGACGAGAGCGTGGCTTTATTACCTATGACGAAATTTTAAAAGAATTCCCAAAAGTTGAGGACGATGTAATGTTTCTTGATGACCTTTACAACAAATTAGTTGTTGCCGGCATTGACGTGCTTGAAGGAGGTGGAATGCTTGAAGTTGATGAAGAACAAATAAAAAAATATTCTACATACGGCACAAGAAGTGCAGACGCTGGCTATGATTCAATCCAAATATATTTGAAAGAAATAGGGCAGTATCCGCTCATCAACGCTTCAATGGAAAAAGATCTTGCAAGAAAAATTCAGCAAGGTGATATGGAAGCAAAAAATCTTCTCGCAAAGGCCAACTTGCGTCTAGTCGTTTCTATCGCAAAAAAATATGTCGGAAGAAGCGCAGACCTTACACTTTTGGACCTCATTCAAGAAGGGAATCTTGGTTTGTTTAAAGCTGTAGATAAATTTGACTGGACAAAAGGTTTTAAATTCTCCACATACGCAACTTGGTGGATAAGACAAGCCATCACAAGAGCACTCGCAGACCAATCAAGAACAATCCGCGTTCCTGTGCACATGGTGGAAACAATCGCAAAATATAAACAAGTCTACAGAAGATTGTCACAAGATTTGGGCAGAGAACCACTTTCAGAAGAAATAGCAACAGAAATGGGACTTGATTTAGAAAAAGTTTATATGATTGAAAAAATTGACCAAGATACAGTTTCTTTGGAAGCTCCCGTTGGTGAAGATGATGATGGAAAATCAACTCTCGGCGACTTTGTTGCCGATGACAAAATACTTTCTCCCGACCAAGAATCTTCAAGGAGAATTCTTTCCGACCAAGTCAAAGAAATTTTGAATGACCTTTCACTTAAAGAAAAGAAAATTTTAGAAATGAGACACGGTTTGAATGATGGTATCACTCACACTCTTGAAGAAGTAGGCCTAGAATTCGGCGTCACAAGAGAGCGTATTAGACAAATTGAGGCCAAAGCCCATGAGAAAATAAGACAACATGAGAAGATAAATAGATTGCAGAGCTATTAGAATTAAATTTAGATCTAAATTAAATGTTAAAAGGAAGTAATAAAGAAAGATTAGAGCAAGAGATTGCAAACCTTATTGTCTTTATATGTAATGGCAGAAGTTTTTTCTTTCAAAAAACTGGTTTTGATGTAAATTCATCAAATAATTGGCTAAACCATTGGAAATCAAAAGAACTTTTTCAAAAACATCTCGAATTAAGACAATTGGAATTAAACATCCAATTATTATACATAAAACTTTCAAGTTATTATCAGTTAATTTCAAGTAATAAAGTCCGAGATACAAAGAAACTTAGAAATGTTTTTGCACATGGGTTAACTAGTATGGTTTTTAATAAAAAAGCTAAATATAATTTTTTTCTTCATAAAGTTACAGAAAATTTCAAAAAAATACAGTTTATCTTTTACGAAGAAAATCCTGAACAGCTTGAAGGTTTAATAAAACCTTTAAATTTAAACTTGGATAAAATTATAAATGACTTTATTATTATTTGGACAAAATAATACACATTGAATATATAGATAATAGTGATACAATTTATATATGGATAAATGGATTAAAGAAAACAAAATAACTTCCTCAATTATTTTAATAATACTTGTTATTTTTGCTATATCAATTTTTTACAGTCAATCAGTCCAAACATCAAATAATTTTAACCTACAATCAAAATGTTCAAGTATGTCTGGTACTTTCTTTACAAATAAAAATTATAAAATAAGCCAAGGTGATGAATATAAGAATCATTATAATTCCAAGTTAGACAAGTGTTTTATTTTAATATCTTCCTATGATATAAAAACGGATATACTACTTATGGATTTGTATGATGCATTAGAAGGTGGACGTTATGGTTCTTTTACTGGTCATAATAATTGTTACTTTGCATCATCTCTTAATAAAAATAAGGATGTTTGTTGGTTAGACTCTGGTGATATTTGGCTTGGTGGTAATGACACAAAAAATGCTGACACTCATGTTGGTTTTCAGGGGGCTGCTATTGGTTCTGGTCTTGGCGATAATAATACCAAAACAGAATTTTTAAAATATATAGAGCCATTTATGAATGAATAGACTAACCAAAACAGACTTCATACTATACAGAGAATGTGCCAAAAATGTTTGGGTTAAATGGCATATGCCGGAAGAATACAAAAAATTCCCAATTTCGGAATTTGAAGAATCTTTAGGTGTGATGGGAAATGAAGTTGAAAAACTAGCACGAGGAATGTTTCCAGACGGCTATTTGGTTGAAAAAAGAAGTGAAGGGGCGCAGGAGCTTACGAAGAAGTTGATGGGCGAGCATACGCCCATCATATTTCAAGCGGTTTTCAGTACCGACAAGTATTTGGCTGCAACAGACGTCCTAAAATGGAATAAAGAAGCAAAAGGCTACGATTTATATGAAATTAAAATGTCTTCCACAGAAGGCGAGAGCGATGAGATATTGGAGGATGGTAAAGAACCGAAAGTAAATAAAAAGAAAGAACTTCAATTCGAATACGACTTGGCCTTTCAAACAAATGTCGCAAAACTTTGCGGAGTAAATTTTAATAAAAAATATCTTGTCCGTTTGAATAAAAAATACAAAAGAGTAGGGGATTTAGATTTTACAAAATTATTTGAGATTACAGATAAAACAGAAAAATTAGACGAAACTTTCTTATCAGTCGCTCTTACTGAAATGAATTCCGCTTATGAATATTTGTCTGCGAAAGAAACACCAATCGGCAGGTGTTCTTGTTATTACAAAGGCCGTTCATCACACTGCACATCTTTTAGTATAAGCAATCCTGATGTGCCAGCATACAGCGTTCACGATTTAAACAGAATTGGAAATAGTAAAAAATTGCTCGGCGAATTGCTAAACGAAGAAATATTAAAAATTGATGATGTCCCAGAAGAAATGGTAAAACCAAAAAAAGCGAAAAAAGGTGAAGCAGACAAAAAACCTATCAAGCTCAATCAAGTCCGAGTTTACAAAACAAAACAGCCAATAATTGATATTGAAGCTATCAAAATGGAGCTGAATTCGCTCAATTTTCCCCTTTATTTCCTTGATTATGAGACATATCCGACAGCCATTCCACCATTTAGCGGTTATCATCCATACCAGCACATTGTTTTTCAATATTCTTTACATATTTTAAAAAGCAAAGATGCAGAGCTTGAACATAAAGAATGTTTGGTCCTCGAAGGAGATCCTGCAGAAAAAATAGTTGCAAGCTTGAGAGAAAATATTGGAGATACCGGAAGTGTAATTTCTTGGTATAAAAGTTTTGAAAATTCTAGAAACAAAGAACTCGCCGGACTTGTACCAGAGCAAGCAGAATTTTTGCATTCTGTGATTGAGCGCACTTACGATTTGATGGA
>CAIJUJ010000031.1 GCA_903823865.1 uncultured bacterium
CGATCTTCTTTTTCAACCTTATCGTTTCGAATCACCCCATAGGCACAAAATGGTAATTTACTCCAACGTTCATAGGTTTGATCCATTTGATTTAAAATATTAGCAAAATACAGACTTAGTATAGTTCCATGAGTTCCAATTAATATCATTTGTTCACTGTGAGTTTTTTCAATTTGCTCAATTCCTTCCTTAAAACGATTAAGAGCATGTTCAGCTGATTCGCCACCGTCAACTTCTGTCTGATATTCAGTTAGTTGTCTTTTCTTTTGTATTAAAAATTCTTTATCACTTAAAAATTTTGGACTTCTACCAATTTCAACAAAATTTGAAACTTCAATTATTTTCTTTGATAAAAATGTAGCAATTGGTTTTAAAGTAGTCACTGATTTATTTTCAGTAGATGAATATATATAATTAACTTGTTTAATAATATCTAAATCAAGATATTTATTTATTACAGTTAGAGCCTCTGGAGTAAGCTTCCATTCCTTTGGATGAATTGTTGGGTCTTTAATTGTCTCTCCATGACGTAAGAAAATATATGTATTTTTCATAATAAAATTATATCACAAAAGTTCTGAACTCATCTCCAGTATCAAAAAACTTAGTATAAGAATGTTTTAATTTGCCAAAATTGATAAATAAAGTTAAACCTTATTTTGCTTAATTTAGTTGTTGTGCTAGCATTAATTTTGGAAGTAAAGTACAAAATAAAATAGGGGGTCAAAATGACCAAACTATTGGAAATTACAAAAAAACCCAACGGCGAAGAGCCAAATTGGGTGCGTAAAGCTTGGGTTGGGCTAGTATTGCCATATAAGGATTTTGGCTTTACTGTTGTCAGTTTAAGTGTCTTAGGGCACAATTTTTCACCGAAATACTTCGGAGTTTTTGTGCCAAGAAGGGAAGCGATGATTATCTTGGGACACCATTCTCCAAAAGCTTTTATTTGGTGGAAAGAACACTATTCTATGGCTGACAGTGTTGATTTGATCTTTTTAATACAGGAAGTTAAGTTTATCAAACCACCAATAGATTAAGAATATTTAATATTCTTAAAAAATCACTTTCAATATGAGAGTGATTTTTTATTTTAGAAAATTTAACTATAATTTGCAAATAACGTTTGGATTTATTTGACATATATTTTGATATAATAATAATGTGATTATAAAAAAAGAAAAAACAATTTTACATATTGATGGCGATGCTTTTTTCGTTGGAGTAGAAATGGCAAAAAATCCAAAGCTTAAAGGTAAACCCGTTGTTACTGGTGAAGAAAGGGGTATTGTCTCAGCACTTTCATATGAAGCAAAAGCTATTGGTATAAAAAGGGGTATGCCTATATTTAGAGTAAAGCGCGATTTTCCGAAAGTTATTATTCTTCCTGGAGATTACAAGGCCTATGTGAAATACTCTGGAAAGATGTTTGATATTGTTCGTAGATATGCCGATGATGTTGAAGAATACAGTATTGACGAATGTTTTGCTGACCTCACTGGGCTTGAACGGCTTTTGAAAATGAATTACAAACAAATTGCAGAAAGAATTAAAAAAGAAATTAATGATGAACTAAATATTTCTGTTTCAATTGGCCTTGCTCCAACAAAAGTTTTGGCAAAAGTTGCTTCAAAATATGTAAAGCCAAACGGTCTTACAATAATTACTAAAGATACAATTTTAGATTATCTTGTAAAAACACCTATTGAAAAGATTTGGGGTATAGGTCCAAAAACTTCAGAATTTCTAAAGAAAAAGGGGATTATTACAGCAAAAGATTTTGTTACAAAGAAGATTGATTGGATTAAAGAGAATTTATCACAACCTTATGAAGTACTATGGAGTGAACTAAATGGAGAGTATTTGATGAAAATTGACCCAATTACAAAAACTGTTTATTCATCAATACAAAAAACAAGGTCATTTCATCCTAATACAAACGACAAAGTGTTTTTATTATCTCAACTCTCAAAACATGTAGAAGAAGCTTGTGCTAAAGCAAGATATTATAAATTGGTTCCAAAAAAAGTATCATTTTTTCTCAAAACAAAAGACTTCGTTTATCATGAATATCAAATATCACTTACATCACCGACAAATGCAGCAGAAATTATAATTCCATTAATAGAAGCAAATTTTATTAAAGTTTATAAAAAAAATATTTTATATAGAACTACAGGAGTAACTTTACAGGAACTTGTATCTGATTCTGTCACACAAGGTGATTTATTTGGTAGTAATAATTTAGCAAAGAAGTTTGAAATAATACATGAGCAGATTGATTCATTAGAAAATAAATTTGGTAAACATATGGTATATCTTGCCTCTACGCATAAAGCGATAAAAAGAAAGGAAAAGGGAACTGATTCAGAAGATTTTGATAGAGATTTACTATTTATTTAGTATTTTTCATCCTCAATTTTACAAGGATAGAAATCCAATTGTGCTTTAGGAATATTTATTGATTTTCCATAATCAATGACTTCTTTCCAAGTAAATTTACTAGTTTTAACATTAAATACTTTATGTTTGAAGATAACTATAAGTTCATCATCTTTATATAGATGAAAATAGAAATCATCCTTCATATTATCTTGAAGCTCAATAATTTTCTGATTAATCTCTTTTGAATTAATTTCAATTTTATATAAAATCCAGCCACCAGCTTTCTTCTGTCCGATAATTTTTATTCTATTGAATATAGAATTATTTTTCTGACTAATATTAACTAAAATGCCGTGATATTTTTCCATATAAAAAGTATAGCAAATTTATAAAACTTTTGCTCCATCTCGTGGGCGAGTTCAGAACCCTTAACTGGGTTGAAATAGACAGAAACTTATCTAAATTTTCTCATAAGTATTTGCAAATGAGTCCTCTGCAATAGCGTAACCACCATCAGCTACCCATCCACCAGATTTAACAGCCATTTTTTCACCCCAAGATGTATCAAATACTAGGTTTTCTTTTACTTTTATTGCTTTAATAATTCCTTTCGGTCGAAATTTCCCGTCCTCTCCAGGTATAGAGTCATATTTTTTTGCAAATTTCTCTTGTCTTATTTGTATCGGATCATTCTTGCTCCCAAACACATAAGGGTCTTTATCTCCCGGATTTTTGATAATCCAATCACCTGGTTCTGCATAATTTTTCATTCCATCTTAACTTGTGAATATTTCCTCACGCTCTGTTGCTTGGCGAGCTTCAACTTTTCCAACCTTCCTATAACTATCAGCAGTTTTGAAATCTTCTTCAAATTCTTTTAGCATATCAATTTTTCTGCACGGAACCTTTTCTTCTCCTATTAAAATATCCTCATATTCTTTTGGTGGTTGTTCCATATATTTATTATTAAATTATTAAACTAGTTATAGCATACTCTTTCAAAATTAAATTGTAAATAAGTTCTAAACCATATCTGGGGCACAAAAAATAATCCATATAAAATAGGGCTAAAAATTGGCTCCATCTCGTGGGCGAGTTTCAGAACTTTAAACTGGGAAAAGATTAGGTTGGAGATGGGAAAGTTGAAATTGGGGTAAAAGAAAAGACCCCAGAGAGCCTTTTCTCTTAGGGTCGTTTTATGCACTCTTTCGTCTCTGCCTATTTTCCTCTAACGCAGGCTGCAGCAAATGGATATAGAATGTCTCCTTTTGCACAGCTACTATTTCTTGTGAATTTTGTTCGGGATAATTCACAGTGGAGACAGAAACGTTGCTGTAAAGACTCTTTTCTTCTGATACCCCCCATTTTGTTTTTACCCCAACAATAAAGGCCGGGATAGAAAAGAAGGCAACAAACAAAAGTGCAGCCCAACACATAATTATTAGAAAACTTTCAACTATGTCCATAACAAACCTCCTATGGTTTTTTTACTTGATGCTGATAGTAATCCAAAAAAACAACTTTCAGTATAATAAACTATGTAATAGTTTTTGTCAAGTTTTGCTCAGATTTGTAAGAAAAGTTAGAACTTATTGTTCATCAAAAATACTAACCAAGTAAGTATTTATAGTTCTTTGGTCTAGGTCTGAAAAATTTATTTTATTAATAGCTAGTCTGGTAGCAAGCCCAACACCAACAAATCTCCAATGCCATGGTTCATATTCATAGTAAGTATTATCTTTTGAATATGAAAGAATAAACCCAAATTTATATGCATTTTGAGAAAGCCAAGTGTAAGCTGAAGTACTATCAAAACTAATTTCAAGCGGCGATTTAGATTTTTCATCAGCAAGATCTACAGCTGTACCAAGTTGGTGTTCAGAATATCCTTGATCAGCAGAAAATTGATTTGCCCCGCTACCATAAGTCACGAGGTAATCATTTTTTAATGTTGATTGCGTTCCAAAAGAACGATATGCTGAAACAATTTTTATTGAAATTCCACTATTATTTGCTTGGTCCAACATTCTTGTTAAAAAAAGTAAAGCGTTTGTATGAAATTGAAAACTTTTAGTTTTGTCAAATAAATATTTTCCATCTATGGTTGTAAGACTCATCGGCACATAATTATCACTAAGAAAATATATTTTTGAATACTTTTGTAAAAGCTCTTTATCTGTTTCAGAAAGTTTTTTCAACGTACCAATTGTTCCGGCAATATCGCTGATTGTATTTTGAAAAGCGTTACTTTGATTTTGTTGATTTGCTAATTGCTGAGATAATTGATCGCTTGTTAAAGTTGATGTTGCTAAGCCAGCCTCTAAAATTGCTATCTTTTGTTTTAAAATTTGTGTAGAAGATGACATTTCGTTTTTAAGAACGATAATGGTTTGCGATTGTGTATAAATAAAGTAACCAACAACTGCTATTGCGATTAAAGCTACCAAATCTAAGATAAGTGGCCATTTGCTTTTACTAATTTGTTTATTTTCAAGATTATTCATTTTTAAAAGTATAACATTCTTATTAAATTAAATAAAAGCATGTCAATTATTTGAGTGTATTGTTTGTTTCAAAATAATTAATAAGTGCTTTAATTCCAGCTAGATTTTTTTCCCATTCAATTGTTCCGTGGGTTTCGAGCTCTACTGTTAAGGCGGGGATATTAATGGACGCTAGCCAATCATCCGAGGCACCAGTAGTACCATAAGCAGTAAATGTTTTAACTGCTGGATAACCTGATGATTGTGAGTATGCATTCATAATATCAAGTGTTACTGGAAGAATTCCATTTTTACATTGTGATGCATAAACTGCATTTGATTTACTGTGCCAAAAAATTACAGCGACAGGATTATTTTTTAAAATGTAATCACGGACTGCTCTAGACTCTGGTTCAGAAAAAGGTGCATTTCCGGCACTTTCAATTTTATTTTGCCAAGTACTTGTAGCTTGCCATTTACAATCAAAATTTCTATTAAGGTCAACACCGTTTGCATTAAAACGACCCGGAGCCTCTGATATGCTAATGGTAGGGACATCGGAAATTGAAAAACGTCCTTCTTTACCGATAATTTTGTAAACACCATCAGGGTTTATAGAAGGTATTACTGTAATGCTCATGTTTTTTGGAACAAAATTTGGATTAGCGTTTAAATAATCAATAAAATTATATGCCAAAAGTACGCTGTTCCACTCATAACCACCATGAATACCACCGGCAAATAAAAGGCGAGTGTTTCCATTTCCAAAAGTAAACGCTTCTATTGGTCGTCCCTCCACTGATTTTCCAATTATTTCATATTTTGGTATTGAGCTAGTAACAATATTGTTCTGATTTGGTTTAGTTTTATTTAAAAAAATAAAATAAATAAAAAAAAGTACAATAAAAATAATAACTAAAACGACTGTTTTTCTAGAAAAAAACGATCTCATTATTTAGCGTAATATTTAAGGATAGCTTTAACTCCTGCTAAATTTTTATTTAATTCAACATCAGTATGATTTGTCAAAAGGACACTAATAGCTGGAATATTAATTTTAGCCAACCAATTTACCATATCACCGGTTGTTGCATAGAAGTCAAATGTCTCGTAAGCCGGATACCCTGATGCTTTTGAGTAAATGTTTGTAAGTGTGTTTGTCTCTGGCAAAATACCGTTATGACAACTTGATGAAAACACTCCACCCGCTGCGCTATAAAAGACAACTACAGCTTTTGGTTTTTGTACCTCAATATAATTTCTTACGGCTGAACTTTCTGGTTCAGAAAATAATGAATTTCCACCGCTTACTGTTTTGTTTTGCCATGTTCCTTTTGTTTGCCAATCGCAATCAAAATTACGATTAAGATCTACATTATTTGCATTAAAGCGTCCGGCAACTGTATCTGCTTCTGATGTTGGAACATTAGATACCGAAAAGACTGAAGAAGTGCCAACGACTTTATTCAAACCGTCAGGATTTAAAACTGGGATAACTGTAACTTTTATATTTGAAGGGATAGAGTCAGGATTTGCTTTTAAATAATCCATCAAATTATATGCTAGTAGAGCTGTATTCCATTCATAACCACCATGAATACCACCAACAAATAAAAGTTCTGTCGTACCCGTACCATAATGATATGCCGTGATATTTAGACCTTGAACCGAGGTACCGATAATTGTTTCCACTTTATTTTCTACTGGAATATTTACAATAGCTGTAGTAGTTGCTACATTTTGATTATTATTTACAACTACATTTTTGTTCGACGAACCTTTAATAATAAAATAACCACCAACAATAACTAGAACAATAACAACGAGTGCAATAATTGTTTTTTTCATATCCTAGTATTGTATCATAAAATCACATCGAAAGCTTTTACTCCAATTGATAAACGAAGCTTGCCCTGTAGTGAGTAATCTCTACTACTGGGGTAAGAACTTGTTTGAGATAGGGAAGTTGAAATTGGGGTAAAAGAAAACGGCGCAGCCACAAAAGCTGCGCCGAAGAACTAATAACATTTTGCCAACATTACGCGACGTCTATAACCGCTAGGGCTAACGACAAATACTTCGTTTTGTATGCTGGACTGACCACCAGATACAGAAGTCGGCTGGTTTTTTTTCAGCTCTCTGAGTTTCTCCGCCGCTGCCTCAGACGCAAGTCTTTCAGATTTGTAACATTCACCAATTTGATAGTATTTGAGCCCGCCTTCGAAATTATACGGAATTTCAACTTTCCAAATACTCCTCATGTTCTTTGATATTTGGTCTCTTACTTTTCTTTTTGACAAAGTAGAAATCAACAGAGAGCCAAGAATATAGAAAGCGATTCCCATATCTCCGCTGATTATTGACCAAGTGTAATTGGAGAACACATGTGCCACAACTGATACTGTGAATAAAGTTATGGCTACTCCTTTTACGAAACCTTCTTCTTGTTTTAGATTTGAATAGTGGACTAATATCCTGGCTATTAGTCCCAAAACCATAACAAACAAGACAATAAGTGCCTCTACCGTATGACTCATAAAACCCTCCTTTTTCAGCCATTAGCTGAAAAAATGCTTATTATGCTAATTGATAATAAAATTTTATGACCTATTGTCATAAATGTGAAAGGACGTCGTATTTAAATCTCATATTAGTTATTATAATAAATAAGTCAAGTCAGGTTCTAACCCTATTTATAATACAAAAAATTACCCAATATTTAATGGGCTATTTTTTCGGCTCCAATTGATAATGGAAGTTATAACTTGTTTAGCTTTTAGTTTGGTATAATTGTACTGTGGTTATAAAGAAAGAAAAAACGATTTTACATATTGATGGCGATGCTTTTTTTGTTGGCGTTGAGATGGCAAAAAATTCAAAACTCAAAGGCAAACCAGTTGTTACTGGAGAGGAAAGAGGAATTGTCTCTGCACTTTCTTATGAAGCAAAAGCTATTGGAATAAAGAGAGGAATGCCAATATTTAGAGTTAAGCGAGACTTTCCAAAAGTTATTATTCTTCCTGGAGATTATAAAGCCTACATTAAATACTCAGGAAAAATGTTTGATATTGTTCGTAGGTATGCTGATGATGTTGAAGAGTACAGTATTGATGAATGTTTTGCTGATCTAACAGGACTTGAGAGACTTTTAAAAATGAATTATAAACAAATTGCAGAACGAATTAAAAAAGAAATAAATGATGAGCTAAATATTTCTGTTTCAATCGGTCTCGCACCAACGAAAGTTTTAGCAAAAGTTGCCTCAAAATGGATAAAGCCAAATGGTCTAACTATAATTACAAAAGATACAATTTTAGATTATCTTGTAAAAACACCAATTGAAAAAATTTGGGGTATCGGTCCAAAAACTTCTGAATTTTTAAAAAAGAAGGGTATTATGACTGCAAAAGATTTCGTAACAAAGAAAATTGATTGGATAAAAGAAAACCTATCACAGCCATATGAAGTACTTTGGAACGAACTTAAGGGTGAATATTTGATGAAGATTGACCCAATTACAAAAACTGTTTATTCTTCAATACAAAAAACTAGGTCATTTCATCCTAATACGAACGACAAAATATTTCTTTTGTCTCAACTCTCAAAACATGTGGAAGAGGCTTGTGCTAAAGCAAGATATTATAAATTAGTTCCCAAAAAAGTATCATTTTTTCTCAAAACAAAAGACTTCATTTATCATGAATATCAAATATCACTCACATCACCAACAAATGCAGCTGAAATTATGATTCCTTTAATTGAAGAAAGTTTTAATAAAGTATATAAAAAGAATATTTTATATAGAACTTCAGGGGTAATTTTACAAGAACTCGTATCTGATTCTGTAGCACAAGGCGATTTGTTTGGTAATAATAATTTAGCAAAAAAATTTGAAAGAATACATGAGCAGATAGATTCTTTAGAAAACAAATTTGGTAAACATATGGTTTATCTTGCTTCTACACATAAGGCAATCAAAAGAAAGGAAAAGGGAACTGATTCAGAAGATTTTGATAGAGATTTGCTATTTATTTAATGATTTAACATTTTCAATAAATTTGCTACACTCTATATATGAAATATAAATTTGTTGCTGTGGATATTCAAAACTATTTTTTCTTCAAAAAGAAAAATGATGTATACATACAAAAATCTCTTATAAATTTTTTAAACAAAGAGCTTTTTCCTTATTTTATTAAAAATAAAATTAAGGTAGATGAAATTATCTCGGATTATCGTCAGCCTCGTCCTGGTGATGCCGGAAATCTCTGCCATCCTGGCACATGGGGTTATGAATCAGCTATTCCGAGCAAACTACGAAAATCACTATGGATTAAGTGTATGAACTCTCCAATTTGGATTAGAGATAATATAGGTGATAAAAATAAAAAACCTGGTCTTCCTTATCCTGACTCAGAAAAATTTGGAAGATGGATAAAGAAAAATATTGGTGAACCTAGTAAAGTAATTCCAGTTATTTTTGGCTTAACAATTGATTGTTGTGTTTTATCAACTATTCAAGAGTTCCGATGGAGGGGTTATAAACCGATTGTAATAATAGAAGCTGTTGGTCATGCTGATGGAAGTGAAAAAGATAAAAAAGTTGTACTAGAAAAAACCGCTGTTAGTTGGTGGTCAAATGTTATGAATTGGAATAAGTTTAAAAAACTTATCAAATAAAAAACCATGGCTCCGCACATGGGATGATGTTCGGAAAGTGATTATTGAAGGAGGTAACACCTAGAAGAAACAAATAAAAGATAGAACGCCTGTTTTTTAAATCTAGTACGCTTACAAAAATAACATATTAATTCCTAGTAAAGTCCGTAATCCACGAATTACCATCAAGTTTAATATATAAAGGATGGTGTCTTACGTCTCCTCCATCCCTCATTACTCTATATTTATTACATTGGTCTTGAACATCTGAATTAATATCAATATTATTACTTGCCATTTGAATAAGCTGATCTACACACCAATTTTGCATTTTTTTGTCGTTAGATATTTTTATAAAGTAATATAAAAAATAACCTAAAACACAAGCTACAATCATCACAATAGCTATCTTTTTTTTGTTTTTCATATACGTATAGTAACATAATTAAGATTTATTGAACAAATCACAAGACACTATATCTATTTAACAGATATACTCCTCTTTTTTCTATCTTTCCAGTTTTGGCTTTTTAGTACTGATTCAAAAAGTATGTCGTATGCACGATTCATTTTTTGAATTGATTCAGGGGAGTCAACATAATTATAAACTATTCTCGGACAATCTTTGAATCCTTTAAAAAGGACTATACCGTCTTTCTGATTTTTGTTGTATTTATTAATCACTTCGTCTTTTTTTAAATATCTTACTGACACTGTTTGCTTAAAGTCTTAGTCGGATAGGCTTTTAATAACTCCTCGAGAGAATTAAAAGATTTTAGATATTTTGGAGTCAGGGCTTTCCAACCAGAACAAGAGGCTGGATAATAATACTTAGAAGTACCATAAGATGAAGTGTAATAAACACCACTTGATTGATCAGTCGTTGTTTGAGAGTTAATAGAAGAGGTAGTACTTGCGGTGGTCTTAAGGGTAGCATCTCCATTACAAGTATTTGGTGACCAGAGTCCTATTAGATTTTCCTGAGCAGATTTTTGTGCTGCTTTAAATTCTAACTGATATTTATAAGGCACCTCGTAAGTGTCTTCGTAAGCATAACCATCTTGGATCATTTGAAGATTAAAATTGGTACCATCTTCAAGAAAAATATATCTTAACAACCTATTATATTTATCTCTTTCACCTTGTGTTACATCTGCCTCTAAATAGACCTTTTTACCACCTAATAACAACTTGGCTTCATCTGATGCTTCTTTACCAAAACATTCAACTGGTTTTCTAGGATCTACTGTCTCTGGTGTGTTTATGCCAATTAATCTTATTCTCTCCGTTTTTCCATCGATAGAAACATCTATAGTATCTCCATCCACAACTTTTACAACATTTAATAAAGCGGTATTAGACGGAATTAATGCTGTTTGTACTTTTTTACTATCAATACTTGGATTAGATATAAAAAGATAAACAACAAAAAACACAACGGCAATAACTCCAGCGATGTAGACTTTATTTTTCATATTTTTATTATAGCATTTCTATAATGTACTACTACATAGATTGGGTTTTTATTTTGAGTGGAAAAAAAACAAAAAACATGAAACAATAAAATAATAATTATATGGATTCAGAAGTCACAGTTAAATACAAAAAGAAATTAAAAGAGTTGTGCGAAAAAAAACAGTATAAACAAGCTCTTAGGTTGATTACGGAGGAACTAAAAACAAATCCAGATGCTTTTCATCTGCTTAAATATAAAGTTTTTGTACTTGATATGTTAAATAAAAATAAGGATGTTGTTATTGCCGCAAATATTGCAATTTCGATTAAACTAGATGATTATGTTTTTTATGTTAAGGGATGTTCACTATGCTGTTTAGGTGAATTTTCTGAGGCAATTTTAGCTTTTGATTCGAGTTTAGCAATAAAACCGAATTTTCATGGAGCTATAGAGAGAAAAATATCAACATTAATTAGACTTGGAAGATATAAAGAAGCCGTAAAACTTTATGAAGAAAATGATCTGTCCGCCTCTGATGGTGATAGTTTACTTAATAATTTAGGTCATATGTATCTTAAATTAGAAAACTATGATCGTGCTGGTCAATTTTTATATTCAGCAAAAGGACTTAATCCCTATGAACCTGCAGTTTATTATAATCTTGCTCAAATTTATAAGATTAAAAAGGATTATCTGAGATTTTATAAGCATTTCGCTATGTTTGTTTTTTTATTTTTTATAAAAAAAATTGGTATATATAAAATATTGGTTAAGTTTGCAGTTAGAAGAGAATTTCCTGTGGGAACGGTATTTTTTAATGGGCCTGGCAAACTATTTAAATCCAAAGATGGAGAACGTGAGACGAAGGCGATATTAAAGTTACTGCGTGATTTTAATGCAACATCTCTTTGTAATGACACATGGGAGTGGTTTGCAGTCAACATTCCATATGAAGCTGTAGAAAAGAATGGTTTTAAAGGTGATATAGATATCATTTTAAAACGACCAAGATATTTATATCCAGGTGGACCAGATGCGGGTGTCACATATAGGGGTTTCCAAGTAAAAATTTCCGTAGTTAATATGTTTGGAAAAATAGAAAAGATTCAAAGAGGAAAAAGAAAATATGAGGAAATAAAAAAACAGCTTACTATACTAAAGAAATTTGGATGTGAACAAATTTTTCTGTTAGAGCTTTTTGTTTTGGAACGGGGGTATTCTACATTTAATATATTTCCAAATCAAGAAATAAGAAATGAGATTTTGAATAAAGCTAAATATCTTAAAAAACTAGGTTTTGGTTACGTGGTTATTGCAGAAGAACCGTCTACTACCCATGATGATGAATCTGGTGGTGTGGCACACATACCTATAAATGTTCTCGAAACAACCACTAATAATATTGGCGTGAATTTTAAGAATTTAGTTGATGGTATTGATAATGTTTATCACGATCATTCATTAAATGATTTATTAAAAAATCTACCCAGACAGGAAGCATTTAATGCAAAAATTGGTTATTGTTTAAGGTGTAAAAAACTTACCATGATTATTCCAATCGGCTACACATTCCACATTTGTGGCTTTTGTAGAAAAGGCTATTATTAGATGTAATTTTAATGAATAAACACTCATATTCCACCCTATTACTAGCTTGTGCTAGGTTATTTATCGGTAATTTGAACAATATCAAATTGTTATGTAAAGTAAAGCTGGATTATGAATGATGAAATTTATAAAAAAATATGCAATAATAAGGTTTCAATAAACATGAAATTAATTATTAAATAATATGGCTACTAAAGTTCACATTTCTCCCAAAATACTAAATTCCATAGCAAGTTTGTACAATGATACAAACCGTATATTTATGGAGTATATAGACAACTCCATAGACAGTGCCGATCAACACTATTTTGATCAAACCCTCAGTGCTTATTCTCGCCCTGTTGAAATCATATTAAAAATTGAAGGTAAAACAGCAAAAGATGGCAAGGTTCAAATTATAGATAATTGTTTTGGAATAAATAATTTTACAAAGATTGTAGGTCACATCGGTGATTCTGATAAAAGAGCACAAGCTTGGACAAATGGTCAGTTTGGTTACGGAATATATTCTTTTATGGCGGCGTGTGAAAAACTTGATGTTACATCTAAATTAGAAAAAGAAGATGCTGTTTTTTTGCCAATCTCACGAAAGGAATTTGATAAAGCGAGACAAGAAGATATAAGGTTGCCTGATCCAAAGATTGTAACAAATTTTGATTGTATTTCAGGTACCAAAATTATTTTATCGGAATTTGATAAAGAAATGTGGAAAGTTATTAATGTTCAGACATTAAAGGAGGAAATTGAAAAACATTTTGAACTTATACTTAGTAGAAAAAATTTAACAATAAAACTTATTGATGCAGACAGAAAAGAGTACACTTGTATCCCATTTGATTATGAAACTCTAACTGGTGAAGTATATGAGGATTATCTTACCGATCTTCATGTTGGTAAAAAATCAGGAAATATATTTGAAACACAGAAGATTAAAACCCCAATTCATATTTTTTTGAAAATGACTAAAGGTGTTACGACGAATAAGCCACCAGTATTTATTTCAAAAGGACGTAGAATTTGTGAAATAAAAGACGTAAAATCTTTCAAATCAAAACACAAAAGTGATATCTGGGGTCATCCAAATGTTACTGGATATATTGATTTAAACTCTCTTCTAGGTCCAACCATCGCAAGAACTGATTTTAAGAATGACAAAGATTCCCGAATGGTCTATCAAACACTATTTGATCTTGAAGATCTTATTTTGGAACATGTGAAGAAGGTAAACATGGAGACAGAAGAAAGGCATTATCAGCAATTAGAAGATGTTTTAAACAAAGCACTTTCTAAACTCGCTAAGATGGATGCTATGAGTTATCGAACGGAATATCTATCAGGTGGGAAAACTGGTCTTGCTGGCGGTGCATTTGGCATGTCTGTAGGTGATGAATTCGGTGATAAAGCTCATGGCGACGGCGACGAGATAGAAAATCCAGACGACACTAATGATACTGGAGATGACACTGGTTTATCAGAAGACGAGGGTAAATTACCAAGTGATAATGACGGTGGCAAAAATCCAAAAAATCAACAAAAAGATGAAAGCGAGTTTGCAGGAGAACCAAGAAAAAGAAGTGGCTTTAATATTAGAATCTCTGATGAAGAACCTCAAATTGATGGGTCTACAAATAAAGCATGTAGATCGTTGTGGGATGGGAGTTACATTATAATTTATAAAAAGCACCCCGATTTTCAAGCCAGAGTTAGTCATTCACATCAGGGAGAAACAAAAATAACAGAACGTCTTATTTCCTACTTAGCGAGTGAGATAACAGTACATTACAAAGACCTTTTCTTTAATAAGATGCAAAATGGTCAACCAGAATATAACAAAACAATGTTTGAAAGTTTTGTTGATTTTATTTATCAATTTGAAAAAATGTTACAAGACTTTAATGGTAGAAATTTATCCGAATTAAAATAATATGTCTATCAATGATCTTATAAATAATATTGTCCCTGATTACAATAAATATAGAAAGAGTAGCGATGTTCTCACAGGAACTGAAGCTATTGAAATACTCTGGAATATTGGAGATTCTCTTAAAGAATATATTGAAGAAACAAAAGTTGCCCCACACGCTTTATACCGTCAGATTTATGGTAAATCCGAAGGGAAGACAAACGTAGTTCAAAAGAGCTACATTACACGTGATTTTCTTAGTCGCAGTTATCGTATTCGTAATATATTTGTTAAGAAATCTGATATCAAAAAAAACCTACCAAATTTACAAAAATTCGGGTTGTTTTATAAGGCTATGCCATTTATAGATAATCCAAAATATCGCTTTACTGGAAAAGAAGAAGTAAATCTTTACAAATTACTTAATTCTAATAAAAGCTACACAGTAATAATGAAAGAAGTTAATCGCCTTCAAAAAACAAAAATTGGTATTAAGAATCCACGAGATCAAAAAATAAAAGAAATGACAGGTGATAAGGATATATTTGTGTCATTTTATAATTATATTTACTCACTTCTAAAGTGCTCAGACTACAAGAAGGCACAGAAGGAAATAGATAGTATAGATCTTGAATTTATAAAAAAACTATCCAAAAATACAAGTGCACTTGCCCTTGATGGATTACTAATGACAGACTTTGAAATCCCAATGAAACTTAATAAAAAGTGGCTTGATTTTTCCACTTTAGTAAAAAGGCTTATTTCAAAAGAAGATTCGCAGGAGAGAAGAAGATTTAGAAGATTAATCCCGTCACACCGAATGACACAACTGGGAGAAATGCTTTACTTACTTACAACCGAAAATCTTTATAAAACCTTTAGGGGATAAAAATAAATAACATGAATAAAATAAATAAAGTTGATCTAAAATCTATGAATATCAAAGATGAGCAGATAGAAAAGCTAAAACAATCTTTTCCTGAGGTTTTTAATGATGAAAAAATTGATCTTGAAAAACTAAAGCTTTCTTTAGGTGAAAATGTTGATATTGGAAGAGAAAGATATGGAATGAACTGGCCAGGAAAAACGCAAGCAATAAAAGTGGCTCAACTTCCTAGTATTGCAACATTGAAACCAGATGAAAAATCATCTGTTGATTTTGATACTACACAAAATCTATTTATTGAAGGAGATAATCTAGAAGTATTAAAACTTCTTCAAAAGTCATATTTTGGTAAGATAAAAATGATCTATATTGATCCTCCCTACAATACAGGAAAAGAGTTCATATATCCTGATAAATATGAGGAAGGACTTGAAACATATTTACAATTTACTGGACAAATTGATGCCGAGGGCAAAAAGTTTTCAACAAATGTAGAAACTGACGGAAGATTTCATTCTAAATGGATGAATATGATGTGGCCAAGATTATTTTTGGCTAAAAATTTATTAAAAGATGATGGTACAATTTTTATTTCTATAAATGACCATGAGGTTGGTAATCTAAAAAAGATTTGTGATGAAGTTTTTGGAGAAGAAAATTTTTTAGCGCAAATAGTTTGGCTTAATAAAGAAGGCGGTGGTGGATCAGATAGTAAAAATTTTAAAATTAAACACGAGTATATTTTTTGTTATGCAAAAAATATTGAGACTAATCCAATAAAAGGAATTGAGACTGAGGAGAATGACTCTTATTCTAATCAAGATGAATTTGTAGAAGAAAGGGGTAGGTATAAGCTTATAAAATTGAATAGTTTTAGTATTCAGTATTCTAAATCATTAGATTACCCAATTATTGCAGAAGATGATTCTGAAATTTTACCAAGTGAAAACGGCCGAAGGGGATGTTGGCGTTGGTCAAAGAAAAAATTGGAATGGGGAATTGAAAATAAATTTATAATTATTAGAAAGAATAGTGATAATATTTGGAACGTCTATACAAAACAGTATTTTAAAGTTGATAATGAAAATAATCCAATAATTAGAGCACTTCCTCCCGTTGCTGTTATTGAAAAATATTCAAGCACTATGGCGACAAAAGAAATGGAGTCTCTATTTGGAAAAACTAAAATATTTGATTATTCTAAACCCTATCAATTAATTAGAAATATTTTACTTTTTGGATCAGATTATAATGATATCATTCTAGATTTTTTTGCAGGATCTGGAACTACAGCACATGCTGTAATGACATTGAACGCTGAAGATGGCGGTAATCGTAATTTTATAATGACTCAATTACCTGAATTAACGCCTGAGGATTCAGAAGCATATAAAGCTGGATTTAAAGACATTACAGAAATTGGAGAAGAAAGAATAAGAAGAGCTAGTAAAAAAATATTGGAAGAAAATAAAGGCAAGGAGGGATTTGATGCAAAAAAGTTTGATAAAGGGTTTAGGGTATTCAAATTAGATAAAAGTAATTTTTCTGTCTGGGATGGTTCTAGTAGTGGAGATATACAGAAGAAGCTAGAACTTCATGTCGATAATACTGACCCTAAAAGTAAAGAAGAAGATATTCTTTATGAAGTATTAGTAAAAGCTGGATTTGAATTAACTGAAAAAGTAGATGAAATAAAAATAGATAATAAAAAAGTTTATTCTATACAAAATGGTCAGCTGATTATTTGTTTAGATAAAAACCTTGATAAAGATTTTGTCAAAAGTCTTGCGGAAAAGAAGCCAAAACAGTTTATATGTTTGAATTCATCATTTAAAGATGATGCAGATCTTACCAATACTGCAAAGATTCTAGAGAATAATCAGATAGAATTTAGAGTAATATAACCTATGAAATTAAAATTTGATTCAAACCAAGAGTTTCAAAAAGACGCTGTTAGTGCAATCGTTGATATTTTTGATGGTCTTCCACTAAGTGAAGGGGAAATAAAGATCAATATAAAAAATAAAGGAGATGGTTTGTTTGAAAATATACAACAAAATGAATTGGGAATAGGGAATAACCTCTCTCTTTCTGATAAAGACATATTAAAGAATATTCATGAAATTCAAGATAGGAATGACATTCCTAGAGTGAATGTTTTACAAGGAATGGATTTTAGTGTCGAAATGGAAACAGGTACAGGAAAAACTTATGTATATTTGAGAACTATTTTTGAGTTAAATAAAAAATATGGCTTCAACAAATTTGTGATTGTTGTACCAAGTGTGGCTGTAAGAGAAGGTACCTTAAAGAATTTACAGATCACAGAAGATCACTTCAAGAATTTATATAATAATGTCCCGTTGAATTATGCCGTCTACGATTCTCAGAAGATGAATACTGTGAAGAATTTTGCTACAAGTAATCAACTTCAAATTCTTGTTATAAACATCGATGCTTTTAGAAAGGATTTTACTGACTCTGATGGAGAAGATAAAGGGGTTTTATTTCATAGAGCTAATGAAAAATTAAACGGATATAGTCCACGAGAATATGTACAGGCAGTACATCCAATAGTTATTATCGATGAACCTCAGAGTGTAGATAATACTCCTAGAGCAAAAATGGCCATCTCCTCACTCAATCCTTTATGTAAGCTTAGATATTCTGCTACACATATTAATCCTTATAATTTAGTATATAAATTAGATCCAATAAAAGCATCAAAATTAAAGCTTGTTAAAAAAATATCTGTAGCTTCAGCTCGTGAAATAGATGGAGTAAATGATGCTTATATAAAAATGATTAGTTGTGATAATAAAAATGGAATTAAAGCAAAACTTGAAATACAAGTTCAAACAACAAATGGTCCTAAAAATAAAACAATTACAGTTAAAGGAGGACACGATCTTTATGAAGTATCTAAAAATAGAGAATGTTATAAAAATGGTTTTCAGGTTGGTGAAATAAATTGTGAACCAGACAATCAGTTTATTAAATTCTCGCCAAGCGGTATTAGGTTATCTGTGGGTGAAGCAACTGGTGGATATGGAGATGAAATAAAGAAAATCCAGATAAAGAATACTATTAAAGAGCATTTAAATAAGCTTAAACAAGTTAAAGATAGAGGAATTAAGGTTCTTTCTCTGTTTTTTATTGATCGCGTTTCTAATTATAGAGTTTATGGAGAAGATAAAAAAACAAGCAAAGGAAAGTACGCTATTTGGTTTGAAGAATTTTTTAATGAAATTGTAGAACAAAAAGAATACAAAGGTCTTATTAACTATTCTTTTAATGAAGTGTGCGATGGTTATTTTTCTGAAGATAATAATGGTAATTGGAAAGATTCTAATGGGGCAACAAAGGCGGACGAGGGAACCTACGACAAGATTATGAAGAACAAGGAGAAGCTCCTATCCTTAGAAGAACCTTTACAATTTATTTTTAGTCATTCTGCTCTAAGAGAAGGATGGGATAATCCTAATGTGTTTCAAATCTGTACGCTTAATGAAACAAACGCTGTAATGAAAAAGAGGCAGGAGATTGGAAGAGGTTTGAGACTACCTGTAAATCAAGATGGTGAAAGAGTTTTTGACGATTCAATAAATAAACTAGTTGTTTTTGCCAATGAAACTTATAAAGAATTTGCTGAAAAACTGCAAAATGAATACGAGGATGATTGCGGAATTCGTTTTGGTCAGATACCAAAAAATGCCTTTGTTGAAATAAATTATTTTGTAAAAAACATTGAGGTAGAAACTACAAAAGAACAGTCAGAGAGAATCTGGTTAAACTTAAAAGACAGAGGTTATATAAATAGTGAAGGATATTTAACTGATAAATTTAATCCAAATGTTCTCTTTAAGTTTGAAACACTAGAGGAATTTAAAGCTATAGAAGGGGAGATATTTGATATTGTGTCTGATTATATGTTGGATAGACATATCACTAAGTATCAAGAACCAAGGAAAATACAGATTAACAAAAGAATTTATCTTGATGCAGATTTTAAAATATTATGGGACAAAATAAACAAAAAAACTACTTACTCCGTTGACTATTCTAGCGAAGAACTTATTAAGTCTGCATCAGAAAAAATAAAAGTGATGCTAAAGGTTGATCACCTCAAAATTCAATTTATTAAAGCAGAATTTGATATTGATAATAAGGGGGTTGAAACAAGAGAAATAAAAAATCAGATTGTGGAAATTGATAATAATTTTCTACTTCCTGATATTTTGTCATATTTACAGAGAGAAACTAATTTAACAAGAAAAACGATTTTTAGTATTTTAGATAATTCAGGACGTTTAAAAGATTTTAAAATAAACCCACAGAAATTCATTGACCAAGTTTCAGAAATAATAAAAAATGAATTGAACGATCTTGTTATAAAAGGCATTAAATATGAAAAAATTGGTGATAAGGAATATGAAATGAAATTATTTGAGGAGCACGAGCTTACTAGTTATTTGGACAAATTACTATCTTCGCAAAAATCAGTTTATAATATGATTGAATATGATTCAGAAATAGAGAAGAGATTTGCTATGGATCTGGAAAGAAAGGAAAGCGTAAAATTATTCGTCAAATTACCTTCTTGGTTTACCATTGAAACTCCTATAGGAAAATATAATCCAGACTGGGCTATTGTTAAACATGATGATAATACCCTTTATTTTGTGAGAGAGACAAAAGGAACTTTAGACTTTACCAAATTAAGAAACAGTGAAGCTTATAAAATTAGATGCGGTGAAAAGCACTTTGAGGAATTAGGTGTTGATTTTAAGGTGGTTATGGATGCAGGAGAGATATAAATCATACAGAATACAAATATATGAACATAAAAGAGAAAAAATCTAATAAGAAAACATCATCAGATATTCCAAAACAAATATTTGAGAAGTTTTTAGAAGAACTTAAATCCACTGAGATACCTGTAGAAATAACTGGTCGTCTTGGTGATATTCTTATAAAAAAAGAAAATTTAAGCGAGACTGATATTAAGAATGCCTTATTTTCTGACATACCAAAAATATGATTAAAGTTAAAAAAATTGAAATAGTTGAATTTCGTGGAATTCGTAAACTCAAAATTGATTTTAATCAAAATAATTTTGCTATTTGTGGAAGAAATGGTACTGGTAAGAGCGGTGTAGTTGATGCCCTAGAGTTTGCACTTACTGGCAATATATCCCGTCTTTCTGGTTCTGGTTCAGGAGAAGTATCAGTTAAAGAACATGCACCACATGTTGATAGTCGAAATAATCCAGAAAAAGCATATGTGATCCTTACAGTGTTTATTCCTAGTCTTAATGTAGATGTTATTATTAAACGTAATGTAAAAGATTTCAATTCACCAACTATTACACCGAGTAGTACCGAGATTTTACAAATACTAAAAGAAGTAGCTGAACATCCAGAGTTTACATTGTCACGGCGTGAAATTATTAATTATGTTATATCTGCTCCAGGTAAACGTGCACAAGAAGTACAAGCTCTTTTACGCTTGGACAAAGTAGAAAATTTACGTACTATTCTTCTTAAAATTTCAAACTCATTAAAGAAAGAGGCACTCGCTCAAATTAAAGAAAAGGAGGTTTCTCAACAGTCACTTTTACGTGCACTTCAAATAACAGATTTAAATAAGGGAACTTTACTAAAAATTGTCAATTCACAGCGTCAAATTTTAGGGCTTCCAGATATAACAACATTAACAAGTACTACATCATTAAAAGATGGATTGGTTGTCACACCAGTCGCACAACTTGAAACACATATTCCAAAAATTCAAGCACTTGCAGAAATAAAAAAAATAAATGAATTATTTACTACTATTACTTCTACTGAAACACTGAGTTTAATTTTAAATATTAAAACAAAATTAACAAAACTTGCAACTGATCCAGTTGCCAATGATGGGGTAAAACGTGAAAATTTTCTTAAATCGGCGGTTGAATTAATAAGTGGCGAAATATGCCCAGTATGTGATGCTCCATGTGATCCAATTGCTCTTAAGAAACTTATTGCATTAAAATTAAAACATTTTGATACAATAACTGTAAAGAGAACAGCGTTAGAAAAAGAAACAGAACCTCTAATCGATTTTTTAAATCAGTTGGCTTATTCTATAAAAAATATTTGTGAGTGTGCAAGTAAATTAAAACCAGCGATTGATACGAGTGCAATAAAGGTATACTTGACGAAAATTAAATCAGATTCTAAAACATTAGAAACTTTTATCCCTCTTATAGACACTATACATGTAATGGAAAATTACACCTCTATACCTTCTGATGTGACTGAAATCGTAACTAAAATAGAAGATGTAATTAAGGCTATTCCCGATGCTTCAAAACAAGATACAGCACGTGATTATTTAATTATAGGGCAAGAACGACTAGAGGCGTACAGGGGAATTTCTTTTCGATATAAACAAACAGATGAGAAAGCAAAAAATGCTATTAAAATTTTTGATATATATGCAAAAGTTAGTACAGAGTTTTTGGATACGATTTATAAAGAAGTTCAGAAAGATTTTATTGATTTATATAGAATTATTAATAAAGAGGATGAAGGAGATTTTAAGGCAGAACTTACACCTTCAATTGGTAAACTAAGTTTTGATGTAGATTTTTATGGAAAAGGTTTTTTCCCGCCAGGGGCATATCACAGCGAAGGACATCAAGACGGAATGGGATTATGTTTATATTTGGCTCTTATGAAACATTTATTGAGAGATTCCTTTACATTTGCTGTACTTGATGATGTACTCATGTCTGTTGATTCAGGACACAGACGTGAGGTTTGTAAATTACTCAAGGATCAATTTCCTGATACACAATTTATATTAACTACTCATGATAGAATTTGGCTTAAATATATGGGAACATCAGGACTTATATCACCAAAATCATCTATATTCTTTAAAAATTGGAATGTAGATCATGGACCAAGTGAATGGAATAATCGAGATATATGGACAGAAATAGAAGAGGAGCTCAAAAACGACAGAGTTGGTATTGCGGCTAGTTTACTACGTAATTATTTAGAATTTATCTCCTCAGAGATATGTCAGAATTTGCGTGCCAAAGTAGAATTTCATGGCGATGGTCATTTTGATTTAGGCGACTTGTTACCACAGGCCGTTTCTCAATTTAAAAAAATAATATCTGATGGAGAAGCTACTGCGACATCTTGGGGGAAAAAGGATGATGTTGTATTAATTAAAGAACGTAAAGATAATTTCAATACTCTTGTTGCTCAATCTGAAGTAGATAAATGGCAAACAAATCCAGCTATCCATTATAACGAATGGGCAAATTTCCAAGTAAACGATTTTACTCCTGTCGTCGAAGCATACCGAAAATTAATTGAAGCATTCTTTTGTACTGACCCAGAGTGCAGGTCTCTTTTATATGTAACACCATTAAAGGGACAAAAAGAAATGCTCAGATGCTCTTGCAGTGCTATAAGTATTAATTTAATGAAAAAATAATATGGACGAAGAAGTATTTCAAAAAGCAAAGGAAGATGATTTGACACTCGAGGAAGCAGAAGAGCTTCAAGAACTTGTTGATGAGACTGGTTTAGAGCCAGATGAGGCTATTGAAGTGAAAGAATTAGCTGATGATCTCGGTATCGAAATAGATGAAGCTGTGGAATTAAAGGATCTTCTATAACTTTTTCCTTTCTATTTTTTTATCACTTAAATCTTTATAATGTATTTCAGCGAGTTTATCAAAATATCCTACAAGATCAGATAATATTCTTGTAGCTTCTTCTAAACTCATATCTTTTCCGTAATCTTTTTTTACTGCTTCTTGAAATTCAATAGCTAATGTTTCACTGATCATTTTAAATGTTTTTAGGCCAGTTGATACATTACTCATACTTAATAAATTATCTCAAGGGTTGATTTCTATATGGCTAGAAATATGGGCATCTTGAGCTCAAATGTTTATTTTATGTACGCTTAGAAGGTTTATTGGGAGGTTTCTATTACCAACAAATATCAGGTTTTTCACCAATTTTTGTTTCAAGATAGTTTTGTACTTCTGGAAGACCGCCTATTGAATCAATCATACCAAGTTCTTTTGCCTTGGTCCCTAAAACTGTGGATCCGTCAGCAAAACTCTTAACAGCTTTAACTGTAAGCCCACGGTTTTCTGATACTGCCTTAACAAAGTTTTCATACATAATATTTATATCTCTTAATAACAAAGATTTTTCATCAGTTGTTAAAACTTTATCAGGAGATCCAGTATCTTTATATTTGCCAGAGCTCAATTGAACATAAGAATATCCGTTCTTTTGATTATTGCCTACATTGCTTAGATAGGATTGTGTCACGCCAATACTTCCTACGTTGGAATTTTTCGAAGCAAAGATTCTATCTGCACTACTTATCGCCCAGTAAGCAGCTGAGGCACCTAAATCGCGAATATATGCCACTACAGGCTTATTGCTGTTCTTTATAGCATTAGAAATCTCTTCTCCAGCAACGGGTGATCCTCCCGGAGAATCTACTTCCACTACAATAGCTTTTATATTATCTTTTTCTTGGGCATTATTTATATAGTACAAAACACTATCTGCGGAAGTTTGATCATACATAACTTTATCATTATCGTTGTAGGAATCATTGCTTGTGTATGTGACAACTGAGCCATGAATATTTATACCTTGAACATTACAATTTGTATCGGCTGTGTCTGAGTTAGAATCACTCAAAGAGGAATCTTGCGATTTATTATTAGTATAAGTGACAACAACAATTCCACCAATAATAATACTTATAGAAATAATAAGAATCCATTTTAAAGATGGAGAAATTTTTTTGAAAAATATTTTACAGTTCTCAAGCTGTAGTTTTTCTTTTATATTCATTTGTTTATCCATGCGATTATTTTAACATAGATTTGTTAATTATTTTCTAGTTTCTCTCGGATAAGTTTTTTATAAGATCTGTTTTCATTTCTTTTGATATGATAATATCAACTCTTTTTTCATAATCATAAATAAAATATATTTTAGATTCCGTTTTTTCTTCCTCTTTACTGTAATAAACTAGTGCATTAATTTTATCATATGGAATAAATCGGCTTTCATTAATACATTTGGCAACAAGAGAAGGAGAATATTTATTGACAGTGTCGATTATCTTTTGCTGCTCCTTGTTTACAGTTTGATTATGTAATTTATCTGCAATAATTTTCATTCCCACGGCACCAAGTACACCAAGAGTCTGGTACCCAGCTAAAGATCCTACGTTTGCATCTGATTCATTTATTGCCGAAACAAAAGCAATTCCTTTTGTTGTTATAAATAGTACGCCTTTATTTTTTGAATTCGATCGATAGATATCAATAGGATATAATTTCATTATATTACCAGATATCTTTTTCTCCTTGCTAATTAGTTCTTGAAAATCTTTATCGTTATCATCTATAGACTTTTCAAAAATAGATGATAGATTTTGACCGAATACACCAAATAAGGGTTTGCTTTTAATAGAGTTGATTATGTAAGTAACAATATTCTTTCTAATTTTTTCTTGATGATATTTAATATATTCCTTATCTAAAACAACAACCCTTTGTGATATTAAATCAACATAACGTTTATTCCTTATTGCTTCTTTTTCCCTATTTTCTTTGGAGAATCTAGAAAGCAACCCTTTATCAAGAAAATACACACCATCAGATATATATTCCTCAATCTCTTCTTCAGTAAGAAGAAAAGCGTTCCAACTTGATGATTTAATTTTATCAATTACTTCATAATTTTTACTTTCTTTTTGTTCATTAATTTTTGAAGTATTTTGATTAAGTTTCTCATCTAATACAGGCAATACACTTGTTTTTTTGCAAGGCTTTCCACAAGAAGAACAAAAATTTGTTTCTTCATTATTAATCTTTAAACCACAATTTTCACAATATTTCATATTTTTACTATACTATCTATCAACATGTCCCATTGAGATTCTAACTACTAAATAAACAATACCTAATAGTAGGCCTATCCATGCTTGCCAATTTTGTTTACCATTTTTTATTCCATTATAAATTCCAATAACACTAAATATAATGGCTAATATTGGAACTATACTAAACTCAAATAAAAACACTGAAGCAATACCTAACCATAAACCTGCTGATGACATTAGATTTTCTTTTTGCATATCAATTTTTAATTATTTGTTTTTAATAAATTTCTAAAAGTAGGTAAACAGAAAACCTACCACTAGGTGGCCCCGTGAAGGACCCATACCCCTTTCGAGATATGACGTCGTAAACGAGCCTAATGATAGGTTCTCTGTTTACGACGATTTTCAACCGTGCCATTTAGTAATTAGCTAGGTGGGTTAGGTTCTAATATTTAATTTTTCTAACATCTAAATGATAACAACTTAGCACAAAAAAAGCCAACTAAAATAAATTAGCTGGCTTTTATGTTTATCTACTTATCTCCACTTTGATGCAAGAAATTCGAGGATCATTTCTTCTGCTTCCTCATATGTCATATCGCTGATTTGTGCAAGATAATTTTCCCTCTGATCTTCATTTTGTATGTTTTGATAGATTAGATTTGTAAGATTTTTTACTTGTTTTTCAGTTATCATTCCCTCATTGTTATAATACTCAGTGGGAGAATAATAATCATTTTTTATTGTTTTTGATATCATAATTTTAAGTTATTAATTGCTAATGTTTATTTTACGAATTCCTTAATCGCATCTGAGGCTTGATCACGTGAATATCCTTTGATTTGTTTTTCCATTTGTTCACGTTTGTTATTCTCTTTGATATTTGTTTTGATAAGTGTCATTAAGTAGCTCAATTGTTTATCCGTAATAGCGTCAGAGTTTTCTACCTCTTTAACCTGGTATTCTTTATCTAGTTTTAGTTTTATTCCTGAGTTTTGCTGAGGTATTGTTTCAGAGTGCAGAGAATCGAGAATCTTTACACTCTTTACTACAGCGTCAATTATAGATGCATTTTTTGAATAGGTAACGTTTTTCTGAAAGTATTTTGTAGTTTTATCATCAATCACACTAACACTTCTTCCAACGCCTATTAGCTCACCACTTAATTTTAGAAAACAGATAAAAGCTACTACGCCTCCATTGATATGCTTGAGGTCTTTAACAGTCTCTTTATCCTCACGAATTTCCACTACAAAGTTTAAGACCCCACTTTGTCTCATAATCTCTTGGTGAATAGGATTCATTTCATCTTGCGTGTTGAGTGCATTTCTTTTTAGTGATTGGTAAAAATGGTCATTACGAGTTTTATATATTGTTGTCATGGTTTTATTTAGTTATTGCCTCTACCGATTTGTAATAAAATAGATTGATAGTTTTCGGATAACTACCAATAATATTTCCATCTGAATCTTTCTTATCGATTATCACTATACTTTTTAATGCACGGCTTCCTTTTTTAGGTCTATATCCGAGATGAACCCATGAGGCAAAAGTGAGTGCCGATTTGTTAGGATCGTAATTCTTGAGTTCGCCTTCACCCCATATTTTTTTAATTTGGGAAGCTACCATTTCACGAGTCTTTTCACTATTTTGATAATTGCTAACCTTTGGACCTTCTAATATTTCTTTTATACTTAATACTGCCATTTGTTTAATTGTTTAATGTTAATACCTGAGGACTGGTCAAGTATCAATAAATAGACAAGACACCTATCTATCGACCTAGGTAGGTGTGTTGGATTAGACATATAACTTATCTAATCACTTCATATAGTTTATTTATCGTGCAAAGAGGTAGGCATAGGGGAGTGGTTAAACCTCTTTTTGGAATAGGCGGTACCATTGATAAAAGGTACTTATTGCTGTTTTTTATAAAATTTTTGTAGATTTTTAAGTATTTGTTAACAAAAACAAGTGCACAGGTCCTCGTTGGAGGCTATAAAGTGTGAAAATGTGTAAGAATGTTCCGCACGTTTTTTTGATCAATTTTGGTAAAAAGGGATGAAATTTTTAGTGATAATCTATTCTTTTGTATACAATTTTAATCTTACTAATCGTCTAATGGTAAAATTATATACATGGAAAACTTATTAGGCGAAGGAGGGTTAAAAAAAGTTACTATATACCCTATAAAAAAGAAGAAGAAAAGAAAGAGGAGAATTACTAAGCTTGTGAGAATCGAGACACACGATTTGGACTTTTTGAAATATTATGCAGATGAAAATGACAAAACACTTTCAAAAATGTTAAGTGACATTCTATACTTTTATGAGATAGGTAATATGTAAAATATACAAGTTTTTTGATATAATCTATTTGTCATGGAAGAACAAACAAACAGAGAAATATCAGAATACTTAAGGTGTTTATCTCAGCGTGTCTATAATCTTATACAAATAATAAGAACTCATTGTAAAGAACCTATTGAGATAGATAAAGAACTAATGGAGTATTACGATATTGAGAAAGCTGAACTGGGTCGCCTATTATCAAAGCAACCGGCTGGCTTAAAATTTGTGTTAATTACTAGAATTCTTAGTGATGGACTTATTTCTAATTACGTTGATACGAGGGAGAGTAAATTTCTAATTGATAATGCTAAAAATAGACTTGGCGACTTGTTAGCCAAAATTCAAGCAAAACGAAAAGGTCCTAAAACAACTGGAGTTGAGTCAGGGAATTTAAAAAATCTTCTTGATAGTATGAATAAAAGAAAAGAGAGACTTGTTGAAGAAAAAATATTGAGGACAACAAAAACTCCAAAAATAAAAATTAACTACAAAGATATATTAGATAAAAAAGAATCAGAAGTAAATAAATTTCCACACAAACTTCCTAGAGGTACAAATTGGGGCAGTTTTATTATTAAATTTTTAGACAAAGAGAGAGTTCAGATAAAAGTAAAAAAGTTTGAGCATATTGCTGATTATAAAGAAATGGGTTTTATTGGACGTGGCAAAGATCCAAAACCTAGTGAGGCATGGATTTTTCTTAAAGTATTAGCAGATTTAGGCGGTGAATTGACAGTAAAAGACTCAGAAGCAAAAGAAAAGTACAAGAAACAGAAAGAGATTCTGTCACAATCACTAGAAGATTATTTTACACTGGAATATGATCCCTTTTACCCATACAAACAATCTATTAAAGGTATCAAAAATAGAAATTCTTACAAAATAAAAATACTACTGATTCCAATGCCTAAGCAAGAAGAAGGAGGAATCAAGCAAACCGCTGATATAAAAGATGGTGATTCTTTGGGTGTAAAAGAATACTTGGATGAAAAAGGTACAGAGGTATATGAAAAAGAAACAGGTTTTAGTGAATGGTAAATTAATATATTTTAAAATATAAATACATAGTTATTAAAAGACCCTTATAAATTAAGGGCCTTTTCTTTTTGTTTAATGTCATCGTGAAATACGCTAGTGATATATGTAGGTATATGTAGAGATTGATAGCACATTTCAATTAGGAGGTCGTCAGCGAGTTCCTCCGAAAATAAAAAACCGGCTGCAAAAAGAACATGGTTGGCAAATACAAATTCCCCGCTCTGATTGAGACTTATCAACGGGGGACCTTATTTGCCCGTCATTTCTTAACTTCTTGTTTTTCTAGTGCCAGACAAAAATTTCGGAAGCTATCTAGGGAGCCCGAACTGGTAATTATTAAAGCAAGTATTGAATTTGAACCAAAATATTATTAACAACTCTATATGCAATTAAGAAATTAATTTTCCTAAAAGCATAACTAGGGGAAACAGAAGTCTAGGTTGATTAAGTTAACAAAAATATATGGAAAAAGAAAAAAGATGGAAATACGCAGAGGCAAATGCAATAGCGTTGAATGTATTAGAACAGTTAAGACCTCATTGCTACCGAGTCGAAATAGCAGGAAGTATAAGAAGAAAGAAAGCTGATGTCGGTGATATAGAAATTGTTGCTATCCCAAAACCTTACAGTACAGGACTTTTTGAAAGCGGTATAGCAACGGTGGTAAATAACTGGGAAAAAATTAAAGGTGAGTTGGAATACGGTAAGACTAAATACACTCAGAGAATACTGCCAGAAGGTATAAAACTCGATTTGTTTTTTGCGGAAGATGGTAACTGGGGACAAATATTAGCAATAAGAACTGGATCAGCAGATTACTCTCACTCGGTTTTAGCGAAAGGTTGGATGCGACAAGGTTTTAAAAGCGAGGGCGGATACTTATTTAAAGAAGGCGAGAGGTATGAAATTAAAAAAGAGGAAGATTTGTTCGAAATGATTGGAATACCTTTTATTGAAGCAGAAAAAAGAAATTTATAAAAATATGAATAACTACACAAAACAAATAAAAGAGGCAGAAATAGAACTTAGAAGAAATGCGAAAACATTCAAAAAGAAAAGGGTAACGAAACTTACGAGAATTGAAACTGTTAAATACGATTTATTGAGATATTACGCCAAACAGAATAAGACCAGTATGTCGAGAATGCTGGATTCTATAATATTTTTTTATGAAATTAATAATAAAAAATAATATGGGAAATGAACATCACTTAAATTGTGAAGCTCCAATATGTCAGGAGGATCCAAACCCTAATTATAAAAATGAAGTGCTTTGGTATCCGGGAGAAAAGGTTTGTAAAAAGTCTCCTTATGAGAAGTTTCAGATTAAACAGATAGAGATAAACAAATTAGTTAAAGAAAATAAGTTTAAAGATATAGATAAAGCATATACAGCAAATGACTTGGAGTTGAATTCTATATAAAACTTCAGCTTAACCGATAAAAACAATTAAAAGTATCATTAATAAAATATAACAAAAATGAAAAGTATAGAAAGAAAATTTAGAAAGTTTGAGGAAAAGAAACCACTTTGGTCTAGTTATATAACATTTGCTCATAGTGTTAGATATCAGCATTATTCCAGAGATAGACTCATTAGATATTTTAATAAACTAGTGGATCCAGATGATTATGATGTGAGTGAAAAGAAAGCTTTGATAATCAATCTTATAATATTAACGAACGAAGCTGAAGCGTACAAGAAATCGAGCATTGAGCTAAAAAGAACCATGTTTGTAGCCACGCAGGAATCGACATAGCAGATGTTTTATCAAAGACGAGTAATGTATCAAGAGAAGACGTAACAGACGATAAAACTCCAACTGCTGATATGCCGTTCTAATACAAACCGATAATTCAAAATGACAGATATAAACCTAACAAACAATTCCCAATCAGCTATTCAAGCAATTTACGGAAGAGACATAATTGTTGAGAATACTGATAAAAATGCTGACTACGAGCTTACATCTTGTATGGCTCTTAGCAATGGTGCGAAAGGGGATTTAATGGAGGTTTTGATAAAAGAATTTGGTCCAGAAAGAGCAAAAAAATATTCAGATGAAGATTTAAACAAAGTGGGTCTGCTATTACTCAACATATTAGCAGAAAGTTTGAAAATGAAAGTTGTAAATTAGAAATTATGTTAGAATGTATAAGCTACATCAAAAGAATGCAAAAATATATTTCTTAATATTATGTAAATATTTTTGTAAATAAAAACGAGGCAATGACGTCCTTTTGATGTAGCAATTAAGAGATAATCGTCGTTGCCTCATTCTTATTTATGAATAATTACAATAACCTAGATACAAGTAAATTAAAATATGTGATCTACTGTCGCAAATCAAGTGAAGATGAGGACAGACAGATTCAATCTCTCGATACACAATTGAGAGAATTAAAAGAGCATGCAGAAAGAAATAAGTTAAACATTATAGAAACCGTTTGTGAAAGTAAAAGTGCTTTCAAAGTTGGTCGTGGAGGTTTTGATAATATGATGAATCTAATAAAATCTGGTAAAGCAGACGCCGTTCTTGTTATTCGAGCGAATAGAATTTCAAGGAATCCTATAGATGCTGGATATGTAATTTCTCTTATGGATGAAAAGAAACTTTTATATATTAGAACGCCAAATTCTACTTGTTATACTTGTTCATCCACAGATAAGATGATGATTGCCTTTGAACTTATGATATCAAAAAAGGACAGCGATGATAAAAGTGACATGGTTAAAGAAGGTCAAAAAACAAAGGCGTTAAAAGGTCTTACTCATGGCATCGCTCCTCTTGGATTTATAAATGACAAATCTGGAGAAAAGGGGAATAAAAAATGGCTTGTTGATGAGTTAAGGCTAAAATCAATTAAAACACTATTTGATATGTTTTTAACTGGTACATATTCAGCTGGTAAGCTTTATAAATATGCTGTTAATGAGCTAAAATTGAACACCGTGAAGAGAAAGAAAGTTGGTGGTGCACTTATTGCTCCCTCTAGAATATACGAGATACTGGAGGATCCAATATACGCTGGTTTCTTCTTTCAAGGAGGTAAAAGATATGAACTCGATAAAAATCTTCCTCGATTAATAAACGAGGAACAGCACAATAAAGTTAGAATGATTCTATCCAGTAAATTTATACCCAGATTTCAAACACATAAAACCGTTTATTCTGGCTTTATAAAATCAGAAGAAGGTGACTATATGGGACCAGATATAAAATGTCAGCTTATATGTGATTGTAAAAACAAATTTGCTTACAGAAGCAAAACTCACTGTCCTAAGTGTGGAAAAGAAATAGCAGAGCTTGAAAATCCAAAGTATCTCAGTTATGTCCATTATTATGATGTAAAAAAGAAGAAGGTACATAAAAAATACAAATCAATAAATGAAAAAATCATAACTAGTGAACTAGTAAGGTTTGTTGATGAGAATCTAACGTTCTCACAAGCGTTTGCAGATTGGTCTAAAAAGTACATTGCAGAACTAAATAATAGAGAGATTAACGACAGTGTATTCAAGAAACAAAAAGAAACTTATGACAAAGGAGAATTTGAATCTAAAAAAGCCCGACTAAGAGAAATGCTTAGAGATGAGCAGACTACCAATGAAGAATACAATACCGACTTAGATGCACTAAATAAAATATACAAAATAACTATTGATAATAATGGTGGTGTGGATTGGTTTTCTAAAATGAATGAAATCGTAGATCTTACTCTTAGTGCAAAAGAGATACTGGAAAACGGGACTGTACAGGCTAAAAGAAACATCCTTTCAAGACTTGGTTCGAACATAGTTTGGAATGAGAAAAACCTTAGTATTTATAACGATAAATCAATAAACAGACTTGTGGAAGACATAAAAGGTATAAAGATTAAAAACCCAATGTTCGAACCTAAAAACTACGTTGCAAATGAAGGCTTAAAAGAAAAAACAGAGCCTTTAAACTCTGTTTATTCTATGATGCTCCAGTGGCTGGATGAAGTTCGAACCTGTTTTTCAACAAACTAGCCATTTTTTTGTTATTAAAATATTAGTTTTTAACTAAAAAAACGCCCATAAAGAGAGTAGGGGGTTACCCCTTCCTTATGGCCCCGGGGTTGTTCTATAAAATAAGTAGTGCTACCAAATTCCACAACAGTTTTCTCTGGTTGTTTTGTTACTCCCCACTAATTTTAATATATCTTGTTCGGTAGGCTCGAAGTCAGGTATTCCTTTACTTCCATCATTATAACTCATAATCATTACATAATAATCATTATCTAAAATTTTCAAAGCACTTATTTCTTCATCAATATCACAGCTTGCAACAGCCCCAGGTGAACCAGAACCGTA
>CAIJUJ010000032.1 GCA_903823865.1 uncultured bacterium
GTACATATTTAATAACAGGTAAATACAGCTTGTAAGTATTAAGATAAATACAATTTATACCATAATAATCGCTAAAAACGTCAGGAAGATAGTTTCCGCCTGAAAGGAGAGGTTGTTCGCCATTCCGAAGATCGTCATCGCTATTCCGTGAAGGTCATGCGCTAAAAAGAAGATCGTCTTTGTCTCGTCCTGAAATAAGTTGACACATTTTGAAAAAAAAAGATTTCAAAATGAAAGTAGAAAAAGAGTCAGCAAAGTACACAACTCAAGTGTCAGAATCGTTTGAAAAGTCAGACGAAAAGTACAGTTATGAAGTACCATTCAGGAAGTGGTTAGTAAGAGAAATAGAGGAACAAAGAATGAGTGTTTCTCAAGCAGTTGAACGGTTTAATTTTAACCCCAAAAACGGGTTTGATTTAATCCGCTCCTGGCGAGAGAAATATGCCTGTGAAATGGTATTATCTTTACCCGATATGACAGCAGAAGATAGACAACAATTAGCATCACTTCAGAAACAAATTAAAGCATTGGAAAAGCAACTGGAAGATGCCAGGATGAAGAACATTGCCTTGGATTTATTGATAGATGTAGCCGAAGAGAAATTGAAAATCAGTATCAGAAAAAAGCCTGGTGCCAAACAGTAGTATTGCTTGTGCAGATGTATGGAAACTTTAGTAAAAGTTACTTCTGCAAACTGTTTGGCAAAAGTCGTCAGGCATATTATAAACAACAGGAAGAGGAGACTCAGAGAACTGATTTAGAAGAAGCTTTGGTGCTGAAATTAGTAAAGGAAGTACGAGAAGAATTACCCCGATGCGGTACCGATAAACTCTGCTATATGTTACAACCATCTTTCATGGAACATGGCATTAAAATAGGCAGAGATGCGTTGTACAGGCTATTGGGAAACTATGGTTTACTGATTCGTCAGAGAAAAAGAAAGCCATACACTACCGACTCAAATCATCCATACAGAAAGTACCCTAATCTGATAAAAGAAAAGGTACTTACACAAGCAGGAGAATTGTGGGTAAGTGACATAACCTATATCCGTCAGGTCAATGGATTCAGCTATCTGAGCATTATTACAGATGCTTACAGCCACAAAATTGTCGGATATAAATTACATCCTACACTTCATGCAGAAGGAGCAATTGATGCGCTGCAAATGGCTGTAAAGGATGAAAAAAGGACAGACAAACTAATCCATCACAGCGACAGGGGAGTACAGTATTGTTGTACCGATTATGTCAATATGATTGAGCATTATAAGATACAGCTATCTATGACAGAAAAGGGTGACCCTTACGAGAATGCCATTGCTGAAAGAGTAAACGGGATATTGAAAAATGAGTTCCTGCTGAATAAAACTTTCAATAGCTATAACGAAGCAAAACCTGCTGTAGAAGTTGCTATAAAAAGGTATAATGAAGTTAGAGTTCATGACAGCTGTGACAGGCTTACACCGCTAATCGCTCATGAACAGAAAGGGGTACTGAAAAAGCACTGGAAGCCAAAAGTTTACAAACATAAAGTTCCTGAAATGCAACAACCGGATGACTAAACTTTACCGATTTAACCACGACCTTCCATAAAAATTATTTAAGGATTTTTATGGAAGGTGTGGATAAATCTATAGCCTGAAAAACAGCTAAAAGTGGTTGACATCAAAGAGTAGGATTACTACTAAATATGACCACTGAAAACAGGATTAATTATCAGGTGAAAACTTACTTTTAGGAATAACAAAAAACAAGTAAAATATGAACAGAAATAAAGACCCGTGATGACAACAGAAAACAGGATTACAAACAAAATCTGTAGTAAACTTTAGGGTTAAAAAAGATTGTTGTATCCTTGCATTAGTAATAACAAAAAAGGGGACATCTAAAATTAGTATTTAACAGTAAAATGTGTCAACCTTTTTTAGGAGGGGTCATACAGTTAAGAATTAAAAGGAATACAGAACATTTGTAACATAATTTTGAACCCTTATTATATCTAACTA
>CAIJUJ010000033.1 GCA_903823865.1 uncultured bacterium
AAGCTGCCTTACCAAAAGCATATCTGTTATTTCCTGTATGGGCACAAAGTAATGGGACAATATATCCTGATTGGTTTAGTAATACTGGCAGCAACTATCGTGATATTAATTTTATTTATCACTAAAAAGAAATTTAATAATACTATTAAAAATAAGACCTGACTGATATTGAAATTGGTCAGGTCTTTTAATTTTAATTATTTCACAAAATTTAATCCCATCTTCTGATTCTTTGGTTCAAAAACGTTGATTTTGAAAGTGTAGCTTTTACCCAAACTTATTTTTTCTTTCATTTTTGCTTCTGAGCCAAAATCTGAAATATGAACAAGTCCTGAAACTCCTTCTTCAATACTTGCAAGAGCCCCATATTTGTTAAATTTGATAATGACAGCTTCAATCTCATCACCTTTTTTGTATTTCTTTTCTGCTTCTGTCCAAGGATTTGGTTTGAGTGCCTTTATAGAAAGTGAAACTTTTCCGTCTTTTACTTCTATAACTTTTACATTTACTTTATCGCCAATTTTAAACATTGCTTTTGGATCTTCTACAAGTGCCCAGTCGATTTCTGAAATGTGAACAAGTCCCTCAAGTCCATCTTCAAGTTTGACGAATACACCGAAGTCCACTGTTCCTGTAACTTCACCAATAAATATATCCCCGACTTTATATTTGTCGGCTTTCTTTTGATTTTCTTTTTTCTCAAGATTTTTCTCAGAGAAAATAAGTTTACCTTCTTTTGGAACTGCTGTAATAATTGCAACTGATATTTTTTGTCCAACAAGTTTTTTTAATTCTTCGTGAATCTTGTCTTTATCTCCATCCAAAACTTTTGGATAGTGTTCTGATTTTAATTGGGAAGCGGGAAGGAAACCGATAATACCTTGCCATGAAATAATAAGACCACCTTTATTTGCTTCCTGAATTGGAAGTTCAAAAGTTGTTTTATTTTTAATTGCTTTGTCTGCTTCATCCCAAATAAGAGCTTGTCTTGCTTCTTTTAATGAGATTTCTATATAACCTTCTTTGTTTATATGGTCTACAATTTTTGCAGAAACAGTGTCGCCGATGTTTAATTTTTTAATTACATCTCTAGCTGTAATAAATTCTTTTCCGTAAATAATACCTGTTCCGTATGGTTGTAAATCTACATAAACTCTAGACTTTTCTATTCCAATAACTTTTCCTTCAATAACTTCTCCAGCCATTGGCGGATTTTTTGTGTCATTGAAATACTTGGCCATCACACTGCTGTTTTTGGCTTTTGTTTTTTCGTCTTCTATTTTAACTGCCTTAATTTTTTCTTTTGCCATGTTTTTAAAAATGAAAAATGCACCATCAAGGCGCATATGTTTTGACAAAAAGTTTCGCGTCATTTTACTCTTCCACGCGAGGTTAGCTTTCTGTGCAACCTTGTAATGTATAAACAATACATCAAATTAAAATTAAATGCAAACGGGCGAATTTTCGCTCCGCGAAAATTCGCCCAAAAAATTGACAATAAAAAAAGAGAGCCGTTTCGTGGCTCTCGTTACGCTGCTTTCGCAGGATTCATCTTTTATTCTTTTTCTTTCTTTTCTTTTTTCTTTCTTCCTCCCCTTTCTCTCTTTTCAACCTTTCCGCCCTTTCAATCTGAAGTGGTCTGATATAGGTCTCAAACCACTCCGCCGCCGCTCTCTGTTCTGCATTCATAAAACGGGGACTTTTAGAACTTTTTTTACTAAGCTTTTTCAGCAAAGCTTTTTGTTGAGATTCTGATTCAATTTGAATCATTTTGTCAACGGCTTTCTTTTCTTTTTCATCTTTAACAATTACAAAAACAAACTTTTTTCTCATACTAACCTCCTCCCCGATTTGGGGGACTTTGAATTTGTAACGAGAACTGCTTCCAAAGATAGATTATTACCATTTATTGTATATGTCAAATATATATTTTGATAATTTATCTGAACATTTTTGGTTGATAATTTATTTAATTTTGCTATAATTAACCCATGATAATAACTTACCTAGGGGTGGAGTTTTTTAAAGTTCAATTTGGCGATACCACCATCGCTTTTAACCCTATTTCAAAAGATTCAAAATTTAAGCCAACCAGATTTTTTTCTGATATTGCGCTTGTTAGTATAAACAATCCAGATATGAATGGGACAGAAAATCTTTCCTACAACGGTAAAGATCCATTTGTTATTTCTGGTCCAGGAGAATATGAAGTTAAAGATATTTTTATAAAAGGTTTTGCTTCAAAATCTAATTATGGTGGAAAGGAAAGAATTAATACAATATATTCTGTAACATTAGAAAACATGAACTTGTGTTTTTTGGGTGCACTTTCTGATATTAATCTTTCAACTGAAGTAAAAGAAGCGCTCGGTGATGTTGATATTTTGTTTTTGCCAATCGGGGATGATAGTGTGCTTGATGCTGGAAAAGCAGAAAAGCTATCTGTTGAAATTGAGCCGAAAATAATCATTCCTATGCATTTTGGCGAAGTTGGAATAAAGGATGCGTTGAAGAAATATTTGAAGGAAGCTGGTGAAGATGCAGTAAAGCCGATAGATAAATTGACGATTAAACGAAAAGATTTGGAAGGGAAAATGGGCGAAGTGATAGTTCTTTCAGAAGCATAAAATTTTGTAATCAGAATGAAATTGGTAAATCAGATAAAAAAATTATCTTTTGAACAAAAAAGAATTTTAGCAATTTCGGTGGCAGTTTTGTTAACAGTTATTATCATTATTATTAATTCATTAATTAATTCAGTATGGAAAGACGATAGTGTCGGTGCAGTAAAAAGTAAAAATGACCCAATAAAATCATTACAACAATCAGTGTCAGAAATTATTAATCAAGCAAAACCAATAATAGACCAAACATTCGGTAGTTCAACACAAAACACAGCATCTGGAACAGAACAAATAATAGGTCAGAACAATTCAACAAGTTCCAGTGTCAGTTCAAGTTCAAATATAGTACAATAAAAAATCATGAGTAAAGAAAAAGAAAATAGCGGAGAACATAAAGCGCTCTCAAATAGAAATATCGTAACAGAGATGAAAGAATCTTATTTGGATTATGCTATGTCTGTTATTACACAGAGAGCTCTTCCAGATATTCGCGATGGTTTGAAGCCAGTTCACCGAAGAATACTTTATGCTATGCATCAGATGGGCATTACCGCTGGGGCAAAAACTAGAAAGTCCGCATCAGTCGTTGGAGAAGTTATGGGAAATTATCACCCACACGGAGATGCTGCCATTTATGAATCTATGGTCAAAATGTCTCAAGATTTTGCTACCAGATACCCACTTATTATTGGTCAAGGAAACTTTGGAAACATTGATGGAGATTCTGCTGCGGCTATGAGATATACGGAGGCAAAAATGTCCAAAATTTCCAGCGAAATGCTCAAAGACCTTGAAAAAGATACGGTTGAATGGAGACCAAACTATGACAACACGAAAAAAGAGCCATCAGTTCTTCCATCTGCCGTTCCGAATCTTCTATTAAATGGAACACTTGGTATTGCCGTTGGTATGGCAACAAATATTCCACCGCACAATTTGGGCGAAGTTGTTGATGCTACTTTGCACCTTGCCGATAATCCAGATGCTTCAACAGAAGATTTATTACAATTTATAAAAGGTCCAGATTTTCCAACAGGCGGAACAATTTTTAATCAAACAGATATCAATCATGCTTATGCTACCGGACGAGGCGGAGTTGTGACACGTGGCCATGCAGAAATTGTTGAAGATAAAAAAGGAACTTTCCAAATTATTATTACCTCTATTCCTTACAGAGTAAATAAATCCGAGCTTATCATTGCAATTGCAAATCTTGTTCGCGACAAAAAAATAGAAGGAATAAAAGGTTTGCGAGATGAATCTGCAAAAGATATTCGTATTGCAATTGATTTGAAAAATGGCGCTCAACCACAAAGTGTATTAAATTATTTATATAAACACAGTCAGCTTGAAGAAACTTTTCACTTCAATCTTGTCGCGCTTGTAAATGGTGTGCCAAAGACGCTTTCTCTAAAAACATTTTTGGATGAATTTATTGAACACAGAAAAATTGTTATAAAAAGAAGAACAGAATTTGATTTGAAAAAAGCGGAAGCGCGTGAGCATATTTTACTTGGTTTGAAAAAAGCGCTCGATCATATTGATGAAATAATTAAGCTCATAAAGAAATCTAAAGATGTCGATGATGCACGAGCACAACTTATGAAATCATTTAAGTTTTCTGAAATTCAGGCAAATGCGATTCTTGAAATGAAATTGCAAAAACTTGCTGGACTTGAAAGAAAAAAAATTGAAGACGAGCTCAAAGCCGTGCAAACACTCATTGAAGACCTAAAAGATATTCTTTCTAAGACTAAGAGAATTTTAAAAATTGTAAAAGACGAGCTTATTGAAATTAAGGCTAAATATGGTGATGAAAGAAGAACAAAAATTGTAAAAGGCGGAATAAAGTCATTCTCCGAGGAGGATTTGATAGCCGATGAGCCAAGCATGCTTGTTCTCACAGCTGGCGGTTATGTTAAAAGAACAAATCCAGACGAATACAGAAAACAAAGAAGAGGCGGTGTAGGCGTGGTGGATCTTGATACAAAAGACGAAGATTTTATTACACACTTCCTTACAGCTACAACTCACAATGATATTTTATTCTTTACTGATAAAGGAAAAGCGTACCAATTAAAAATGTATGAATTGCCAGAAGGAAAGAGAGCAACAAAAGGAAAAGCAATTGTAAATTATCTAGCAATTTCTGGTGAAGAGAAAATTACCTCCGTTCTAGCAATGCCAAAAGAATTAAAAAATCTAAAACTTTCACTTATTTTAGTTACAAAAAATGGAACAACAAAGAGAGTTGATGCGGATGCATTTAAAGATGTTAGAAGAAACGGTCTGATTGCGATTACTCTTGATAGTGGAGATGAATTGAGGTCAGCTTTGTTTATGTCAGAAGGCGATCAAGTAATTCTTTCAACAAAAGAAGGACAAGCAATAAGATTTAAAGATAAAGATGTAAGAGTTATGGGAAGAAATGCGTCTGGTGTTCGCGGAATGAAACTTGATAAAGGTGATTCTATTGTTGGTGCTGATGTTGTGAAGAAAGAAATGAAGAACCCAGAATTTTTGGTAATCAGTGCAAATGGTTATGGAAAGAAAACTCCGCTCGATGAATATAAAGTTCAAGGAAGAGGTGGTTCCGGAATTATTACAATGAAAGTTACTGACAAGACGGGGAAAATAATTACTTCAAAAGTTGTTACAGATGAAGAAGATGAGATTGCAGCCATTTCAAAAAAGAGTCAGGTCATCAGAGTTGAAGTAAAAGAAATTCCAAGTTTAGGAAGACAAACACAGGGTGTAAGAATTATGAAATTACGAGAAGGGGATTCGATTGCTTCGGTGACGTGCATATAAAAGTAAAACATAATAAGGGCGGGTACTTCGCGGTCGCCCTATTATTATTGACACAATTATTTGTATGTGTTAATTTTAAAAAAGGGTAGTACAAAATACATAATTGTCCAAAGGAGGACACATGATTGGTGATATGAAAGAAATTAGTGTTTTTTTTCTTTTTAGACTTGTCAAAATAAAAAATAAGTTACGGAAAGTTCAAGGAAATATAAAAAAGAACATCTCAGATTCGATAGTAAAAAGAAAGTTGATAAACGATACAATGAAGGAAATACGGAAAGTCGAAGAAGAAATTGTAAATTTGTCAAAATCAGCTAATAAAGAAAAAAAGGAGTGGCTAAAAAAAATGAAGGAAGAGGCAGCAGTAAAAGAAAGCTGCCTTAAAGCAAAATTTTTGGCTGAGATAGGAGACAGAACAAAAAAATAGTTTTACGGGCGGTCAGCAATGGCCGCCCTTTTTCTTTATTTATCCACTAGCAAGATTTTTATTGTAAGGTTATAATATAGACATAAAAAAATGTTTTCAGACCCTCAAAAAAATATTGAGCAATTCGGTTTAGGAAAAGGAAATTTCGTGGCCGATTTTGGTGCTGGTTCTGGTTTTTATACTTTTTCAGCTGCCGAAGCTGTTGGTGTTTCTGGAAAAGTCTATGCTGTAGATGTACAAAAAGATTTATTAGTTAGACTTAAAAGTGAAGCAGTTAATGTTAGACATCTTAATAATATCGAGATTATTTGGGCAGACCTTGAACATGTCGGTGGTACTAAACTTAGAGAAAAATCGATGGATGCGGTTATTGTTGCAAACACATTTTTTCAATTAGAAAATAAGGACAGTGCTTGCCTTGAAGTTAAAAGAATTTTAAAACAAAACGGCAGAGTACTTTTCGTTGATTGGTCAAGTTCTTTTGGTGGTATCGGCCCCCAGCCACAGAACGTTTTTTACGAAGAACTGGCAAAAAAACTTTTTGAAAAGAATGGTTTTAAAGTTGAAAGGGATATAAGTGCTGGTGCGCAACATTATGGTATAATATTTAGAAAATAATATATGAATCCAACATCAAGTAAGTTCAAATTAATTCTCATGTTAGCGTTTGGTTTTTTTATTGTTTTTGGAATGATAGCTTTTTCAAGTTACAAAGCAACAAATCAAGTTAACACGACAACAGAAATTAAAGTTTGGGGTACTATTGATAAAACAATTTTCGACTCTTATATAAAAAAATACCAGGAAGATAACAATATTAAATTTAATTTAACATACTCGTATAAAAGTATAGACACAATTGATGGTTTGTTGGTTGAGGCAATTGCTATTGGTAATGGCCCAGATGCTATTTTAATTCCGCAATCTTTAGAAAAAAGATATTTGGATAAAGTATTGTTAATTCCGTTTTCAAATTTTTCAGAAAGAACTTTTCGAGATACCTTTATTCAAGAATCTGATTTATATATTTATCCAAACGGTATTTTTTCACTCCCATTTTTTGTTGACCCAATGTTGATGTATTGGAATAAAGATATGTTTGCAACTGCTGGAATAGCTTTACCACCAACAAAATGGAGTGAATTTCCACAATTAGCAAGTAAATTATCCCAAAGTGATAGTAATGCAAACATTATTTCAAGTGCTGCTTCTCTTGGCGAATATAGAAACGTTGATAATGCAAAGGCTCTTATTAGTACATTAATAATGCAAGCAGGTAGCCCAATTGTCTCATTTGCAAATAGTTCATTCAGTGCAGAATTAAAATTCCAGTCATCAAATGATGTTTTGGTACCTACTGTTTCAGCTTTGCAGTTCTATACTGATTATTCTAATCCAAAAAAATCAATTTATTCATGGAACAGGTCATTACCTTCGTCAAAACAATCATTTTTAAGCGAAAATTTGGCTACATATTTTGGTTTTTCTTCAGAATACCAGGATATAAAAGATAAAAATCCAAATTTGAATTTTGATGTTGCGATGATGCCACAAGTATTGGGACAAAAATCCAGCACTACATTTGGAAATATTTATGGTTTCTCCATATTAAAAAGCTCAAAAAACCCCGCGCTTACTTTTAGCTTGCTATCATCTCTTGTAGATTCTAATGCCGTGTCAGTTTTCTTAGGACTAACAAACTACGCGCCAGCTAGAAAGGATTTAATTTCTGTTGGATCAACAGACCCTATTAAAACAATTTTTTATAATTCAGCATTAATATCAAAGGCCTGGATAGACCCGGATTCAAAACAAACTGACAAAATATTTCAAAATATGGTTGAAAATATTACGACGGGGCAATTAGATATATCTGGAGCAGTATCAAAAGCAAATGGAGAATTAGACATTTTATTGTTATAATTGTATTTGTTTAAAATTAAAAATATGAAATACAAAAAAATTATTATATCCGGATTATTACTACTAACAATTTTTCCTGTGTTTGCTTTTGCCGCAGGTTTAATTCCTTGCGGAAATGTTACGGTTACTGGTGGAAAAGTTAGCAATGATATTAATTCAGATGCTCACATGTGTACATTTACAGATATCATGACTTTTGTAAATAAAGCAATTACATGGTTTCTTGATGCATCAGTGTTCATAGCTGCTATAACCTTCACAATAGCCGGAGTAGATATATTATTTAATCCTTCAAATCCTGAAAAAATTAAACAGGGTTGGAGCATGTTTAGAAAGACAGTAATTGGATTGATTATTGTGCTTGGCGCATGGTTGGTGATTCACACACTCATTACGACTTTTGTACCTGATAGTAATGCACCTGGTGGAGCATTACAGTTTTTGACAAAATAATTTATTATTAATTTTTATAAATAAATATGAAAGCAAGTATAATTAAAATATCAGCTGCAGTTTCAGTGGCATGTTTAGTATCAATTCCATTAATTGTTATGGCTCAAACCGTTCAAACAATTAACAATCCTTTGGGTGATAAGTACAATAATTTATCTGCTTTTATACCGTACATATTAAATTATGTTGTTAAAATTGCCGGAATTATTGCGATTGGTGCATTCATGTATTCTGGCTTTCTTTTTGTTAAATCAAGGGGCAATCCAGAAGGTATTAAGACAGCAAAAACTACTTTTATGAATACATGTATAGGAGTTGCGGTTCTCCTAGGTGCCCAATTAATAGCTAATATTATACAGGGAACAATAAGTAGCTTAAAATAATTTATGAGAAAAATACTTAAAATTTCACTTCTTTCTTTTGTTTTGTATATGTTTGCACATGGTTTGGTTTTTGCCATTACTCCATTTGAGGATCCTAATGCTAATATTAATCCAGCGGGCCCTGCTCCAGTAGAGCAAACATTACACCAAGTTGTTTGTAACAATATTAGTTTTGTTAAAAATTTTAGTGACCTCGCCTATACTGTTGTTTACTGTTTCTTTAACACTGCCGTAGAAATTATTTTGGCCTTATCTATAGTAGTTTTTCTTTGGGGTATTTTTAGATTTTTGTCTTCTGAAGAAAAAAAGGAGGAAGGTAAGCAATTTATGTTTTGGAGTATCATTGGTATTTTTGTTATGGTATCTCTTTGGGGTTTGGTCAGTATATTGAAAAGCACTATTACTGTTAATTATGATACTCTAAATAATATTCCAGCAATTAAAATCCCAGATGTATTGAAATAACTGATGGCAAATTAAGTATAAAATATGTTGATTGTATACTTGCTTGTTCATTAATATGGTTATATAATTATAATGTAATTTATATTGGTCGTTATTAGTTTGATTATTAATTTATTAAAATAATATTTTATGAAAAGAAAAATTTTAGCTTTTGTCGTTGCGGGTTTGGTACCATCAGTGTCGTTTGCTGCTGTTGCTATTACCACATCAGTAAGTGGTGGAGTATATGGTTTGTTAAAATGGTTTGGTGATATGTTAAGTTTGGTTGTTCCGTTGATCATATCTTTAGCCGTCGTATATTTTATTTGGCAGGTATTTCGATACGCTATCGCTGGTAATGAAGAAGATAAGGCAAAAGCAAAAACCCATATGATATGGGGTATTGTAGGAATCTTTGTTATGGTTTCTGTTTGGGGTCTGGTTGGAATACTTACAAGTACTTTTGGTACCGCTGGTCAGTCTGCAATGACAGGACCATCTATTAACGTAATAGGACAATAATAAATAATGAATTTTTTGGTCCAAACAGTATATGCTGCTGAAAATCTTACAAGTAGTTCATTTGATTCGCTATTCGGAAAGATAATAAACAATATTGTTAACCCCGGAATAACATTATTTTTGGGTTTGGCAGTAGTATTTTTTGTATGGGGGTTGTTTGAGTTTATATCGAATGCTGCCCAAACAGAAAAAAGGGACCAGGGATATCAACATATGTTGTGGGGAATTATCGGAATTTTTATTATGATAGCCGCAAAAGGAATAATTAATATCATTTTGGCAACGGTTGGAGCATAAAGAAAGTTAAATAGTAATTTATAAAAAACACCTAATTTACTATAGGTGTTTTTTATTTTATATATTAATTTGCATAATATATAAAATTATTGTATAATTATTATGCCTTTATATCGGATAACTACTCAAATAGTAATGTTTGGGAGGAAAGTCCGAACACTACCTAGATGTTAAAATTTAGGAGAAGGGTAGCGGGTAACGCCCGTCCATAGCAATATGAGAGGTGCGAACAGTGACGCCGATGCCGAAAGGCTAGGATTCCTTCGGGAATAATCTCATCGAGAGATGAGGGTGCAACGGCAAAATTCCTTACTTTAGTGCAAGGCCGTGCCTACCTCGTGTAGGAGCGCCGCTTGAGCCATTCAGTAATGTTTGGCCCAGATAGATGGTTATCTCGTTGTAGTAATACAGCGAACAGAATTCGGCTTATAGGTATAGAGGTTATGGAGGGGGCGCACCGAAAGGTGCGCCCTTTTCTCATTAACCCATTAAAGTTTTTGCCAATGTTTATTAAAAATTTATTTATAAACACATCGTAAATATTTATGATTATGTTAAACTATCTGTACTGTTTATAATGTCAAAAATAAACAATTTTTATTGGCAAAAATTTTCTCGGGTAAATGGTCAAAGGATTTTTTAAAATAATTAATAAAGAAGTTAGTGGTCTGCATCAGGCAGCTTATCTTTTGGCTTTTTTTGCAATATCATCACAAATACTTGCGCTTATTAGAGATAGACTTTTAGCATCACACTTTGGTGCAGGTCACACTCTTGATCTTTATTATGCAGCGTTTAGAATTCCAGATTTTATTTTTATAACTGTTGGTTCAATGGTTTCAGTTTCAGTTCTTATTCCGTTTCTTGTTGAAAAAATGAAAGCTGGTTCAGAAGAGGGAAGAAAATTTATTGGAAATATTTTTACTTTTTTCTTTTTATTAATTATTGTTATTAGTATAATCGCTTTTTTCTTTATCCCATCAATAAACAAATTACTTTTTACTGGTTTCAATAGTGCAGATTTAAGTATTGTAAATAACATGACAAGAATCTTGCTTTTGTCGCCTATTTTTCTTGGAATTTCCAACATTTTTGGTACTTTAACACAAACATACAAACGCTTTTTAATCTATTCTTTAAGCCCCATTTTGTACAATCTGGGCATTATTTTAGGAATTATTTTACTTTATCCAATGTTTGGTCTTGTTGGTTTGGTACTTGGAGTAGTTGTTGGTGCTTTTTTACATTTTGCAATTCAGATCCCATTCATTGTTGAAAATAAATTTTTTCCAAAGCCAAAATTAAAATTTGATTTTGCTGAAATTAGAAAAGTTTTATTCGTTTCCATCCCAAGAACTTTTACTTTAGGTTCAGATAATATTTCAGTAATATTTTTACTTTCGTTTGCTTCATCAATGGTAGCTGGCTCAATCGCAGTTTTTAACCTTTCATACAATATGCAATCCGTTTTACTTTCTGTTATTGGCGTAAGCTATTCTCTTGCAGCTTTTCCAATACTTGTTAGATTTTTTGCCGATGGAGAAAGGGGGAAATTTTTAGATCAAATTATTGTTTCAGCACAGCATATTATTTTTTGGTCGCTACCTTGTGTGGTTTTATTTATAACACTTCGTGCACAGATTGTCAGAACGATTTTGGGTGCAGGAGTATTTAATTGGACGCAGACACGTCTTACTGCTGCAGCACTTGCAGTGTTTGTTATTTCAATAATTTTTCAAAATCTTACTCTTTTATTTGTTCGAGCATATTATGCTGCTGGAAATACCAGGAAGCCATTTATAGCCAAATTTATCAACGCCACTTCGACAGTAGCACTAGGTTTTGGCTTTATGATTTTATACAAAGTCTACCCACCATTTAAGGATTTACTTGAGAGTTTATTGAGAATAAAAGATGTTCCTGGAACAATTATTTTAGCTTTGCCTTTAGGTTGGTCTGTCGGGGAAGTTTTAAATAGTTTAGTTTTATGGTTCATTTTTGAGAAAGATTTTAAAGGCTTTTCCAAACCAGTTTTAAAAACAGCACTCCAAGTTTTGTTGTCGTCACTTTCAATTGGTATTATAAGTTATTTTGCTTTGAATGTTTTTGCGCTCATTTTTAATTTGGATACTGTTTTCGGTATATTTATGCAAGGATTTTTATCAGGGTTGCTAGGTATTTTAGTGGGTATAATTGTTTTAATTCTTTTGAAGAACAAAGAAATTATTGATGTTCATAATACTTTAAAGAGCAAGATATCAAAAATTAAAATATTTGCACCAACACAAACTGGTCTATAATATGGTTGCTTTTTTTAAGTTTTTGATATATACTTTTTGAACTTAAATAAATAATACAATGTCACAAGATCAATTAATCAAACTTGCCTGTAAAACTTGTAAAAGAGTCAATTACTGGACAAGAAAAAACAAAAAGAAAGTTGAGAGAAAAATAGAGCTCAATAAATTTTGTAAATGGTGCAAAAAGACCACACCGCATAAAGAAATCAAGAAATAAAATAAGAAAAGTTTAAAAATCCGCTTGCAAGCGGATTTTTAAACACCAGGTTTTCTTTACGTTATATGAGTCCGCCACCACGGACTTCAGAACACAACTCGCCTTGGCTCAGAAGATTACTTCTTCCCAAGTCGATCTACGTTAAAAACCGCCAGAGAAGCGGTTTTTGTTTTTCATTTTTGTATTTTATGTTATATTTATAAAACCACGGGAGATTAGTTAAGTGGTATAACTGCGGTCTCCAAAACCGCTGTCGGAGGTCCGATTCCTCCATCTCCCGCAATGATTCGCAAGGACAGATAGTCATCTGTCCAAGTGAATTATTAATGCGTGGCGATGGAGGAATCGGAAGACGGAGGCTGACGAGCCGAGTCCGGGTCGCGAGATTTTTCAGCAGAAAAATACTTGTGACCGATCCACATCTCCCGCAAAATATTTTTATATATATGTTATAATTTATTCATGAATCTTTTAGAAATCAAAGAATTAATTGAAAATAATGCTGTAGCTTTTGCTACAATTACAGAGAATAACAAACCTAATGTTATTGGGGTTGATGGGGTAAAAATTGTTTCCGATAATCAGGTTTTGATTTCAGACAATTTTATGAATCAAACAATCAAAGATATAGCAAATAATAAAAACGTTTGTTTAGCGGTTTGGAATAAAGATTTAAAAAGATGTAAATTAATTGGAGAAGCAGAATATTTTACAGAAGGAAAATGGAAAAAATATGTAGAAGAAATAAAAGAAAATGAAGGTCTTCCAGCTAAAGGTGCTATTTTGATAACTGTAGAAAAGATTATTCCTTCAGCTTAGTTTGAACTAATTTTATTATTTGTGATACTTGTTGTGGTTTGAACCATAATATTTTTTTGTTTTTCTTAAACCATGTTCTTTGGCGTTTAACAAAATGCCAAATTTCTGATTTTAGATTTTTTATCATTTCATCCTTAGCAATTTTGCTTTGAAGATATAGTGCAGTTTGTCTGTATTCAAGACCAAAAGATTCTAATCTTTTCCAACTTACGCCTTGTCTATGGAGTTTAACAATTTCGTTTATCATTCCAATTTTTATACGTTTTAATAATCGTTTTTCTATTCTATCTTTCAATATATTATTATCAGTATCAAAACCAATGAATATAAAGTCATATTTACTTGGTTTTTCTACAATCTCTGGCACTTCACCAAGAGTCTTAGCTATTTCAATAGCTCGTATCAAACGAACTTTATTATTTTTATCGATATTTTTTGCACGAATTGGTGAAAGTTTTTTTAATATTTTGAAAAGTTTTTCGGCTGAATATTTTTCAAGTTTGCTACGCAATTTTTTATTAAGTCTTACTTCAGGTAATGTAATATTTTTTACAATACTATCAATATAAAAACCTGTCCCACCACAAATTATTGGTGTTTTGTTTTTTGCGATTATTTTTTCAATAGCTTTTTCTGCAAGTTCTTTATACTTAACAACAGAAAAAAATGTTTTTGGGTTTGCTATATCAAGCAAGTAATGGCTAATCCCTAGCATTTCTTTTTTAGTGATTTTTCCACTACCCAAATCCATACCGCGGAATACTTGGCGCGAATCTGCGCTTATAATTTCGCCGTTGAATTTTTTGGCGATTTGAACTGCAATATCACTTTTACCAGTGGCTGTGGGGCCAAGAACTACTATGATTTTATGTTTCATAGATGAGATATTAGCATAATTTCTACAAAGGTGTTCCTTGGTGGAATATCATTCTCCATTTACTGTCCTCATTTTTCCAAATAGAACTACGTAAAGAAAAAGTTGTTTTATTTGTTACTTGATTAATTTTTTCTGTCTTAAATATAGATTGGATGATATTAGGACTAAGTATTACAATTCTAAAATCGGTCACAATAAACTTAATTTTAGGAGAAGACGGAAGATTTTTTAAAACATTCTTTTTTGTGTAAATTTGCCCGGAACTACCAATTTCTATAAAGTCCTCCGAAATCATCTCATTAAGTTGAATTACAGATTTTCTTACATCAGGTTGCAGAAGTCTGTTTTCTAACCGAAATATTATTTCTTTGAGTTTTTTCATAATAAAAGTATATCAAATATGAATTAGAAAGTCATATTTGAAAGAAAATATTAATTTGTGCCGGAAGAGGGAATCGAACCCTCATGACCTTGCGATCGATAGATTTTGAGTCTATTGCGTCTACCAATTCCGCCATCCCGGCATTATTAAGAAATATTACACAATTTATGAACAAAAATCAATTTTATTAGTATTTTTTGTATGATAGAATATATACATCAAATCTTAATTTTTTAAAAAAATGACCCAATTTTTTAACGATTCCATATTCTGGATAGAGACAGAAAAAATAAAACCAAATCCTTTTCAACCAAGGAAAGATTTTGACGAAGCAAGATTGAAAGACCTTGCAGAATCCATAAGACAATATGGAGTTCTTCAGCCTATTGTTGTTACAAGAACTGAAGTTCAAAAAGAAGATGGTGGTATTGCTGTTGAATATGAATTGATTTCAGGAGAAAGAAGATTGCGTGCGTCAAAAATAGCCGGCATTCCACAAATTCCAGCAGTAATTCGTTCAAATGATGAATCAAAGTTGATGAAGCTTGAGCTTGCCATCATTGAAAACTTACAAAGAGAAGATTTAAACTGCGTTGATAGAGCGAAGGCTTTTCAGCAGTTAGTTAATGAATTTGGCTTTAAACATACCCAAATTGCTATGAAAATGGGCAAGAGTAGGGAGTATGTTTCAAACAGCCTGAGAATACTTGCTCTTCCAGAACATATGCTCCTAGCCCTTTCTGAAGGTAAGATTTCTGAAGGTCATTCAAGACCACTTCTCATGCTTACTGACAGAAAAGATGAGCAGGAAACTTTATTCAAGGAGATTATTTATAAGAAAATTACAGTTCGTGATGCAGAAATTATTGCCAGAAAAATTGCAACTGAAAGAGCAAGAAAGAAAGAAGTTGTTTTTGATCCTGAAATTACTGCCCTTGAAGAAAAATTTTCTGAATCTTTGGGAACAAGAGTTCATATTGAAAAAGGAGAGAAGGGTGGAAAGATTACAATAGATTTCTTTTCAAATGATGACGTTCGAGCGATTCTTGATTTACTTGCATCAAAAGATAAAAGAAAAGTTGATGAACTTTTAGACAAACATATAGAGACGTTGGGTGAAGTAGATAAATTACCAAAAATAACAGAAGATGAAGCTCCACTTATGGATGATAGAAGTCCAATCGAAAAGAAAGAAGATGAAGAAAGTGAAGATTTGTATTCTGTGAAGAATTTTAGTCTTTAGAATATAGCTGATAGCTTTTAGGTGTTAGCTGTTAGAAAATGTATAAATGTATTGAATTTCTAAAAGCTAATAGCTACCAGCTAAAACCTAGTTATTTCTGTCTTGGGATCTGATTTTTACTTTTATTTTTCTCTAAGTAACTTGCAATATGTCTTTTTGCCATACTCGTCTTTGCCATTTCGAGCCATTTAGCTGATGGTTTACTTGATTCTTTGGTTATAATTTCAACTATATCTACATTTTTTAGAATTGTGTCTATTGAAACCATTTTGCCATTTATCTTTGCCCCACTCATATGAGCCCCAATATCAGAATGAATTGCAAAAGCAAAATCAATAACACATGAACCTCTCGGTAGGTCTACAACATCTCCTTTTGGTGTAAGTATAAATATTCTTTCGTTAAAGAAATCAACTTTTAAATCCTCAACAAAATTATTTTTATCTTTCTCAGTTTTTAAGTTCTTCTGTGATTCTGCAAGTTCATTTATCCAATGTGGAGTTGCCTCATGACTATTTGTTGTTTTAAAATAATTCACAATTCTTGGTAGAAATTGTTTAAACCATCGAGTTTCAGAATTTTCTTTTTGTTTAATTGAGCCTTTTTCTTTGTAAAAAAGATGTGATGCAATACCGAATTCAGACTCCTGCTGCATTTCTTTTGTACGAATTTGTACTTCAATAGTGGCACCATCTTTTGTAAGAACATTAGTGTGTAAGCTTTTATATCCATTTGGTTTTGGAAGTGCAATATAATCTTTGATTCTTCTAGGTATAGGTCTTGCGATGCTATGCATTATTCCAAGGACTTTATAGCAGTCTGAAATTGTATCTACAATTATACGAACAGCGAGAATATCGTATATATTATTTATATCATTTTCGTGTCTTTGCATTTTTCTATAAAGGCTATAGATTCCTTTTTGCCTATAATCTGTTTTGAAATGGATTACACCTTCTGTTGCGAGTGCTTTTTTTACAGATTTAATAAATTTGTTTAGTTCTGGTAATGCTTCTTTTTCTTTACTATTTAAAAGGTTTACAATTTTTTGGTACTCAGTAGGGTTTACATATTTAAATGACAAATCTTCAAGCTCACGTGACAATACTCTTATAGAAAGCCTTTGGGCGAGAGGGGCATATATCTCTAATGTTTCGAGAGCAATTCTTTTTTGTTTTACTAAAGGTATATATTGTAAAGTACGCATATTGTGTAGTCGGTCAGCGAGTTTAATAATTAGAACCCGTATATCCTGAGCCACAGCTACAAGGAATTTTCTAAGACTTTCAATATGTCTTTCTGCTCCTCTGTATTTAACTTTTCCTAGTTTTGTTACACCGTTTACTAAAAAATATACTTCATCACCAAATTCCTTTTTTATATAATCTTCAGTCGCAACACCGTCTTCTATTGAATCATGTAGAAGTCCAGCAACTATTGTAGTAGGACCCATCTGTAAGCTTGCAAGTATTTTTGCAGTTTCAAATACATGGTTGAAATATGGTTCACCTGATTTTCTAAGTTGTCCCTCGTGTGCTTTTATAGCAAAATCATAAGCTTTTTGTATAAACTCTTTGTCTTTTTGGGTTGGGGAATCTAATAATGAAATAATTTCTTCTGAAGCCATAATTAGTAGTGTAAAGGCAAAAGACAGGAAAGTCAAAAGGCCGGTTCGCTTCGCGAACCACCCTTTTAATTATTTTACTTTGATAACTTATCTGGTCTGTGATTAGGACATGTTTTGTCGGAGCAACGTTCTGGAATAGTTTTGGTGCCAAGCATCATCAAAGCTCCACAGGTAGGGCAAAGTTTGCCGGTTGGTTTCGCTTTAATTGCATATTTACATTTTGGGTAGTTTGTACAGCTGTAAAAAATTCCAAATCTACCTCTTCGTTCGGCCATTTCACCAGTTTTACATTTTGGACATTTTACGCCAGTTGAATTTACGGGAGCACCTTCACCCTTTTTAATATATTTACATTTTGGATAATTTGAGCAGGAAATAAATCTTCCAAATTTTCCATCTCTTTCAACGAGTTTACCGTCTTTACATTCCGGACATTTTTCACCGGTTTCTTTTGGCCCTTCCATTTCTGTTCCATCCATTTTTCTGGCACCAGCACAATCTGGGTATTTTTTACAACTCAAGAATTTTCCATTTTTGGAAAGTTTAATAATCATCGGTCCACCACAGACAGGACATTTTATACTTGGGTCTGCTTCACCAAGATTTGTAACTTTCTCAATTTTATTTTTTGCTTTCACTTCTTTTGTAAATGGTCCATAAAAATCTTTTAAAGTTTTTTCATATTCTCTTTTTCCAGTGGCAATATCATCAAGCTCATCTTCCATTTCTGCTGTAAAAGTATCGCTTATATAATTTGCAAAGTTTTTTTCCAAGAAATCACTGACAACTTCTCCAGTATCGGTAGGGAAAAGTGCCTTGTTTATCTTTTCAACATATTTTCTCTCTTCAAGAGTTTTCATAATAGAAGCATAAGTTGAAGGTCTTCCGATACCTCTTTTTTCTAGCTCTTTAATAAGACCCGCCTCGCTATATCTTCCTGGCGGTTCGGTAAATTTCTCAGTATTTCTTATTTCAATAAGTTTTAAAATATCGCCTTTTGCAACTTTTGGAAGTTCAACGTCCTCACCTCGAGCATCTGGGTCAGCTTTTAGCCAGCCATCAAAAAGCATTCGTGAACCATTGATTGAAAATGTTGGAACTTCGCCACGAGATGGTAATCCATTTTTCGTGGTCTCGCTTCCTATTTGAGCAGTAATTTTTGTTCTCAAAACTTTTGCATCAGACATTTGTGAAGCCAGTGTTCTTTGCCAAATAAGTCTGTAAAGTTCTTTTTGTTCATCTGTTAACCCAGCATTTTCTTTACTTGCATCTGTTGGGCGGATTGCCTCGTGTGCTTCCTGTGCATTTTTGCTTTTTGTTACATAAATATTTTTGTGCGCATAATTTGCACCATATTTTTTATTTATAACTGCAGCCATTTGATCTTGCGCTGTTACGCTCAAGTTTGTGCTGTCGGTTCTCATATAAGTAATGAGACCAGCTTCGTAAAGTTTCTGGGCAATTCCCATAGTTCTTGAAGGAGCAAGTCCAAGACGGGTACTTGCTGTTTGTTGAAGTGTTGAAGTAGTGAATGGAGCTTTTGGACTTCTTTTTGTCTCAGTTTCCGTAACACTTTTTACTGACCATTCTTCTTTGTTTCCAATTTCTAGAATTTTTTCAACTTCTTTTATATCGCGAGGCTCTTTATCGCAACCAAGTGTGATTTTTATGCCACCGACAGTTTGTGTATCAGCTTCAATTGTCCAATATTGCTCAGGCTTGAATGCGCGGATTTCTCTTTCTCTTTCCATTATTATACGGAGAGCGGGGGATTGAACGCGTCCAGCTGAAAGTCCATAACGAACTTTTTTCCAAATAAGTCCAGAAAGGTCATATCCTACGAGTCTGTCCAAAACTCTTCTTGCTTCTTGCGCGCGTCTTAAATTATCATCAATTTCTGTTGGATTTTGAATTGCTTCTTTGATTGCATCTTTTGTAATTTCATAAAAACGAACACGCTTTGGATTTTTTAGCCCAACTGCTTCTTTAACATGCCATGCAATAGCTTCTCCTTCTCGGTCAGGGTCGGTGGCGAGCAGTACTTCGTCTGCTCGCTCCGCCAAACTTTTTATTTCAGAAACAACCTTTTCTTTTCCTGGGCTAATTTCATATTTAGGAATAAAACCGCCAGGAATATCTATTGCATCTTTATTGCTTTTTGGTAAATCACGAATATGCCCAACGCTTGCTCGCACCGTGTATGCACCATCCAAATATTTTTCTATCGTCTTCGCTTTTGACGGAGACTCAACGATTAATAATTTCATCGATACATATTAATATACCATAATTTCAATTTGTGCAAACTTTTGATATAATTTGTATATGAAAATAATTAATAAATTTAGGTCAATATGGTGGTGTTGGATTATTGTTACTGTGATTTATATAATTTTCACTCTTCCATTGAGTGATTTGGTGCCAAGTCCAATTGTTGGCTTTGTTGGTCTATTTGCACCTTATGGCTTCTTATCTATTTTGTATTTTGTTTTTAATATTTATTATAATATTGCAGCGCTATTTATTTTTATTGTTGGTATGGTTGTTACTCATAAATATATTAATAACATAAATATAAGTTTAGGAAAAATGGTTATTATTAATTTATTAATTTTATGTATATTAACCGGACTTGTTGATATTATGCGCCTTACACCAGCTGCATCATGGAAGATTTTCATTTCTGGTGGTAATTTTAGTAAATATTTAGATGAAGTTGTACCAGGTAGAGTTAGATAATAATAACCACGAGATTCAACCTTAAGAAAAACATAATATGTTCATACCAGGCGAATTAATAGCACTGCTAACTTTTCCGGGAGTAATATTACACGAGTGGGCACACAAGAAGTTTTGTGATTGGAGTAAGGTCACAGTTTTCAAAGTAAAATATTTTCAATTTTGGAATAGGGAAGCGGGTTTTGTATTGCATGAACAACCAACAAAATTGAGCCAGACTTTTTGGATTTCAGTTGGCCCTCTACTATTTAATTCAATTCTTGTAATCATACTTGGATATATTATTGTGCACATTGTTCCAAGCACTTTCAAATATTATCTATTGCTATGGCTTGCATTTTCTACAGGTCTTCACGCTTTTCCAAGCAATCCAGACGCGCAGAATGTTTTGAGTGATAGTAAAGAATTATTAGCAAAACACAGATTTCGTTTTTGGTATTATTTTGCTTATCCATTTTTCGGTTTGATTTGGCTTGCAAATAGATTGAGAGTTTATTGGTTTGATGTTTTTTACACCGTTTTTTTAATTTATATTGGAATGTCAATCTAAATTAATCGTTCAATTCTTTTTCTATCCTAATAAACTTATTCTCAAATTCTTAAGAATTTGAGAATAAGTTTAGAAGTTTAAAATAATTTCAACTATCTTTTTCCCATAAGGGGATATGCTGTGCTCTACCGTATGACCATTGTATTTTTTATTAAGTAAACCAGCACCAACCAATCTTCTTGTATGCTCGGCTGTTGTTTTAATATTTGTTTTTAATCTTTCTGTAATTTCAATCAAAGTTATTGATGGATTATTTGCGACAAGTAAAATAATATCTATTCGTTTTGAATTAGCTACGCCCTTAAAATGTCTCTCAAGTTGTTTAGATGTTTTGGTAATTTTCTTTTCTTTATAATATTTCATTTTGTTTATATATTTACGTTGTTATCTGATTTATTATATTCTCAAATTCTTAAGAAATTGAGAATATAAATATTGTTAATAAATTATTACTTAATTTTTTAAGTTAAACGAATTTCTCCCATACTTTCTTTTATCAATCCTTTAATCTCCATTATTGAAAGGACGGTACTTGCTTTTGACACTGGCATTTTTAGTGCACGGATTAATTCATCTTTTTCCATTGGCTCGGTGAGAATTTTTATTACAAGTAATTCTTCTTCTGAACAATCAGAATATTTAAGTTCTAAGTTTTGGGGTGTTTCATCTATTTTAAAACCAAGTGCTTCTAAAATATCCTCGCTACTTCTCACTGGTGTTGCACCAAGTCGTATTAGCATATTTGGTCCTTCAGAGTTTTTAGAAAATATTGAGCCGGGGACTGTGAGCACCTCTCTATTGTATTCGGTTGCAAATTTTGAAGTAATAAGTGTGCCTGATTTTATTTCCGCTTCTATGACAAGCACCGCATGAGAAAGCCCAGCCATTATTCTATTTCTTTGTGGAAAGCTATATGGTGTGGCTCGAAACTTTGGTTCAAATTCTGAAATAAGTGCACCACCTTTTTCTAAAATTTTCTCTGCAAGCTGTCTGTGTGAGCTTGGATAAAGAACTGATTCATGAAGTCCAGAGCCGGGCACAGCAACCGTCTTTAAACCAGCATCCAAGGCTGATTTGTGGGCAATTCCATCAATACCAAGAGCAAGACCTGAAACTATACATATATTGTATCCGCGAAGGCCAGAAATAAGCTTCTCACAAACATCTTTCCCATATTGAGTATATTTGCGGGAGCCAACAACGCAGAGAATTTTTGTGTCAGGTGAGGGAAGTTGTCCTTGGTAATATATTTTTTCTGGTGCGTCGGTAATTTCCTGCAGCATTTCTGGCAAATTTTTCTTTTCAAGTATTTTAATTTCAAAATCTTTCATGTTGTTGTTAATTTTAACATTTATTGATAATATATTAAATACGAATCAACGAATTATGCGAATAATACGAATGTCTACAAATAATTAATTATTCGTAACCATTCGTTTCATTCGTACATTTGTATATTCGTAAACAAAATCATGTTAGACATTAAATTCATCAGAGAAAATAAAGAACTCATAATTGAGGGTGCAAGAAAAAAGCATATCAAGTTTGACCCATCAGATTTGATAAAAGTAGATGACAAGAGGAAAGAGCTGCTTTCAGAAATAGAAAAGATGCGAGCAGAGCAAAATGAGGTATCTGTTCGTCTTCCACAGCTCAAAGAAGCAGGCCAAAAAGCCGAGCTTATTGGTCAAATGAAAATTTTGAAAGAAAAGTTGCAGAAAGAAGAAGAAAAATTGAAAGAGGTAATGCAAGAATGGCAGACACTTATGCTCCAGGTTCCAAATGTTCCAGACGTCTCTGTTCCAGAAGGAAATGGTGAAGATGATAATGTTGAGGTAAAAGTTTGGGGTGAAATTCCTAAAATGGATTTTAAGCCAAAAGACCATATTGAACTTATGGAAAAATTGGACCTAGCTGATTTTGAAGCTGGGACAAAAGTTGCAGGATTCCGTGGATATTTTTTGAAAAATGAAGCCGCCGAGCTCGAGTTTGCTATTTGGCAATTGACAATAGACTTGTTCAGAGAAAAACATCCAGATTATTCTTTAATGTTTGTTCCATCACTTGTAAAGAGAGAAGCACTTCTAGGAACTGGTTATCTTCCACAAGGCGAAGAAGAAATTTATAAAACACAAGACAATGATTATTTGGCAGGTACTGCAGAAGTTGCCACAATGGGATTTTATTCTGACAAAACTTTGAAAAAAATAGACTTACCAAAAAAGACGATATCTTTTTCTCCATGTTTTAGAAGAGAGGCAGGAAGCTACAGTAAAGATACAAAAGGAATAATGCGAGTTCATGAATTTTATAAATTTGAGCAAGTTATTATTGGTGAAGCAAGCCACGAGACATCTGTAAAATATCATGAGGAATTACTTTTAAATGCAGAAGAAATTTTACAAGCTATGGGCATTCCATATCATGTAGTTGTTTGTTGTGGAGCCGAAATAGGGCTTGGACATGTTAAAAAATATGATATTGAAGTTTGGGTACCATCTCAAAATAAGTACAGAGAATCACATTCATGCTCATATTTTCATGATTTTCAGACAAGAAGATTAAATATTAGATACAAAGATACAGATGGTAAAACAAAGTTTACACACTCATTAAACAATACAGCTATCGCAACACCAAGAATTATTATTGCAATACTTGAGAACAATCAACAAGCAGATGGCTCAATAAAAATTCCTGAAGGATTGAGGAAGTATATGGGAGGGAAGGAGTACATAGGCATAAAATAGTTTCAAGTTTAAAAGTTAAAAGCAAATACAAAAAAGGACGGCTCGCAAGCGAGCCGTCCTTTTTTCCAAAAGTAAAGCCCCGCAAATTAATGCGGGGCCCAGAACGTTAATATTGGCCATAGGGGTGATGAGCAACCGCAACTGATAAATCTGATTGAGACATGGAGTTCTCCAACCCCATTTCCCAATAAGCGAGTATTACATCTTGAAGCCAATTATTTTTTTCTTGCTTCACCACTTTTAAGTTAGTTTTATCTTCCATTGCTCCTCCTAGGTTTTGACAGTAAAAAAATGAAGCTTGTACATCTGAATAAATGGTATAATTATCAAATAAGTTTGTCAAACAATAAGGCGGGCGCTTCGCGCCCGCCTTTTTACTGTTTAGTTTTTTCATTCAATAGGTGAATATTCACCCGCTAAAGTTTTTGCCAATGTTTGTTAAAAATTGCTTTTAAAAACATAATCATAATTTATATATTTATATGCTATAATTTTCTTAATCATAAGGTCGGAACAAACAATTTTTATTGGCAAAAATTTTTCTCGGGTAAATGTCATACCAAAGATCAAATATAAGCACATCTTTACGCAGAAAGAGGCAAATGAGTCTTTTAAAAAAGATTGGAGTTTATTTTATTTTTATTTTATTTTTTATTTGTTCAGCAAATTATGGTTTGACTGCAAATGCGGTTCGTATTAAAAATGTTGTTGTTTCTGGAAATAATTCTGTTGCAACTGAAGATATTTTAAAAATTGTAAATACTGAACTCGACGAAGTTTATCTTAAAGTTACACCTACCGACAATATTCTTTTGCTTAGAAGTTCAACGATTGAAAATAAAGTTTTGAACACTTATAAAAAAATAGGAAAGGTTGATGTTATCATTCGTGGAATTACCAGTATTGAGATTGTGGTCACAGAAAGAAAATCTGATAATTTATGGTGTAAAGGTACACCGGCAGAAAGTAAAGGTTGTTATTTTATGGACTCGAGTGGATTTATTTTTGAAGATGCTCCGATTTTTTCAAACAATAGTTTCCCAGAATATTTTGGTTTAATTTCAGACACAAACCCAATAGGCCAAATATATTTTGGTGATAATTTTAAAAATATTTCGAATTTATACAATGCGCTAAAAACAATGTCGTTTCAGCCACAGTATTTTAATGCTTTAAATGAACATGAATATGAGGTTTATATTTTGGGTGGAGGCAAAATTTTGATAAATGACAAAAAATCTTTTGAATCATCACTGACAAATCTTCAAGCTTTGGTTGATAACAAATACATTGCAAATGATAGTGCATCATTAAAGAAAATTAAATATGTTGATTTGAGATTTGGAAATAAAGTGAATTTTGAGTTGAATAAATAGGTGTCATTCCCGCGTAGGCGGGAATCTAGGTTGTCTTGTATTAATTATGGATTCCCGCCTACGCGGGAATGACAATACTAAATCAACGAATCTGGATCAACATTTACCAGCACATCCATAGGCAAGTTTTTTAATTTCTCATACAAATCTTTTTCTGGCCATTTACTAGATACGATTTTAATTATTCCATTTACACCAAATTTTCCCTTTGATTGAGGAATAAAAGCTGGGAATATATCAATTTCAAATGGCTCAATCATTCTTTGAATATCTTGCACTAGTCCGAGCACCTCGTTTCTATTACCAATAATTGAAATTTTTATGAGTGTAGTAAAAGGTGGAAAATGTAATTTTTCTCTATCGTCAATTTCGTCTCTATAAAAATCTACAAGATTTCCTTTCACCGCATAATCAAAAACTTTCTGCGTTATATCTCTTGTTTGAATAATAAAATGTTTGTCAGTAATTGAACGGATTTTTAAAAGTATATTCAAAATTCTTTCATTGATTCTAAAATCAGGGATTGAAAAGAATGAATCTATTGAAACAACCGCAGTGTTTTCTATTTTTTCTGTCAGATATAAAAGCGCCATTTCTGTTCCTACTAAAATTCCTTGTGGTGAATTATAAAATTTCTCTGCAACTTCCTCAGCTTTCTTGTGTGTTTTTGTTGCATCAGCATCAATTCTAAAAATGTTTGCTTTTGGATAAAGCTCTTTAACTTTTTCTTCCACAAGTTCAGAACCAATACCAAGTGTCGCAAGTCTCCATCCTCCACAATAAGAACATTTTTCTACAGCACTTCTTCTTTCTCCACATTTATGACAAAGAAAGAAATTTTCTGCTGTAGATCTATGAAGTACCGTATGCGCTCCACAAGAATTACATTTTACGACATTTCCACAGTCTGCACATACAGTAGAAGGGGAAAGTCCTCTTCTTCCGGAAAAAATAAACATGTGTTCATTGTTTTCTATATTATCTTGTATTTTTTTTATGAACTCTTCACTTAAAACTGAAAAATATGTTTTCGTATCATTTTTTTTGATAGTTCTCATATCTATGATTTCCTGCGTTGAGGTTGTCAGTGAGCGAAATTTTAAAGACATAAGTTCAACAAGCTCTCCTTTTTTTTGTCTCCAAATAGTATCTGTTCGCAAAAGCAAGTCCCCAAAAATTATTTTTGAATTTGTTTTTGTGGCAAACATTTCGGCAAACTTTCTGATATCTATATAAGGTCTCGTTTGCATTTTATAAGACCTAGAATTTTCTTTGTCCAAAATTATCGTTCCAATATTACTTTTTGGAATTGAAAGAAAACTTCCGGTGCCAATAATAAGTAAAGGATGTTTTTCAGCTAGAATTTTATTTATAGTGTTTAAAATTTCTTTTTTACCCATTGAACCATGAAGAATATATGTGTATTGTTCAATTCCTTTGCAAAGGGATTCTTTTGCTTTTTTTATATCTTGGATGGTTGGTAAACAAAAAAATATTGAAGAGTTTTTTGCAAATTCCTCTCTTATGATACTTTTATATTGAGCGTATCTATCCTCGTCAGTTGATTGAATTACAAATTTTTCTGCTTTTGTCGTTTTTTTGTGCTCCTCAATTTTGTGCGTTCCAAGTTTTATTTTTTCAGTATTTTCGAGTAAAACTTTTGGAACAAGAGAATTGAGTACAGAGCCTATCGAGCCAACATAATAGTTTGCAACTGTTTCAGCGGTTTCAATAAAAATTTTACTCAATAAATGAGAACATTTTGTTTTTGATATTTTTTTGAGAGCAAAAGAAGAATTTTTAATTTCTGTTTTTGATTCTCCAACATCTTTAGAACTAATTACTAATGCTGGAATAATTCTCTTTCTCAATGGAACTTTTATTATTGAACCAACAGAAACATCACTTCCAGAAAAATATGAAAGCGTATCGTTTTTTATGCCTCTTGCTATAGGTATTACTTCAAGTATTTTCATTTACCCGAGAAAATTTTTGCCAATAAAAATTGTTTGTTCGACTATATAATACAGTGAAATTGTATCACAAAATCACCTTATCATGATATTGCCAAATTATTCAATTTTTAACAAATATTGGCAAAAACTTTAACGGGTGAATAATGACAGAAAATAGGTATTTTTCAACCACTTAATATAAAAATTTGATATAATCTAAATATGCTTAAAATTTACATTGCGCGCCATGGTCAAAACGTAGATAACAAAAATGGTATTTTAAATGGTCATCGAGATGAACCACTTACTACTTTAGGTGAGAAACAGGCACAAGAAGTAGCTGAAGAAATCAAGAAAGATAATTTGTATTTTGATGTTGTTTACTCATCACCCCTTCAAAGAGCATATAAAACTGCAAAAATTATTTCTGATATATCAAATCAGTCACAACCTGTCGTATTAAATGAACTTATTGAAAGGGATTTCGGAGTAATGACTGGAATTGAAGCTAAGAGAATTGAAGAATTGTGTGCACCTGAAATTATAAAATCAAAAACTATTACTTATTTTTTAAATCCAAAAGGTGCTGAAACTTTTGAAGATCTTCTAGAACGTGCTAAAAAACTTCTTAATTTTATTAAGAAAAATCATAATGATAAGTCAGTTCTTTTAGTTACCCACGGAGATTTTGGAAAAATGATTTATGCTGAGTTTTATAAATTACCTTGGAAAAAAGTTCTTACAGATTTTCATTTTGGAAACTCTGAGATCCTGTATCTTTGTGAAAATTGTGATTTAAACAAAACACGCCTCTTCACCAGCAAACAATATAATCATTAATCTCTAAGCATTTTAATCTTAGTCACAAGCTATTTCAATCCACTAGGTATTATTTGACTTTTTTCTGGGGGGGGGGCTACAATTATAGTGTTAGATTTATTAATTAATATTATAAAAAAATGAAGAATGGACCAGAAAGTTATTCACCAGAAGAAATATTAAAAATTGAGAAAAAAAGAACTATATCTGATAGTGATTTGCTTCAAGATGGAGCGGAGTATGTTTTTGATAACAAAAAAAGTGACAAAAGATTAAAACTATCTGAAACACAATTAAATGATATAACTCCTGATGGTTCAAAGATACAGAAAGAAATTATGGAAGGTAACTTTGAAAATGTAGAGAAACTAACAGAAATTAATAAAGAAATTGCTAAAATATTATCTTCCTACACTTATCCTGAAAATCACAGAAGGCTTTCTCTAGAAAATTTAAGTTATTTATCTGATGAATGCGCAGATATATTATTTTCTAATCTCAAAGCCGACGAGGTCCACCTTTCAGGTTTAAAAACTATATCTGATAATGTGGCTAAGAGTATAGCAAATTGGTCATATAAAAATAGTCGAAACTTTATTGATCTAGATGGTTTAAATTCAATTTCAGATTCTACAGCAGAAATATTATCGCACCATCATGGGAATCTCACTCTTAAGGGTTTAACCTCTTTATCTGATAAATCGGGTAGTCTTTTAGCAAGACATTTTGGAGGTGAGCTTCTTATTCCCCAGAGATTTAAGTCAAAATTAAAAAGATAAATAATAATACAAAAGGCTGTTCGCAAAGCGAACCGCCTTTTGTATTTAAAATATTTCAGTCTCTAAGCATTTTAATCTTAGCCCCCAAATTATTTAACCTTTTTGCTATATCTTCATAACCACGATTGATACTATATACATTTCTTAAAATTGATTTTCCTTCGGCGCCGAGCATTCCTATCAAAATAATTGCAGCTGGGCGAAGAGCTGGAGGACAGATAATTTCTGCTGGTTTTAGCTTAGTTTTTCCATTTACGTAAAATCTATGCTGGTCTGCCAAGATGGTGTCTGCGCCAAGTTTGTCGAGCTCCTTATAATGAATTGCACGATTTTCATAAACCCAGTCATGAATCAATGTTTGCCCTTCTGCTTGTGTGGCAATAAGCGCAAAGAAGGGAAGATTGTCTATATTTAATCCTGGATAAGGTCTAGATTCAATTTTGTCGTGAAGTGCTTTGAGCGTGGAAGGAAAAGTTTTGATATCAACAAGGTCTGTTTTACCATTCAAAGCTTTATACTTTTTTGAGATTTTAAATTTAAAACCCATTTTTTTGAGTTTAAGTAATTCTATTTCAAGAAAATCAATTGGACATCTTTCAATTGTAATACCAGATTTTGTAACAGCAGCAACTGCAATAAAAAACATTGTATCAATAGGGTCTTCCGCGAGATAGTAAGTAATATTTTTATTTATTTCTTTTACTCCATGTATTGTAATTGTCGTGGTACCAACTCCATCAATCTGAATTCCAAGTTCTTGCAAAAAGAAACACAAATCTTGTACTTGATAGTTTGATGAAGCAAATTTAATTGTCGTTTTTCCAGGAATAAGTGCTGCAGCCATAATAGCGTTTTCTGTCACTGTATCTCCAGATTCATATAATGCAAATTCTGCAGGCTTGAGTTTTTCTCTCGTGATTTCATAACTAAAATTTTTTGTTTTAATATTAACGCCAAAATTTTCAAGTGCAAAAAAATGTGGAGTAACAGTCCTATTTCCTAGCTTGCATCCACCTGAGTGGGGAAGAGAAAATTTTTTGTACATATGAATCAGCGGGCCAATAAACATAATGACACTGCGAGTTCTCTGTGCCGACTCTTTATTTATTTTTTTAATATCAATTTTTTTAGCTTCAATTTCCAAATCATTACCAACCCATTTGATTGAAACGCCAATGCTAGACAGCGCTTCTATTATTCTATAAACCTCTTCAATTTTTGGAACATTTTTTAGGTTTGTTTTTCCTTTATTCATAAGTGATGCGGAAATAATTCCCATTGCACCGTTTTTTGATGTTTTTGTAATAATGTTCCCAAAAAGTTTATGTCCGCCATCTATTTCAAAGTTGATTGCGCCAGTAGAGAGACTCATTATTTCGCTACCAAGTACTTCACTGATTTTTGTTATCATTTCTGTTGTGAGATTTTGTTCACCACTTTCGATTCTGGCTATAACACTTTGTGTTGTACCAAGCTTTTCTGCGAATGCTGTTTGTGTAAAACCTTTTCTTTCGCGAATCTCTGCTATTAAATTTCCTATTTGAGATAATTTGCTTGCCCCGTTTGAATTTTCACTTGGTTTTAAATTTGACATGACGTTGGTATTTATTAAATATAAGTTATTAAAAAATATTGATAATTGTTAAAAAATTCTTTACGGGGTTTGACATTGACCGAGAAAATTTTTGCTGATGAAAATGTGTTGATATTAAATGATTAGTAAATTTTTATTAATATTATGTTTATCAAAAGGTATGTCTGTAGGCTATTCATTTTCAACACATCAGCAAAAACTTTAACGGGTAAATTATAGCATATCGGCTATAAAATAGAATAGTTTAAAAGTAGCAAGTTGTAAGTTAAAAAGTAAATTTATAATTTCCAATCTACGCCATGGCGTAGATTAGAATTAATACATTTTTGGTGAGTTTGCAATTAATCAAAAAAAAGCTAATATATGTTTATAAGATTTCAGTTGCATTTTACAACTTTCAACTTAGAACTTTTAACTTTAAAACTTAATCATATGTCATTTTTTGTTAGAAAACTTGGAATAGATTTGGGAACTGCAAATACACTTGTGTTTGTGCCTGGCAAAGGAGTCGTTCTTTTTGAACCTTCTGTTGTTGCTATTTCAGAACAAGATAACAAAATTCTCGCTGTTGGTGTGGAGGCAAAAAATATGATTGGAAAAACTCCAGACAGCATCATTGCTTATAGACCAATGAAAGATGGTGTTATTGCTGACTATCGTGTCACCGAAGCTATGCTCCGCTATTTTATGGATAAAGCTTTAGGGAAGTGGAATATTTTTAAACCAGAAGTGATGGTGTCAGTTCCAGCTGGAGTTTCTTCCACAGAAAGAAGAGCTGTTGTTGAAGCTGCTATTCGTGCTGGTGCAAAAAATGCTTATGTTGTGAAAGAGCCGATTCTTGCTGCTATCGGTGCAGGAATCCCTATTTATGAACCAATGGGTCACATGATTGTGGATATTGGAGGAGGAACAACTGATGTTGCCGTTATTTCACTTGGTGGAATTGTTGCTTCAACTTCTGTAAAATGTGCCGGAAATAAAATTGATGCTGCGATTGCCGATTATATTAAAAAAACTTTTAATCTTGCGATTGGAGATAAAACCGCCGAACAAATTAAAATCACAATTGGAAGTGCTGTGCCGATGGAAGAAGAATTGTCAGTGATTATAAAAGGAAGAGATTTTTTGACAGGCCTTCCTCGCTCAACTGAAATTAAAACAAATGAAATTGTAAAAGGAATTTCAAAAGAGCTTAAAGATATGATAAAAGCGATTAAAGATGTTTTACAGGAAACTCCGCCAGAGCTTGCCGCAGATATTATTGACAATGGAATTATTATGACAGGTGGATCTTCTCAGCTTAGAAATCTTACAGAACTTGTTTTTAGAAGAGTTGGGGTAAAAGCTGTTGTTGCAAAAGACCCGCTTTACTGTGTTGCAAAGGGGACTGGTGTTGCACTTGAGCATTTAGATACTTATAAAAAATCTATCATAGCTAAAAGATAATAAAATAATGACCTCCTCCCCGGGTTCCGCTACGCTGCGCCCGGGGTTTCCTTTTCAAGCATGAGGATTCTAGTTGAACAATCTGAGTTTTTGTGGCACATCTTTCTTGCCCTGCCATTTTATATATTTTCGTACTTGAGTTTCGTTCAATCCTATTGTTGATGAAAAATATCCAACACTCCAGATGCCGTCTTTTTCGAGGTATATCTCGCGTATAAATTTAAATTTTGAACGCAAATATCTACTTGATATTGCTTTCAGTTTTCCGACAGCATCTGAGATTGTGATATTTGGTGGTACTTCAATCTGCATGTGAACATGATCCTCATCAGTATTCAAGGTTTCAATCCAGAGTGTTGGATATTTTTTCACAGTCGCGTACAATATTTTCTTCAACTCTATTAGTACATATGGCTTCAGTATTTTTCTTCTATACTTTGTACCCCATATTACGTGGTATTGATGTTGATATGTGGAGTGATTTAGATTACGAATCCTCATGGAAACAGCATATCACGTTTAGTGAACATGGTGGTACTTTCTACCCCCGCCCTCCGGAGTTCAAACAAATACCCTTATCTTGGGGATGTTCCGGGCGGGGTTCTGGGAAAGAAAAGGTGGGGCGACCTTCGGTCGCCCCACCTTTTTAATTTGTCTATTTCTGCTATTTACCCGATAAAGTTTTTGCCAATGTTTATCAAAAATTTCTTACTCTAAACTAAATTACAGTTAATATTATTTTGTGCTACAATTTTGATATCATCACGCGAGCAGAATAAACAATTTTTATTGGCAAAAATTTTCTCGGGTGAATAAATAGTAATGAAAAGCTTAAACTTATCAATAAAAAACAACAACTTACACCACGCCTATTGTATTTTGGGTGATTCTACTGATGTTATAAATGAACTAAAAACATTCTTTTTGAAAGAACTAAATTTTTCTGTGGCAGACAACCCAGATTATTGGTACGGAAAATTTGATGTCATGGATATTGAAGATGGCAGAGCAATAAAAAACTCACACCAAAATAAGCCAATCGAAGGAGATAAAAAAATATTTGTAGTTTCAGCAAATTTTATTACCGAAAAAGCTCAAAATGCAATGTTAAAACTTTTTGAAGAACCAAGAGGCGATACGCATTTCTTTTTGGTATTGCCGTCGTTAAGTAATATTATTCCAACTTTCCGCTCAAGGTTTTTTGTTATTGATGCAAATGAGTCCAACGATTCAATAATAAATCCAAAAGAATTTTTACAAATGTCTTTAGGAAAGAGAATGGATTCTGTGAAAAAGATTTGCGGGAATGTTTTCCACGAAAAGTCTAGAGACCTCGTGGCAAGCGATGATGAAAAAAGTAAAATCGAAATCATTAAATTTATCAATGCGCTCGAAGTTGAACTTAAGGAAAGAATTGATTTTTTGAAAACCAGCAAGGGTGAAATAAAAGTTTTTGAAGAAATTGAGAAAGTGCGACAATATGCTGGTGAGCAATCTCCATCATTAAAAATGTTATTAGAACATTTATCATTAGTTTTACCTGTATCTTGAATTGTCATTCCCGCGAAGGCGGGAATCTAGGTTGTATTTAATTAGTTTTGGATTCCCGCCTTCGCGAGAATGATACAAAAACTATTTTGTTTTTATATTTATTTTAAGTTATAATATTCATATGTCATACGATTTTAAAAAATTAAAAGATAGTATTAAAGGTTCGGAAGAATGGTTGAAAAAAGAATATTCTGGTCTAAGAACTGGTATTGCGAGTCCATCTATTTTAGATGGTGTGCAAGTTGAGGTTTATGGTTCAAGAATGCCGATAAACCAAGTTGCAAATATTGGTATTGAAGATGCACGAGTTATCAGAATTACTCCTTGGGATAAATCACAATCAAAAGCAATTGAAAAAGCCATCACAGTTGCCAATCTTGGTGTGTCTGTTGGTATCGATGATAAAGGTGTCAGAATATTTTTCCCGGAATTAACGGGTGACAGAAGGGCACTACTCATAAAAACAGCAAAAGCTAAACTTGAAGATGCAAAAGTAAATATTAGGGGTTTTAGAGACATCGCTTCTACAGAAATAGATACACAAGAGAAAAAAGGCGGAATGGGAGAAGACGATAAATTTAGATACAAAAAAGAAATGCAAAAAATTGTTGATGAAGGAAATGCATCCCTTGAAGCACTGCTTGTTAAAAAAGAGAAAGAAATTAATTCCTAGCCCGTTAAAGTTTTTGCCAATGTTTGTTAAAAATTGGTCATATACACCAAAACATGATTTTGTATAAAAGTAATTTAAAACAGTTGATTGTAACGTCGAGACAAACAATTTTTATTGGCAAAAATTTTCTCGGGTAAATGATTTATAAAATTAAAGAGTATAAAAATAAGCTAATTGAAAAAGCTTATCGTGATGGGATGAAGGAATCTAATGCCTTTTTTGGCACCAACTGGGTTTATGGTTTACCAAATGTTCTTATTTTGAATAATAGGAAAGAAATAGATAACTTTATGGGTCAGAAAAGTATGGGAAGAAGCGTTGGTTTTTCTGGTCACAGAATTGTATACATACTTGATAATAATAATATGGAAAAAGAAAGTATTCACAAAAAACTTTCTGATGCAGATTATTATACTCTGATCAAACATGAGATTTGTCATTTGTTTTATTATAAGTATTCTCATAATTGTATAAAACCCAAATGGCTTTGGGAGGGGGTATCAATATATTTGTCAAAACAAACTGTGTATACAAAACCAAAATCATTTTTGATGTTCATTGATTCGGATACAAAAAATGTTGACAGTGCTTTTTATGAAGGTGGTTTTGCTGTCAAATTGCTAATTGAAAATTTTGGTAAGAAAAAAATACTTAAACTCATTTCTCGTTCCAGCGAGGTAAAAAATAAAAATGAATTTTCAAAATTGTTTAAAAAAATATACAATTTTGATTTAAATTACAAAAATTTTAATAATTTGTTAAAAAAAAATAAATAATGACTATTGTCCTATTTTTAATTATACTTGCAGCTCTTGTTTTTGTGCATGAGCTCGGGCATTTTGTTATGGCCAAACTTTTTGGTATACGAGTTGATGAATTTGCTATTGGTTTCCCCCCTAAAATTTTTGGTTGGAAATCTGGCGAGACACAGTATAGTTTGAATTTGATTCCACTTGGTGGGTATGTCAAAATTTTTGGTGAAGATCCAAACGACGAGTCAATTTCTGGCCCTGACAGTACACGAAGTTTTGTAAATGCAAAAAAATGGAAACAGATTGTTGTGTTGCTCTCTGGTATTTTTATGAACTTAGTTTTTGCATGGCTTTTAATTTCCGCTTCATTTAATTTTGGTTTGCTTACATCTATTGAAGACCAATATACAAATAACGCAAAAAATATTTCTGTGGTTGTTTTGTCTGTTTTAAAGAATTCTCCAAGTGAAATTGCGGGACTAAAAGAAGGAGATAAAATTTTGAGTATAGAAGCAGGAAATAAAAAAATTATTACTCCGCTTGTTGCAGATATTCAAAATATTATTGCAGAAAGTAAAGACAAAATTAATATTGAATATCAAAGAATGAACGCAACTGGCACAGTAAGTATTTTGGCTAAGGACGGAGTTGTGGATGGAAGAAAAGCGATTGGAATTTCTATGGCTTTGGTGGGAACAGTTCGTTATGGTTTTTTTCAATCTTTTTATGAAGGAGCAAAACTAACCGCAATTGAAACTTCAAATATTGCCACAGGAATTTTTGATTTTATTGTCGGTGCATTTAAAGGCCAAAGCGGTTTGCTTTCGCAAATTACAGGGCCGGTGGGAATTGCAGGGATGGTGGGGCAGGCAAGTAGTATGGGGCTTTCATATTTGTTTGGTTTTATTGCTATGATTTCAATAAATTTAGCGATGTTAAATCTTGTTCCATTTCCTGCCCTTGATGGCGGAAGAGTTTTTTTTGTTTTAATTGAGACGGTGATAAGAAGAAAAATTAAACCCGCAATTGCAAATTGGACAAACATGATTGGTTTTGGACTTCTGATTGCACTCATGCTTTTTATAACTTACAAAGATATTTTGAAGTTGTTTAAGTAATTTTTTTGTATTTGCACACAGTAATCATTTAATGTAATATATAAATAACATGAAAGAAAAAACTGAAAATTTAAAAATTACTACTAGAGAAAATGATTTTTCACAATGGTATCTAGATGTTATCAGAGAAGCAGATTTGGCTGAAAATTCTCCTGTTCGTGGATGTATGGTTATTAAGCCATGTGGTTATGCAATATGGGAAAATATTCAAAAAGTTCTTGATAGTGAATTTAAAAAACTTGGTACACAAAATGCATATTTTCCATTACTGATACCAAAAAGTTTTTTAGAGAAGGAGGCAGAACACGTTGAAGGTTTTGCAAAAGAATGCGCAGTTGTTACTCACCATAGGTTAGAAGAAAAAAACGGTAAACTTGTACCCGCAGGTGAGCTTGAGGAACCTTTCATAATTAGACCAACATCAGAAACTATTATGTACGATTCATTTTCAAGATGGATCCACTCATATAGAGATTTGCCTTTGCTTATAAACCAATGGTGTAACATCATGCGTTGGGAGATGAGGCCAAGGCTTCTGCTTCGTACTTCAGAATTTCTTTGGCAAGAAGGTCATACTGCTCACGCAACCAAAGAGGAGGCTAATGCAAAAACATTAGAAATGATAGAAGTTTACAAGAAGTTTTTTGAAGAATACTTGGCAATTTCACTAGTTGTTGGTAAAAAGACAGATACAGAAAAATTTCCTGGTGCAGATTATACTGCGACAATAGAAGCAATGATGCAAGACGGAAAAGCATTACAGGCTGGAACTTCACATATGCTTGGACAAAATTTTTCCAAATCTTTTGATGTATCATTTTTGGATGAAAATCAACAAAAACAATATGTTTGGCAAACGAGTTGGGGAGTTTCTACAAGAATTCTTGGTGCTCTTGTCATGGCTCACTCTGACGATAAAGGTTTTATAATACCACCTAAAATAGCGCAATTTCAGGTAGTTATCATACCTATTTGGACAACTGACGAGGAAAAGAAAGTTGTTTTTGCTGAAGTAGAAAAAATTAAAATAGAATTGGAAAAAGAAGGTATCAGATGTAAAGCTGATGCTAGGGAAGGCAGACCCGGTTTTAAATATTTTGAATGGGAAAGAAAAGGTGTTCCATTGAGATTAGAAATTGGTCCAAAAGATATTCAGAAAAATTCTGTCGTAATCGTAGACAGGCTTCAGGGCAAAAAAGAATTTGTTTCAAATGAAAAAAGAACGCAGTATGTAAAAGTTGTTTTAGAAAATATTCAAAAAACTTTACTTAAAAATTCCAAAAAATTAAGAGAAGAAAATACTCGTGAGGTTTCGAATTATGAAGAGTTCAAAGAAACTGTTAAAAGCAAAAAAGGATTTATCTATACTCACTTATGTAAAGATAACAAATGTGTAGAGACAATCAAAGAAGATACAGGTGCAACTGCTAGATGCATCCCTATGGATGATGGTGAAGGTAATAAAGGAAAATGTATTTATTGTAATAAAAATGCAGATAATAAAGTTTTGTTTGCTGTCTCATATTAGTGGTTAAATTTTTACTATTATTTGAGTTGTTAAACGCAATTTAGACAAATTGTCGAATTGTATTAAAAGTGCTATATTTGAGTCAATAATCTGTAATAATTATTGTTGCATCATGTTTGATAATTTAAAAGCAAAAATATATAAGCGTTTATCTAATGATATCGGAATCGACCTCGGTACGGCTAATACTCTTGTTTATGTTTCTGGAAAAGGAATTATTATTAATGAACCATCAGTTGTCGCACTAAATCAAAAAACGGGAAGAGTTGTTGCTGTTGGTACTCAAGCAAAAGAAATGCTTGGCAGAACTCCACCACACATTGTTGCAATAAGACCACTTGTTGACGGAGTCATTTTTGATTTTGAAGTTACGGAAGAAATGATTGCGTATTTAATTAAAAAAGCGGAAGAACTTTCTCCCAAGATGCTTGGACCAAGGGTTGTTGTAGGAGTTCCATCTGGTGTTACAAACGTAGAAATCCGTGCAGTGCGAGATGCCACAAGAAATGCCGGTGCAAGGGAAGTTCATATTGTCGAAGAGCCAATGGCTGGAGCAATCGGTATTCGTTTGCCTATAAATGATCCTATTGGAAGTATGGTAATTGACATTGGCGGTGGAACAACAGATATCGCAGTCATATCGCTCGGTGGAATTGTAAAATCAAAAAATTTAAGAGTCGCTGGAGATAAACTGAATAATGACATTATCAGTTATATTAGAAGTGAATTTAAAATTTTAATCGGAGAAAAAACTGCAGAAAATATTAAAATTGCGATTGGGAATGTCGTTGCCGGTGAGCATATGGAGGCTCCAATAAAAGGACGAGATTTAATTACCGGTTTGCCAAGAGAAGTTATTTTGACAGATTCTGATGTTAGAGAAGCTATGGCACTTTCAATTGAAAGTTTGGTAGATGCCACAAAAGAAGTTCTTGAAACAACTCCGCCAGAAATTCTTTCGGACATTATGAAAAGGGGGATTTATCTTTTTGGTGGTGGTGCCCTTATAAAAGGTTTAGATGTTTTGCTCAGTGATTATTTAAAAATCCCAGTTCATTTTGTTGATGATCCATTGACAGCTGTAGCTCGAGGGACCGGTGTGATACTTGAAAATATGGAGCTTTATAGAGATGCGTTAATTCAAAACGAAGATGAACTTCCACCAAAGAAATAATAATTTTTTAATTAGAGAAAATGGTAAAAAAAATCATGTTTTTTATATAATTGCTGTAATATTTTTTATTTTAATTTTTTCTTTACCTTGGACCAGAAATTTACTTTTTAGTGCCGGTTCTCCTTTGTGGTCTTTTAAAAATAGTGTTGTCTCTTTTTTTTCAAATAATATTGCCGTATTAAATTCAAAAACTAATTTATTAAAAGATAATAGTATTCTTAAACAACAAGTTTTAACGAATGATCGAGAGCAAGCATTGCTTGGATTATTGAAAAAGGAAAATGAGGATCTAAAAAACATTTTAAATCGAAGTAATTTTGGTCAGAGATTATTATTGGCAACTGTACTTGTAAAACCTTTTTTGTCTGCCTATGACACGCTTATTATAGATGTCGGTTCAGTAAATGGCGTTGCGGTTGGGAACAAAGTCTTAGCAGATGGAAATACATACATTGGTTATATCTCTGAGGTTTATAATGATACGTCAAAAGTTATTTTGTATTCATCTTCTGGTGAGCAAGTAAAAGTTTTAATAGGAAACAATAATGTTGAGAAAAATGCCACAGGACTGGGTGGTGGTAATTTTTCTGCACAAGTTCCAAAAGAAATTGATGTAAATGAAGGTGATAATATAGTCATTCCATCAATTTCAGCAAATGTTTTTGGTGTAGTAGAAAAAATTGAATATAAGGAAACGGATTCATACCAAAATATATTGTTTAAAAGTCCAGTTAATATTTCAGAATTAAAGTGGGTTGAGGTTTTGTTATCTAATAAAAAATAGAATGTTAGGCAAAAACAATATTTACAGAATAATAGTGGATATTATTTTAATTATTTCTGCTTTTTTGTTGCCGAACTATGTTTCAGTTATTTTAATATTTGTTTCAGTATTAATTTTTAACAATTTTATTGAGTCAATAATTTTTGGTTTTATTCTCGATATGCTATATGGAAGCGGTAGAATTTTTGGATATAATTTCGCATATTTTTTTACTTTAATTTCTGTAATTTTTTATGTAATTTCATTTAAAATTAAGGAAATGGTGCGAGTTTCATAAAAATATGTTTAATAAAGTAAAAAAAAAGATTAAAGGTAATTCATATAAAGAAAGAATAAAAGATATCGATCCAGATGAAATTTTCTTGGACTCTGAAAATTTACCTAAATTCAACGTCGATCAATTTGAAGGTAGAATAGAAAAACCTATTTCTAGCAGAACTTTTGTTTTTTTTGGCATAGCTTGTTTTTTGATTTTTGTTGGTTTTATCATTCGCTCAATAAATTTACAAGTAACAAATGGTCCTTATTATTTACAAAAAAGTGAAAATAACCGATTACGAAATACATTGGTATTTGCAAACAGAGGTGTGATTTATGACAGAAATGACAATAAACTCGCATGGAATGTTGAAAGCGAGAGTAGCCCAGAGTTTGCCTTGAGAAAATACAGTAGCCTTTCTGGTTTGTCGCATGTTTTGGGATATATTAAATATCCGTCAAAAGACAGCTCGGGTTTTTATTATAGTGAAGATTTTGTTGGGAAAGATGGAGCCGAAAAATATTACAGTGATATTTTGTCCAGTAAAAATGGTTTAAGAATTGTTGAGGTTGATGCACATGGAGCTATTCAATCACAAAGCGTCGTTCGCCCTGCAACTGATGGTCAAGATATTAAACTTTCAATTGATTCCAATTTGCAAAGTGAAATTTACAAAATTATTTCTGATTTAGCTAACAGAGTTGGTTTTACTGGTGGAGCTGGGGTTATTATGGATGTAAATACAGGTGAGGTTCTTGCCATGACAAGTTATCCAGAATATGATTCACAGATATTAACAGATGGAGCAAATTCACAAGCTATAAATCAATTGTTAAAGAATAAAAATAATCCTTTTTTGGATAGAGCAATAAACGGACTTTATACTCCCGGTTCTATAGTAAAACCATATATGTCAATTGCTGCATTAAATGAAAATATTATTGATCCTAATACAAAAATTTTGAGTACCGGCTCTATTTCTATCCCAAATGTTTATGATCCACTTCATCCATCGGTTTTCAAAGATTGGCGCGCTCAAGGTTGGGTGGATATGAGACATGCGATAGCGGTTTCTTCAGACGTTTATTTTTATGAAGTTGGTGGTGGATATGAAAACCAAAAAGGGCTTGGTATTTCTCTTATTGATAAATATATGCATTTGTTTGGTTTTGGTTTGGATATACCAAATGGTTTTTTTACAGGAACTAGCGGGATAATTCCTGATCCACAGTGGAAGGCTGAAAATTTTGGTGGAGAAAAATGGAACATCGGAGACACCTATCATACTTCAATTGGGCAATATGGTTTTCAAGTTACCCCAATTCAAACAGTAAGAGCCGTTGCTAGTATTGCAAATGGAGGAAAACTATTAGAGCCATCAATATTGTTGGGTGGCAATCCTGATAAATTTACACAATTGAATCTAGACCCAGCAGATTATAAAGTTGTTAGGGAGGGAATGAAGCTTGGCGTGGAAGAAGGAGTGGCTGTTGGTTTAAACACAGGATATTTATCTTTGGGAGCTAAAACTGGGACTGCCGAACTTGGTTCAAAAAAACAATTCGTGAACTCATGGGTTACTGGTTTTTTCCCGTATGATAATCCTAAATACGCTTTTGCAGTAATCATGGAAAAAGGACCAGTTGCAAATACTATGGGGGGCGTTTATGTTATGCGCCAGGTTCTTGATTGGATGCATGCAAATACACCACAGTACTTAAAATAGGCTTATTTCTTTGACTAAATAACAATTTATTGCTAAAATACACACAACTTTAATAATTTAAATCATCAAAAAAATGGAAGAAAGAAGAGAATATTTAACAAAAGAGAAGTACAATCAATTAGTAGTTGAGCTCAATGATTTAAAGAACGTAAAAAGAAAGGAAGTCGCGGAAGCTCTTGATTATGCTAGAGGTTTGGGAGATTTATCAGAAAATGCTGAATATCATGAAGCAAGGACAAAACAAGCTGATGTTGAAGAAAGAATCAAAAAGATAGATGATATTTTAAAAAACACAACAGTTGTTGAGGATAAACATGGAGATCACGCTGTAATAGGTAGTACTGTAGTTGTAGAAAAAGCAGATGGGACCAAAAAAATGACACTTATGATTGTTGGTTCAGCTGAATCTGATATTGCAACAGGAAAAATCTCAAATAGATCACCGATTGGTTCTGCGGTTTTGGGAAAAAAGAAGGGGGATGTGTTTCATTTCAATTCTCCAAGTGGAAAAATGGAATACAAACTTCTTGAAGTCAAATAAGTTATTTTTTAAACAAATGTCTTCTTTTGAAGAATTAAGAAAAACAAGAATTGAAAAAATAAAACTGCTTGAAAAAGCAGGAATGGAACCATATCCATCAATTTCAAAAAAGGATTACTCAATTTCCGAAGCAGTTTCTGATTTTGAAGTGCTAACAAAAAAGAAAAATATTTCACTCGTCGGAAGAATTATGGCTATTCGTGGTCAGGGTGGTCTGATATTTTTAAATATAAATGATGGCACAGGAGTTTTTCAAGGATTGCTCAAAAAAGATGAAATGGATGAAAAAGTTTTTGACCTTTTTCAAAACACAATTGATATTGGAGATTTTATAGAAGTAAATGGAAAACTTTTTATTACGAAAAGGGGAGAGAAAACTCTTCAGGTTGTAGATTGGAAAATTTTAACTAAAAGTTTGAGACCACTTCCTGAAAAGTGGCACGGCATTGCTGATGTTGAAGAAAAATTAAGAAAAAGATACTTAGATATTATTTGTAATCCAGAAATAAAAGAAATGGTTGAAAAGAGGGCAAAATTTTTTAGCTCCATGAGGAATTTTTTAGTCAGTAAAGGTTTTATGGAAGTTGACACGCCAATCTTGGAAAATACTGCAGGTGGAGCTGAAGCAAAACCTTTCGTTACTCATTATAATGCTTACGATGCCGATGTTTACTTAAGAATTTCTCCGGAACTTTGGTTAAAAAGGCTTATGGTTGCTGGTTTTTCTAAGGTTTATGAAATTGGAAGAGTTTTTAGAAATGAAGGTGCCGATTCAGAACATTTACAAGATTATACTCATATGGAATTTTATTGGGCATACGCTGATTACAACATGGGTATGGAGCTTGTTGAAGAAATGTATAAATATATCGCGAAAGAAACTTTTGGGACATTGAAATTTAAAATAAAAGGTTTTGATGTTGATCTTGGAAGTAAATGGAAAAAATATGATTATACAGAAATTATAAAAGAAAAAACTGGTATAGATATTTTTAAAACAGATATTAAAGAAGTTGAGAAAAAACTTCAAAATCTAAAAGTAGAATATGATAAGAAAGGTTTTAACTTAAATAGAGCGGTAGATTCTTTGTGGAAATATTGTAGGAAACAAATTGGTGGTCCAGGTTTTCTTGTTAATGTTCCGGTCATGATGGAACCACTTGCAAAAAGAATGAGCAAGAATAAAAATTTGGTCGAAAGGTTTCAAGTAATACTTGCTGGTTCTGAAAACGGGAAAGGTTTTAGTGAACTCAATGACCCAATTGATCAAATGGAAAGATTTGTTGAACAAGCCAAACTAAGAGAAGAAGGGGATGAAGAAGCTCAAATGATGGACGGTGAATTCGTTGAAGCACTTGAATATGGTATGCCTCCAACTTTTGGTTTTGGTTTGTCTGAAAGGTTGTTCAGTTTTTTGATGGACAAGCCAGTGAGAGAATCTCAAATATTTCCGTTTATGAGGCCAAAAGGATAATTTATTAAAAAAATGAAAAAAGAAAAATATTTTATAATCGTTTCTATAATTGCGTTTGCCAGTTTGGGGTATATCGTTTTAAATAATAGTGGGTTAATATCATCAAAATATATTAATAACCAATATGGGGCTGTGTTGATGGCTTCATCGACACAAAATTCAACTTCTATCAATGCTGACTTTAGTTTACCACCAGAATCACCGGTTAATTATGCTGATAATAATAATGGTACGATTACAGATAATTATACTGGATTAATTTGGAAAAAGTGTCCGCAAGGAATATCTGGTAGTGATTGTAAGGCAGGAAGTCCATCACTTCGTGCGTGGTCAAAAGCAAGAGTGGAGTGTGAAAACCTAAATTTTGCTGGGAAATCTGGGTGGAGAATGCCAACACTTAAAGAACTTCAATCGATTGTAGATTCTGGTTCGTTTGATCCAGCAATAAACAAGAAGTTTTTTATTGCTACAGATGATCCATACTGGACGCTTACCTCACCAGCAGAATACCCCGCTAGTAAATTTACAGTTTTGTTTACTGATGGTAGCGTTTATTATCGAGATAGCAATAATTTTGCTGCTACGCGATGTGAGGTTAGCCCTGGGACTATATCCAACTTCTCCACCATTTTTAGCAGATCCTTCATCTTCGGAATACAGTATTGCTTCAACGCTAAAACTCTTTCCTCCAAGTATTTCACTCCTGATGTCGAGTAATTTTTGGCGGGCTTCTGCTTTATTTTCTTCATTTGAGGGAGGATCAAGCTGGATAATACTTAACTCATACTTCGCAGGAATAACAGGAAGACTATCCTTAGGGAGTGAGGAATAATATCTTTTTAAAGCAGCAGGACTTACGGTAATATTTTTAGAAATTTTATTCTGGACTTCTCTAACAATTTCCTGTTCCAGCATTGTTTTTTTGATAT
>CAIJUJ010000034.1 GCA_903823865.1 uncultured bacterium
AGTTGAAATGGTTATGCCAGGAGATACCGTTACTTTCAAAGTGAAGCTTGTTGCTCCGGTTGCTCTCGAAGATAAGATGAGATTTGCTTTCCGAGAAGGAGGCAAGACCGTCGGTTCGGGAGTTATCACAAAAGTTATTGCTTAATAATAGCTTTTTAGGTCGTAGCTTGTAGCTTGTTAGGTTAATTCCTAAAAAGCTAAAAAGCTAATTCCTACAAGCTAGCTAAATCAATGGAAAAAACAGCAATAAAAAAGAATACAAAAATTGCATCAAAACCAAAAGTGGTAAAAGCAAAAAAGTCAGTTGCTAAAGCAGAAGCGGTCTCTGTCTTAAGAATCAGAGTTCGTGCTTACGATAGCAAGATTCTTGATGCTTCAGTTAAACAAATAATTGAAACAGCTTTGAGACATGATGCAAAAATAGTGGGCCCAGTACCTTTACCAACAGATATTAAGAAATACACAGTCAACAGAGCATCTTTCGTCTACAAAAATGCGCGAGAACAATTTGAGATGAGGATTCACAGAAGATTGATTGATATTATAAATCCAAACGCAAAAGTTATTGAAGCTCTTACAAACATCAGCTTACCTTCAGGGGTAAACATCGATGTAAAGATGATCTAATAAATCTAAATATTTACAGGAGGATATGACCGCAAGTCATTTTAAAATTTGGCTTGTGGTCCTCTATCATGATGATAGTAAGGTATGAAATCCCGTTAGAAGCCGCGATCGCTGGCTGATAACGAGATGGTATCTTGCGGACGAATCATTATATTAATTAACACACAAAAGCAGTTTCATGAGAGATCGCGATCTGCTTCTAACGGGATGAAATTTATACTAGGAATAAAACAGAATATGACTCAAGTCTTTGACGAGATTGGAAAAGTCCATCCTGCAACAATCTTGCAAGTTGGTCCTTCATTCATTACTCAAGTAAAGACCAAGGAGAATGACGGCTATTGCGCCGTCCAAATCGGAACCGGAGTAAAAAGAGAAAAGAATATTAATAAACCACTTAAAGGCCATTTGAACGGAGTAAATGTAAGATTCGTAAAAGAATTTTGTATTGAAGACCCATCAAAATATAAAGTTGGAGAAAAAATAGATCTTTCTGCTTTTGCTGTAGGTGATATTATAGAAGTTTCAGCTATTTCGAAAGGAAAAGGATACCAGAGCGTTATCAAAAGACATGGTTTCAAAGGGCAGCCAAGAAGTCATGGTCAAAAACACTCAGAAAATGCACCAGGATCTATCGGAGGAGGTTTGAGAAACAAAGTTCCAAAGAATATGAGAATGGCTGGAAGAATGGGGGGGGACAGAATCACAGTTAAAAATCTTAAAGTATTGGGAGTCGACCAAGAAAATAATCAACTTTTGATAAGCGGTGCAGTACCAGGAAGAAGAGGTACTCTCGTAGAAATCAGAGGATAATACTAATACTATGGAAAAAACTACAACAAAAAAGAATAGTGTTAAAAAAGTCGCAACAAAAAAAGTTGTTGCCAAAAAAGAAGTAAAAGCAGTTGCTGAATTATCTTCCGCAAAAGTTTATAACCAAAAAGGAAAAGAAGTTGGCGAAATCAAATTGCCAGCAAATATTTTTGGACTTTCTTGGAACGCAGACCTTGTTCACCAAGTTATTACTTCAATGCTTTCAGACAGCAGAATTATTTACGCACACACAAAAGACAGAGGACAAGTTCGTGGAGGAGGTATCAAACCATGGAAACAAAAAGGAACAGGTAGAGCAAGACACGGCTCAATTCGTTCACCTATTTGGGTTGGTGGAGGTATTTCTCACGGTCCAAACGGTCTAAGAAATTACAGCAGAAAGATAAACAAAAAGATGAAAATCAAAGCTCTTTATACTATCCTTTCAAGGAAGTTAAAAGATGGAGAAATTCTTTTTGTAGATAAATTTGAAATTTTAAAACCAAAGACGACAGACGCAATAGAAATTTTGTCATCTTTGAGCAAAATAAAAACAGCGGGGGATTTATTGAGCAAGAAAAATAACAGTGCTATCATTGCAATTTCTGGAAAGAAACAGGCATTTGAAAAGAGCTTTGCAAATATCGGAAATGTTACAGTCGATGAGGTTAGAAACATAAACCCAATAGATTTATTGAACAAGAAGTATCTCGTTATCGAGAATCCAATTGAATCAGTCAAATTTATTGAAGCTAAAATGGCAAAATAAAAATTATGAAAAACACACAAGAAAAAAATCATATTTTGTCGATTGTAAAGAAGCCAAGAATCACCGAAAAAGCAGGGCTTAAATCAGAATCTCAAAATGTTTATACATTTGAGGTTGTAAGTGGAGCCACAAAGAAAACAATCGGAGAAGCAATCAGATTGATATACAAAGTTAATCCAATCAAAATAAATATCGTTAATTTACCAGCAAAAAAAGTTACAGCTCGTGGAAGAAAAGGGGTCAAACAAGCTGTCAAAAAAGCTCTTGTATTCTTGAAAAAGGGAGATAAGATAGCTTTCATATAACTATAAACAAATAATATGAAATTCTATAAACCAACATCACCATCCAGAAGACATTTGACCTCTATCAACTATAGAGAGTTTCTTACAGCTAGTAAGCCTGAAAAATCTCTTACAAAAGGGAAAAAAGGAAATGCAGGTAGAAATAACAGAGGAAGAATCACAATCAGACATCAAGGAGCAGGCAACAAAAAGCTCTTCAGAACTGTTGATTTTATGTATGATAAAAAAGATATTCCAGCAACAATAAAAACAGTTGAGTATGATCCATATAGAACAGGATTTATCGGACTTGTATTTTATAAAGATGGAGAAAAAAGATATGTTCTTCTACCAAAAGGAATGAAAGTGGGAGATACATTTATCGTATCAGAAAATGCAGAATTAAAACCAGGAAACAGAGTTCCTTTGAAAAAGATTCCAGTCGGTTCATTCGTATACAATGTTGAAATGAAAGTTGGAGGTGGAGCAAAACTTTGCCGTTCAGCCGGAAATTTCGGACAGATTGTTGCAAATGATGCCGGATATGTTCACGTCAAACTTCCATCAACAGAAATCAGAAAAGTTCAGGAAAATGGATGGGCATGTATCGGAAGCGTTTCAAATGACGAATCATGGTTCGTAAATATTGGAAAAGCCGGAAGATCAAGATGGCTAGGTATCAGACCAACCGTTAGAGCTTCTGCACAAAACCCAGTAGACCACCCATACGGAGGAGGAGAAGGAAGACAGGGTAGAGGTTTGAGATTTGCAAAAACAAAATGGGGTCAGCACGTCGGAAAAGGACAGAAAACAAGAACACCAAAGAAATATTCAAATTTTTACGTTGTTTCAAGAAGAAAAGTTGGGAAAGCGAAGGCTGAGAAGTAATTTAAAAAGTAAAGCCGCGCCCGAAGGGCGCGGCTTTACTTTTACCCATTTTCTGCTAATATATTTGTATTAAGGCCAAAGACAACCAGGGAATCAGTATGGGGTATATTGTATACAGTATGTAGTATAAATTCATACAGGATATTAAATACAAAATACTAATTCATAAATCTGGTCGAGGCAGTATATAAGTTTTGTGTTCATACTGAATACTCATACTATATACTAAACACTCATTTACTGAGGCCTTATGGAAATAAGGTCGATATTAGAAATTAAAGAGCATAGCGACTATAATTTCGTAACCCCGTGTAGTAATTTGTTGAAAATTTTTTCGGGTGAAAAAATTTTCAACAAATTGGAAGATTCGTTTTGAAAAACGAATCACTACACAGGGTCATGATTTTTATATTCACTTTGTTCATTAAAAATCAATGATTACAAAAGCAGACAAAAAAGAATTAGTCGAAAAGATTTCAAAGGCTTTAAAAAGTTCTAAGTCAGTTGTCTTTGCAAACTTCCATCATTTGGTAGTTGCAGACGATATGTCTATGAGAAGAGCTTTGAGAAAAGAAGGAGTAGGATATTTGGTTGTCAGAAAAACTTTAGCAAAAATTGCACTTAAAGATGCTGGAATAGCAGGAACTATGCCAGAATTTCAAGGAGAATTGGCTATCGTTTATGGTGATGACCTTACAGCTCCAGCAAGAGAGTTCTTTACTTTCCAGAAAAAATATAAAGACAATGTAAAAATTGTTGGTGGTATTTTTGAAGGAAAGTATATGAATGTCGAAGAAATGACAGCAATAGCTATGATTCCTTCACAAAAAACTCTTTATTCTCAGTTTGTTAACCTTATCAATAGTCCAATACAGAGATTTACGGTTGCACTTAACCAAATAGCATTAAAACAAGAGGGAGCTAAAGTTTAAGGTCCTCGCCCCGTAGCTAACTTTTCCCTTTAGAAAAGTTATGGTACTGGGGTCACCAATTCAAAGATTCGCTGTTGTTCTCGATGCAATTGCAAAGATTCAACCTGTTAAATAGAATTCAAATTTAACAGGTCAAGAAGACAGCTTAGTTTTATTAATTAATTAACAAATATTATGGAAGAAACAAAAAAAGTAGAAGTTCCTGCTAAATTTAAAGATTTGGTAGCAACCGTAGAAAAAATGTCAGTATTAGATCTTCATGAACTTGTAAAAGTTCTTGAAGCACACTTTGGAGTTTCAGCAGCTGCAGTAGCAGTCGCTGGCCCAGCAGTTGCAGCAGCAGCTACAGAAGAAAAGTCATCATTTAAAGTTGAACTTACATCAGCAGGTGCTCAAAAAATTGCAGTTATCAAAGCAGTTAAAGAAGCTCTAGGTCTTGGTCTTAAAGAGGCAAAAGATCTTGTAGATGCAGCTCCTTCAGTCTTGAAAGAAGATATGAAGAAAGCAGATGCAGAAACTCTTAAGAAAGCCGTAGAGGCAGCAGGAGGAAAGATAACACTTAAATAGTTAAAAGTTTCAAGTTGAAA
>CAIJUJ010000035.1 GCA_903823865.1 uncultured bacterium
ATAAATTAATTATATCACCCAACTAAAAATTAAAGCAAATACAGTATTAATCATTATAATTTTAAATATTTGTAAATATCTTCTAGTGCTTTGATAGCGTCACCAGCCGCAATATTGTTTTGATGATAAAGTCCATCAGTGCAATCTCCAGCCGCCCAAATACCAAGTTCAGAAGTTTTTTGTGTTTTTGCATCAACAATAATTTCTTGTTTTTCATTGAGTTTTAATATTCCATTTTCTAGATATGCAACCGATGGGTTTGCGCCAATTTCTACAAAAATTCCGTTAGTTGGCAAATCTATCTCTTTTCCTGTGTCTTTATCCTTATACAAAAGTGAAGTGACAAATTTATCTCCTTTTACTTCAAGTAAATCTACATTGGAAATACCTCGTATTTTTGGATTTGAAAGCACTTTTTTGATAGTAATAGGATCTGCTCTAAAATCGCTTCGCTGTACTATTGTTACACTTTTTGCATAAGAAGAAAGTTGAGAAGCAGACTCGAATGCAGAATTTCCACCGCCAATTACCACAACATCCATATCAGTAAACATCGGACCATCACATGTAGCACAATAGGTGATACCTTTTCCATCAAATTTATCTGCACCCTTTATTGTTAACTTTCTTCTGATACTGCCAGAAGTTATTAAAACTGTTTTTGAAGAATATTCTGATTTGTCAGTTTTTATTTTGAAAGTTCCATCCGTATCTTTTGTTAATTTAGTTACAGTTTCTTTTTCTTTTATATCAATATCTTTTGCATAATTTTTAACGTGTTTTTCTAAGCTCGCTGCCAAATCTTCACCACTTATAGAAATAATTCCAATCCAATTTTGAATATTATCTGAAACAACACTTTGATTGCGAAAATTCTCTGTAATTAATACAGTTTTTATTTTCTTTCTAGCGGCATAAACTCCAGCAGATACACCTGCTGGGCCTCCACCGATTATCGCCAAATCATATATCATATTTACTTTTTGTTACCCCTTCTCAAAAAAGCTGGAACAACACCCCAATCATCTTCGTCTGTAATAGCTTGTTTGCTTGTTTCATCATCAATCACAATAGTTGCGGATCTTTTTTCTTCCTGCTTCACTTTTTTTTCTTCAGCTGGTGTGTGTTTTGAAGTATTTGTTACTGGAGTTGGAGATGAGAAAAATAAAGATTTTTTGGCTGGTGTATCTGAAAATCCAGAAGCGATAACTGTAATTTGCATTTCATTTTTCTTTAGTTTGTCTGTAGAAATTGTTCCAAAAATAACTTTTGCGTTTGCATCAATTGATTCTGTAATAACTTTTGCAGCTTCTTGTATTTCAAACAATGTAATGTCATCACCACCAGCAATTGAGAACAACACCCCTTTTGCACCATTGATAGAAACTTCAAGAAGTGGGGAATTGATAGCCATTTTTGCAGCTTCCTCAGCTCTCTTTTCTCCAGAAGCTCTTCCGATGCCCATAAGTGCAGAACCAGCATTTTCTATAACTGCTTTAATATCTGCGAAATCTATATTTATTGTTCCGGGAGTCGTAATTAAGTCAGAAATACCTTCAACAGCTTGCTTTAGAATATCATCACAAATAGCAAATGCTGACTTGGCTGTTGTGTCTTTACTAACCATAGCCATGAGTCTGTCATTTGGGACAACAATTATAGCGTCAACATTTTTCTTCAACTCATCAATAGAAATCTCAGCTATTTTGTTTCTCTGTAATCCCTCAAACATAAAAGGTCTTGTAACGACAGCGATAGTAAGTATACCCAAATCTTTTGCAATTTTTGCTATGACTGGCGCAGCACCCGAACACGTACCCCCGCCCATTCCTCCAGCAACAAAAACCATATCAGCACCTTTCAACATTTCTGTTATTTCTTCTTTTGTTTCTTCCGCAGCTTTTTTACCAAGATCTGGATTCATTCCTGTCCCCAAACCTTTTGTAAGATTTTTTCCAATGTGAATTTTTTTCTGAGCTAATGATTGATGCAAATCCTGTGCATCAGTATTTATTGCAATAAAATCAACCCCCCTCACTTTTGAGTTGATCATGTGGTTGATAGCATTCTTTCCCGAACCTCCAACCCCTAAAACTTTTATTCTTGCGAATGTTTCTACATCCGGTTTGATTTGTGGCATTTTTTTTAAAATGTTATTAAAACTAATAAAGCAACTAAATATTATTTACTCCTAAATAATATCAGAATATATAAAAAAAAGAAAAGGGTTGTCTAGTGGCTTTATTCATGTTGGAAAAAGTTGACTTTAATCGTTGCAAATTATATCATTTTTATGGATGTAAAAATTCATGTATTACAGGAGGTAAAATGAAATTTGTCATTTTAAGAAAAAGTTTTGGTTGTGAAAGTTATGAGGTGTACTATACGCTTAAGGCAGAAAGCGTAGAAAATGCATTGGTTGAAGCGGCTGAATATTTGTCTGATGATGGTGCTCCCGCTACGGGCGAGCCAGAGGATGTTTGTATCGTTGCCCATGTAATATCTAAACCGATCACGGCAGGCTTTTCTGTTTTGGTGGCAACGATTTTCACGAAAACAGAAAATGACAAAAAGCAAGCAAAAGATGTTCTTTTGGAAAAATTAAGGGCAGGCTAGAAATAAGTAAAAACGGGTTCATTTATGAACCCGTTTTTTGTATTTTCTCGTTTTAATCCGTGTCTATTCTCCATTCTACGGAAGGAACCTCTTAAACCAATCAGATAACCCCCTAAATGCCTTATTTGTTGTGTTTTTTGCGACAATAAATATCTCTGTTGAGTTATCTTCTTCATTTAAATTTAACCCGAAGACCGAAAGTCCATAAGCGACAGACCAGTATGAATCCTGGAGATGACTATTTTTTAAAGCAGTTATTACATCAACGCAAGACACTTTTGATGGGAGTTTTAAAGATGCGCGAGCAATATCTTCTATTGTATCTATCCCAGAGCCACCACCAGTAAGAATAATTCCCGCAGGTAAAAGTCCGCTTCTACCGATTTTTTTTAGGTGTGCTTCAATTAATTCAAAAATATCCGAAAGCCTTGCCATAATAATTTCATCTAATTTCTTTTTTTGATATGGCATTTCTCCAGTACAACCGAGTTTAATATTTTCTGCTTCTGTAATAGGAATACGAAAACCAAGTGCAATGTCATTTGTTATGTCAGCACTACCAATAGGGAAAACTTCCAAAGATATTGGAATATTATTTTCAAATACTGCAAGAGATACTGTTTCGGAACCAATGTTTACCAAAATACACCCAGCGATCTTCTGACTCTTTGTAAGCGAAACTATGCTGGCTGCAATAGGTGAAGGAATAATATCAATAATATCAATCTCAGCATCTTCAACGGCTTTTATGATATCAGTTAGGTGTTGCTTTAAAGAAACAATAAATAAAACTTTTGCTTCAAGCTTTGTACCTTTCATTCCGACAGGCCTGCCCATAAGTAGTTGACCATCTATTTTAAATGCTTGAGGAATAACCTGAACAATTTGTTTGTTAAGAATAGCTGATGAAGGTAAAGATGCTTCTGCTTCAAATAAAACATTTTTTACATCTAAATCAGTGATCTCCATATCGGCCCGCGTTGTCATGACAGAACCTTTACTAATCATTGAGCTAAGGCCAATACCACCAATCGAAATATAAACTTTCCTTATTTTTATTTTTGCATTTTTTTCAGCTTGAGCGACAGCGATTTTGATACAACGTGTTACATCAACAATATTTATAATATAACCATGTCTCAAGCCTTTTGATTCGGCTTCACCAGTCGCAATTATTTTGGGAGTATATGAGCCGTCTTCAGTCAAAACACTTTCAGATACCACAACTTTGATTTGGTATGTTCCGATGTCTATTCCAACTGAAATTTTTTGTGACATAAATTTAAATGGGATGTACCACAAGATACATATTTGCCTTTATTATAACAAGAAGAGATTCTAATTGCGAGTAGTGGAAACGAGAAAAACTGTTGATAAATTACTATATTTTGAAAAGTTTTCTAAATTTAGTTTCAATAGCTTCCATTTTGCTTCCATGTTTATTTCCCAAAAGATGAACACACCCATGAATAAAAAGAAAGGCAATAAAATTGTCATATTTTCTTTCAAATAATTTTGCCTTTTTTATCGCCACTTTTTCGCATATAAATATTTCCCCAGAATTTTTTTCAATAGGGAAGCTGAGAATATCTGTCGGTGAATCTACGTGTCTGTAAGTTTTATTTAGTGCATGAATTTTTTTCTCATTTACAAACACCAAATCTAGCTCGTATTTTTCACCAAGAATTTTGTTTTTTATTTTGTCAAAAGGCAAGCTTGGAAGCCTGCCCTTAGTTTCATTTATTAAGATAAACATACGAATTTACGAATTATACAAATGATACGAATGAATACGAATAGTTAATTATTATTTTTACTTTCAACTTTTAACTTGAAACTTTTAAACTATTTCTTCGCACCTTGTCTTGATTGAGCGTCGTTTCTGTCTGCCATTTTACCCATTCTTATAAGTTCTTCTATTTCAGCTTTTTTGGCTATAGAAGACAATCTTTGAACTTTTGTTTTATAATGAGAAAGATCTCTTTTTGCATATCTTATAGAGCGAACTCTTGGAAGTACTCCAGAGCCTTGAACTTTCTTAGTAAAACGTCTAAGCATACTTGCGTTGCTCTCGTTACTATTTTTGCTGATTTCTATATTAATTGCCATGGGTTACGATATTAACACTTAGAATAGAATAATGCAATACAAAATTATGCATTTAGATTAAAGTGATAAAAAAATATCTTATCAAGATTGAACCACCTAGATATAATATTTGACGGCTTATAATTATAGTGTTAATATTTTAAATGGAAGTAAGCATAGCAAATCTATTTTTCAAGTTTCACTTTTTGTAAAAGGAGGAATTATGAAAGAGATATTTATTTTAGTAATTCTTGGTATTATGTTTGCACCGAATTTAACTGAAATTGTACTGAGTATAGTCCTCGTTGTTTGGTTTTTTGTTTGGTTGTTAGGTGGTAGTGGTGGAGATATTGGTAGTAGCGAGTCAGATCATGACTACAAAACTATCGACAAGGATGGAAGTACCACTGGGTTTGTAGATAAGATAAAGAAGTAATTTTTAGAATAAATTAGCTGGCTATAAGATTATGGCCAGCTAATTATTTTTTAAATTTCTACATCCGGTATTTTTGTTTCAACTTTTAATTTTCTTAATGTGTTCCGCCAACTGATGAACAGGAATACTTTGTTGTGTTCTTGTTACATTTTCTCTTATAACAACCGAACCTTCCAAAAATTCTTTTTTACCCATGATAATTACGTAAGGAACTTTTGTTTTTTCTACGTGTGCAAACTGACTTCCAAATTTATCTCGCCCAAGCATATGATGAACAAATATTTTTTCTTGTTTTAACATTTCAATTATCTCCAAGCTTTTATGTTTTGCTTCATCACCAAGTTGAATATAAAATGCGACAGGTTTTTCTACTTTTGAAACTTTTCGGATGACAGCTTTTTTCTTCAAGAAAATTTTAATTCCAACGCCAGGATTGTCTCTTTTGTGCCCAACTTTTTGTGCAATTCCATCATATCTAAAACCAACTGCTAGAGTTTCACCTTCTTTTCCATCACTTAGATTTTCTTTTATTTGAAAGATTGTGCCTGAACAGTATTTTTTGTCTGGGACTAAATTATTGTTTATTTTATAAGGAATATTCATTGTTTCTATGAATTCCAAAACTTCCTTGAAGTGCTCTCGACTTGCGTCTGAAAGACAGCTAATAGATGTTGGCGCAGCTTCTTTGAGTTTGCCTGTTGGATCACATTCTTCACAGTGCAATAAACACAAAGCATCTTTTTTAAAGTTTTGTCGGCAGTGAGCTGAAAGACTATTTAAATTTTTCTTGTAATAGTTTGTAAGTTCTCTTGAAAATTTATTCATTGATTCTTTATCACCGATGCTGTTTATTTCAATTGTAAAATCTTTATAACCATTATCTTTCAAAATTGAAACAGCGGTTTTAATAAGCATTGCTTCAGCGATGCTTCTATTTGTACCCATAACTTCAAGGTTTATTGTGTGTTTTGCTCTTTCTTTTATAACGTCAGTTTCGTGAACAAGCATGACTGGTTGGGGAAGTGATGAAAGGTTTTTTTCTAAATATTCGCGAAGTAGGGCGATTCTTTCTTCTGCAAAAACCTGAGAAAAAATCCAAGGCAAACCAGAGACATTTTTTGTGTAAGCGTCTTTCAAAGATGAAGCTTTGTGAACGTCATCTTTTGTAATTTGAAGTGCCTTTGTGGGTGTGAATCCAAAGTAAAGCGAAGCTTCAGCCATTTTGTTTATAGGCAAAAAGTTTATATAACTTACTTTTTTGCTTTTACTTTTTTTTGCTTTCTTAACTTTTTTTATTGCTTTTTTCATTTTAGTTTTTTTGTCTAGTTTGCCACGCTTCGCTCGCAATGACGTCCTAATAATTAAAATAATCTCCTGGATTTGTGCCTATTTCGTTGAAAGGAAATAATCTGATAAATGATTTCCCGATTATGTTTACTTTTGGTAAAATTCCCCAAAGTCTTGAGTCCGAGCTGTTGTGTCTGTTGTCTCCCATTACAAAATATTCGTTATCTTTTAAGGTTACTTTTTCCTTAATGTCTGTAAACTGTGAAGGCACATTTTTGTCTATATTTACGTAAGGTTCGCTCAAAACTTTTCCATCTGGATTTTCTTTATTGTAAATTTTTACCTCATCGCCATTTATCTCAACTGTTTCTCCCGGAAGGCCGATAATTCTTTTTATATAATAAACAGTTTTTGTGGTTGGAACTTTTTGTAATTCAAGTGCTGAAGCTGGTGCTTTCAAAACTATAACCTCGCCTCTTTTTGGTAATTGAAATCTGTATGAAATCTCGTCAATGATTAAATAATTTCCATCTTGGTATGTGTTGTCCATTGATGCACCGGACACGACATAGGGTTGAGCGATAAATGCTCGGATAGGTAGTACAATAATTAATGAAATTACGACAATGTACAGTGTTTCTTTTAAAAATGATTTGGTTTGTTGCATTGAAATTTGGCTAAAACAGTTTATTAAAACTGTTCGCCCGAATCTGCAAAGCAGATTTTAGGGCTTAAAATATGACTAAAATTGATATTTACATACTATTATATAGTAAAAAATGACTAAAAGCAAGTTTTATTAGTCAAAAGTCTGTAAAGTCTATAAAGTCGTAAAGTAAATACAAAATATTTTTTAAACTTTTGACTTTATGGACTTTCGACTTTATACTACCTTATATGAATTATATAATTGTTGGTCTCGGAAATCCGGGACAGGAATATGAAAATACCAGACACAATACAGGCAGAATGATTGTGGATGCTTTTGCTAAAAAAATAAACGAAGAAGATTGGACTGAAGACAAAAAAATTAAGTCCGATGTTGTAAAAACAAAACTCGGAAAAAATTCTGTGCTTTTGATAAAACCAAATACTTATATGAATAAGTCCGGTGATGCTGTTCGCTCTTTGGTAAAAAGTAAAAAAGCAGCAGAGACATTGGTCGTGGTGCACGACGACCTTGATTTGCCTTTTGGAAAAATAAAAATTTCATTTAATAAAAGTGCCGGTGGACACAAAGGTGTTGGCTCTATTATGAAAGCAATAAAAACAGAAGCGTTTATAAGAATGAGAGTTGGAATTTCTCCTGTCACTGCAAGTGGCAAAATGAAAAAGCCTTTTGGAGAAAAAGATGTCACAGCTTTGATTCTTGGAAAATACAAACCAAGTGAACTAGAAATTTTTAAGAAAACTGCAAAAGGGGGAGCCGAAGGACTTGAATCAATAGTTGTTGACGGTAGAGATACTGCGACGATGAAGGTGAATAGTAATAATTAATTTTTAATAGAAAAAGCCCCGGTGTCACGCCGGGGTCTCTCACTCTCCAAATATTTTCTCAAAAATCTTTAGTACGATGTCCCAGAAAGATTTTTGAGTTTGTCCGTTATGTGTTGTTGGTTTTTCTATTTCTGTATGGGACAACTTACCAACACATTTTGGACATTTCTTTCCTTCTTCAAAAAATTGCCCGCATTCACACTGTAGAAGTATATCTGCCTTTTCCTTACATGTTGGGCAGATTTCTTCCCTTAAAATTCCGTGTTGTGGACATCTAGGGCAGTTGTATCTAATTGCCATTTTACACCTCCTCCCGTTTGCTTACGTGATAAATAATGTAACAAGCAAGTGCAATGAAACTAACTGGCACTAAAATTGCCAAAAATTCAACTGAAGGTACAAACAAAGATATATCAATATTTCCAGACATAACTCCTCCTTTTTTGAAACAATTATTATAATAATTGCGTACTTCTCTAACTAGAAAATAGCAGAATTGTGGTAATTGTCAAACAAAAAAACCGCACCCCTTTCGAAGTGCGGTTTGTAAAATTAAATCTCTTTTTGTTTCTGCAATAGCATTTCTGCTATTTTGGTAATTTCTGTTGTTCCCTTATCGACATGAGCTTTTAGTATTTTCTCAAGCTCTTCTGTTTTTGGGTCACGATCTAGTATTTTTGTGATCTTTAAAAAAACAGAAAACTTGATCGAAGTTGGTTTCTCAAGATAGATAGCCAGGACGCTTTCAAGTATTTTTGTTCTGGCGTTGTGTGTTCTTACTATCTCTTCGTCGGTCAGTATCCTTTTTTCGTGATGTTTAAATATGTCAACCAGTTTTCTTTTGTTATAGAATTTAAGTATTCTTTTTACTCCATACCCATATCCAACATCCAAGCAACATTTCAACGCCTTTTCGAAAAGGTTTGTTCTATTTGGTTCTGGTAAGCGGTTTATTAAAGCGAGAGAAAAATCTTGTTTTTTACTCCCTCCTGACTTGTCAGAAAAAAATAACAACATATCATCTTTCTGCTGACTCTCCAATCTCATCATTGATTTTTTGAATGCGGGCAACTTCATGGCGTATAAAACTTTCCACAACGTATCATTATCCATATTTCCTCCTGTTTTACGAAATTTAATTAATATAAATTCAAAGTCGTGTAATAGACCCGAATTATTTGTGTAGAACTGATAAATCTGTATTAAAGTTAACAAAATTTGTATAATTGTCAAACAAACAAAAAGAGGGGCGG